>JAHCJT010000128.1 GCA_026126245.1 Alphaproteobacteria bacterium
GCCGCGAAGAATGGCGGGAGCTAGTGGCCGTGCTGCCGCAGGAGATCATCCGCAAGAAGCGCGACGGCCAGACGCTGTCGGCCGACCAGATCGCTTTCGTCGTGCAGGGCATCACCGACGGCAGCCTGAGCGACGCGCAGGTCGCCGCCTTCGCCATGGCTGCCTTCCTGCGCGGCATGAGCCGCGACGAATGCGTGGCGCTGACCGCCGGCATGACGCGCTCAGGCGCGAGCCTGCGCTGGGACGACATGCCTGGCCCGGTGCTCGACAAGCATTCGACGGGCGGTGTCGGCGACAAGGTAAGCCTGATGCTGGCGCCGATCGTGGCGGCTTGCGGCGGTTTCGTGCCCATGATCTCGGGCCGTGGACTGGGCCATACCGGCGGCACGCTCGACAAGCTGGCGGCGCTTCCAGGCTATCGCGCCGATCCTGATCTCCCGCTGTTTCGCCGCGTGGTGCGCGAGGTGGGCTGCGCCATCATCGGCCAGACCGACGATCTGGCGCCGGCCGATCGCCGGCTCTACGCCATCCGCGACGTCACGGCGACGGTGGAGTCGATCCCGCTGATCACCGCCTCGATCCTGTCCAAGAAACTGGCCGAGGGGCTGACCGGACTGGTGATGGACGTCAAGACCGGCTCCGGGGCGTTTGCTGCCAGCGAGGCGATGGCGCGCGAGCTGGCCAACAGCATCGTCGCCGTCGCCGACGGCGCCGGACTGCCGGCCACGGCGCTGATCACCGACATGGACCAGGTACTGGGCACGACCGTGGGCAACGCGCTGGAAGTGGCCGAAGCGGTCGCCTACCTGACGACACCGACGTCGCGCGACGCGCGCCTGCACGCGGTGGTGCTGGCGCTGGCCGCCGAGATGCTGGTGCTGGGCAATCTGGCCGGTTCAGTGGTGGACGGTCGCACGAAAGCCGAAGCCGCCCTTGCCGACGGCCGCGCCGCGGCCATCTTCGGCCGCATGGTGCAGGCGCTGGGCGGGCCCGCCGATGTCGTCGAACGGCCCCAACGTTACCTGCCGCGGGCGTCCGTCGTGCGCGCCTGTACGGCTGAACGTGCCGGAGTCGTCACCGACATGGCGACGCGTGACATCGGGCTGGCCGTGGTCGGCCTGGGCGGTGGCCGGCGCCGTGCCAGCGATGCGATCAATCCGGCCGTCGGACTGACGGAGGTGATCGGCGTCGGACAAGCTGTCGCTGCCGGCCAGCCGCTTGCGATGGTTCACGCGGCCGACGCGGCTTCGGCCGACGTGGCGATTGCCGCGCTGCGCCACGCCATTCACCTCGGTGACACTGCGCCGCCGCCAACATCGGTGATCCGCGCCCGTTTCGATCGCAATGCCACCAGTGCGCAACGCGACAGGGAGCAGGTGGCGTGAGCGGGCAAGCCGCGCGCCATGAGGCAAGCGCCGGCGTGGCGCGCTTCCGCTGCGGCGCCGGCGGTGAGCTGACGGCTGCGATGCGCCAAGCATATGACCGCGACGGCTTCCTGATCCTGGAAGGTTTCGTCCCGGCAGCGGATTGCGGGACATTGAAGGTGCGCGCCGCCGAGCTGGTCGAGGCCTTCGATCCGGCGTCGTCGCACACCGTCTTCTCGGCACTGACCCAGGCGCATGCCCGTGACGCCTATTTCCGCGACTCGGGCGGCGCCATCCGCTTCTTCTTCGAGGACGGTGCCTTCGACGCCGCCGGCCGGCTGGTGGTCCCCAAGGCGCTGGCACTCAACAAGATCGGCCACGCGCTGCACGATCTCGATCCGGTGTTCGACCGTGTCTCGCGGAGCGCGCGTTTCGCTTCGCTGGCCGGCGCGCTTGGCCTGGCGCGCCCACTGCTGCTGCAGTCGATGTACATCTTCAAGCAGCCGCAGATCGGCGGCGAGGTCGACTGGCACCAGGACGCGACGTTCCTGTACACCGAGCCATCGAGCGTCGTGGGGTTCTGGCTGGCGCTAGACGATGCCGACACCGGTAACGGCTGCCTGACCGCGATTGCGGGCGCGCATCGCGGGCCGTTGCGGCGGCGTTTCCGCTACCGCGACGGCGCGCTGGCGATGGAGACGATCGACACCACGCCCTGGCCCGCGGCGCCGCAGGTGGCGCTGGAGGTGCCGCGCGGCAGCGTCGTGGTGCTGCATGGATTGCTGCCGCATGCCAGCGGCGCCAACACCTCGCCACGGCCGCGCCACGCCTACAGCCTGCATGTGATCGACGGCGGCGCCCACTACGCCGCCGACAACTGGCTGCAGCGCCCGGGACGGCCGCTCCGAGGTTTCGCTTGAACGCCATCGCTGCGCTGCCCAAGGCCGAATTGCACTGCCACATCGAGGGGTCGGCGCCGCCCGATCTGGTCAGGCGCCTGGCGCGGCGCAACGGCATCGACCTCCCCGACTCGCTGTTCGCCGACGGTACGCGCTTCGCATGGAAGGACTTCATCAGCTTCCTCGCGGCCTACGATGCCGCCTGCGACGCCATGCGCCGGCCGGAAGACTATCGTGACGTGATCTACGACTATCTCGGCCGCTGCGCCCGCGAAGGCGCCATCTACGTCGAGGTATTTTCCTCGCCCGAGCATGTCGAGGATGTCGGCATGGACTATGCGGCGCAACTGGAGGGCCTGGCCGCCGGCATCGATGCCGCCGAGGCCGAATGCGGCATCGTCGGGCGCATCATCCCGATCTGTCTGCGCCACCGCGGACCGGAGCGGGCGCTGGCGGTGGCCCGCACCATGCTGGCGGCACCGCATCCCTATGTCGTGGGCTTCGGCATGGCCGGTGACGAACTGCGCTACGCGCCGGCCGACTTCGCGCCGGCCTTCCGTCTGGTCGCCGACGCCGGCTATCCCTGCACGGCGCACGCCGGCGAGGTCGCCGGGCCGCAGAGCGTGCGCGCCACCCTCGACGCCCTGCCGGTGTCGCGGATCGGGCACGGCGTGCGCGCCAGCGAAGACCCCCGCCTGCTTGATGAAATCGCGCGCCGGGGCGTCGTGCTGGAGGTCTGCCCCGGCAGCAACATCGCGCTGGGCGTCTACCGCAATCTGGCCAGCCACCCCTTGCGCCGGCTGATCGACGCCGGGTGCAAGGTGACCTTGAATTCCGACGATCCGCCCTATTTCGACACCTCGATCGGCCGGGAATACGCGACGGCGGGCCATGCCTTCGGCCTGACGCCCCGCCAGTTGCTGGACATCACCGAAACCGCCGTGGCCGCCGCCTTCGTCGACCGCGACACCCGCCGTCGGCTGACGGCACGCATCGCCGGGCATGCCGCTTCGGTGTAGGATGCCCGCGGCGGGGCGCCGTCCGGGCCCCGCGTCGCCGACCTTGGGGGAGCCTGCCATGACCGTTCGCTTCGGGCGTTCCGCAGTCCTTTTGCGTGCCCTTGCGCTGGGCCTCGCCGTGCTGGCAACGCCGCTGGCAGCGGGGCGCGCGCAGGAAGGGCCACCGCCGCACGACATCCTGAACGCCACGCTGTGGATGCAACGTTCGGTCGAGTACAAGGCCAATTGCCTCGCCGCCTTCGCGCTCGCCCGCATCCGGCTTGACCAGGCGCTGGCCGATCCCAAGTGGACTGGCGCGCCAGCCGAACAGACCGGCGCCTACGAGAGCCTGCCGCCGGCGGTCATTCTCGACATTGACGAAACCGTGCTCGACAACTCCGCCTATCAGGTCTGGATGCTCAAGGCCGACCAGACTTTCTCATCCAAGACGTGGACCAAGTTCGTCTCGGCGCAGATCTCGACCGCGATGCCGGGTGCCGTCGAGTTCGCCAAGTACGCCGACTCCAAGGGCGTCAAGGTGTTCTACGTTTCCAACCGCACCGCTGATGAAGAAGAGCCGACGCGCAAGAACATGGAGAAACTGGGCTTCCCGATGGGCGGCAACGTCGACACGTTCCTGATGGCGCGCGAGCGGCCGGACTGGGGCTCGGCCAAGGGCACGCGCCGGGCGCATATCACCAAGGACTATCGCGTGCTGCTCAACCTCGGGGACAATTTCGGCGACTTCAGCGACGCCTACCGTGGCAGCGAGTCGGACCGGTTGAAGGCCTACGAAGCCAACATCGAACGCTGGGGCCGCGAGTGGATCATGCTGCCCAACCCGGCATATGGCTCGTTCGACACGGCGCCCTTCATGCACGACTTCAAGAAGTCGCGCGCCGAGCAGCGCAAGGCCAAGATCGACGTCCTGCAGGGCTGGCAGGGGCCGTAGGGCGCATGGCGGACCAAAGCGAGGTCCACTCCCACTGCCCAAGGACGACTGATGACGCCGACACGCACGCTGACATCGTCTCACTGGGGCGTCTATGAGGTCGAATGGGACGACGGCCGAGCCAAGGCGCTGCGGCCCTTTCCCGACGACCCCGACCCTTCGCCGATCGGCCTGTATGCCCTGAGCGACGAGGTCGCGCGCCTGCGTGTGCGCCGGCCGGCCGTACGCCGCAGCTGGCTCGACGGCGGGCCCGGCAGTCGGCCGGACCTGCGTGGCCGCGAGGCGTTTGTCGAGGTCGGCTGGGACGAGGCCATTCGCCTGGTGGCCGACGAGCTGGCGCGGGTCAAGGGCCGTCATGGCAACGAGGCGATCTTCGGCGGCTCCTACGGCTGGTCGAGCGCGGGGCGGTTTCATCACGCGCAGAGCCAGATCCACCGTTTCCTCAACGCCATCGGCGGGTATGTCCGGCACGTCGATTCCTACAGCCTCGGCGCGGCACGCGTGCTGATGCCGCATATCGTGATGTCGATGGACGAGCTGATGTCGTCGATGACCAGCTGGGACGTCCTGGCGAAGCACTGCGAATTGTTCGTCACCTTCGGCGGCGTACCGCACAAGAATGCCCAGATCAGCCAGGGCGGCACCAGCGAGCATCGACTGCGGGACGGCCTGTTCGCCATGCGGGCCGCCGGTGCGCGCTTTGTCAACGTCACGCCGACGCGCGACGACCTCGACACCGGTGGCGCTTTCGACTGGATCGCGATCCGGCCCAACACCGACACGGCGTTGATGCTGGCGCTGGCGCACACGCTGCATGCCGAGGGACTGCACGCGCCCGACTTCCTGGCGCGCCATACCGTGGGCTTCGACCGATTTGCCGCCTATCTCACGGGCGCCAGCGACGGCCAGGCCAAGGACGCGACCTGGGCGGAGGCGATCACCGGCGTGCCCGCCGCGCGCATCGTCGCGCTGGCGCGCGACATGGCGGCGCGACGCACGATGCTCAATATCTCGTGGTCGCTGCAGCGGGCGCAGCATGGCGAGCAGCCGTTCTGGACGCTGGTGACTTTGGCGTGCATGCTCGGCCAGATCGGCCTGCCCGGTGGCGGCTTCGGTGTCGGCTATGGCGCCACCAACCTGATGGGCAGCCCGCATGCACGCTTCGGCGGCCCGACCCTGCCGCAGGGCGACAACGCGGTCAGTGCCTTCATCCCCGTGGCCCGCATCGCCGATATGCTGCTCAATCCCGGCGCTACCTTCGCCTACAACGGGCGCAACCACGTCTACCCCGACATCCGCCTGATCTACTGGGCGGGCGGCAACCCGTTCCACCACCATCAGGACCTCAATCGCCTGATGCAGGCGTGGCGCAAGCCCGAGACCATCGTGGTGCACGAGCAATTCTGGACGCCGACCGCGAAATTCGCCGACATCGTGCTGCCGGCAACGACGGCGCTCGAACGCAACGACATCGGCTTCGCGTCGCGCGAGCGGCACATCGTGGCGATGCGCAGGGCGTGCGAACCGGCCGGCGAGGCACGCGACGATTTCGCGATCTTCAGCGATATCGCCGGGCGGCTGGGCGCAGGCATGACCTACACCGAGAACCGCAGCGTGGCGCAGTGGCTGGAGCATTTGTACGAGACCGCCCGCGAGCGGGCCCGCGGCAGCAACGTCGATCTGCCGCCGTTCGCCACCTTCTGGGCAGCCGGAATTGTCACCGTCGAGGGCTCCTTCGAGCCACCGATCTTCCTCGCCGACTTCAGGCATGATCCCGACGGGCATCCGCTCAAGACACCATCGGGCAAAATCGAGATCTATTCCGAGCGGATCGCCGGCTTCGGCTACGGCGACTGCCCCGGCCATCCCGTGTGGATGGCGCCGACCGAATGGCTGGGCGGCGCCACGGCGGCGCGCTTTCCCCTGCATCTGCTGTCGGACCAGCCGACGACGCGGCTGCACAGCCAGCTCGACCACAGCCCGTACAGCCAGGCGGCCAAGGTCAAGGGACGACAGCCGGTCACCATCAGTCGACACGATGCCGCCGCGCGCGGCATCGCCGATGGCGATTTCGTGCGCATCTTCAACGACCGCGGTGCCTGCGTGTCGGCCGCCATTGTCAGCGACGCGATTCGCCCGGGCGTGGCCCGCCTGTCGACCGGTGCCTGGTTCGACCCGCACGACACCGGCGCCAACCGGCCGCTGGAAAAGCACGGCAATCCCAACGTCCTGACGCTGGATCGCGGTGCCTCGCAGCTGTCGCAGGGCTGCACGGCGCAAACCTGCCTGGTCGAGATCGAACGCTACGACGGCGAGCCGCCCGGCGTCACGGCGCACACGTTGCCGCAGCTGCTGCCGGCGCGCGCCTGACGGGCAACGACGGATAGCCGGGGCAGCCTTCTCAGCTCAGAGGCCCATCTGTCCCGAGACCCAGAGCCAGACTCCGGCCGCGAGCATGGACAGCAGCGTGATCGGCACGCCGGCCCGGGCGTGATCGCGAAACGAGAGATGCACGCCCTCGGTCTGCGCCCGCTCGACGACGATCAGGTTCGCCAGACTGCCGACCAGAAACAGGTTGCCGGCCAGCGTCGACAAGATGGCAAGGCCCGTCAGAACGCCTGGTGGTATGCCTTGCCACACCTTCAGGATCATCACGACCGCCGGAACGTTGCCGATCGTATTGCTGAGCAGCAGCGTCGCCGGCGCCAGCACGGAAAGGCGGTCCGGTAGCAAGCCCTCCGCCGCCAGGGCACGAAGCGCCTGCTCGGCCAGGCCCGTCCGGGCGAACGCATCGTTGATGATGAACAGGCTGGCGAACAGGATCAGCAAAGGCAGGTCGATCTCGTCCAGCAGCTGGCGACTGCGCACCGTGCGGCTCACGATCAGGCAGGCGGCGACCAGCAACGCCGATATCTCCCGCGGCAGGGGCGTCGCGAACAGCGCCAGCAGGGCGACAAGGCCAAGGCCGCAGAAGCCCGCCTGGCGTCGGTCGAACGAGGGCACCGCCCCGGGTGCCTCGTCAGCCGCCGCGATGAGGCTGGATCGCCAGACAGTCGCGATGCACCTGAACGTGATCGCCAGTGCGATCAGCGACGGCACGATGGCCATCGCCAGGTACGACCAGAATCCAAGATTGCCGACCTGGCCGATCACGATGTTCTGGGGGTTTCCGATCAACGTGGCGGCCGATCCGGCGTTGCTGGCGGCTGCCAAGCCAAAGAGGAAGGGTCGGGGATCGAGCTTGCGGGCTGCGAGACCGGCACACAGCAAAGGGGTCATCGCGAAGACGACGATATCATTGACCAGCACGGCCGACAGCAGGCCGCCGGCGCCGATCGTCAATGCCAGCAGATGCTGCGGCCGGCCGGCCTGGCGCGCGATCCAGGCGGCCGCCGCGTCATAGAATCCGGCAGCACCGACGCGCGCCGACAGGATCATCAATCCGGCCAGCAGCAGCAAGGTCGGAAAATGGACCGCACCCGCCAGATGGTCCACCGGCAGCGCGCCGCCTGCCACCAGCGCCACCGCCGCGATCATGGCGATGCCGGCGCGGTCGATGCCCAGCCCCGGAACGCGGCCGAGCGCCATGCCGACATAGGTCAACGCGAACGCCACTGTGACGAGCGCTGTCATCGATCAGCGACCATCCTCCGGCACGTGCCGCACGCGTTTGGCCAACGGAATGCACCCCGATATCGGCCGGGCACCGGCCGCAAGACCGCCGCAGGATGGCGGCGCACGCACGGACTATGACACGACGTCTTGGCGGATGACGATTCCGACATCGGCGAGTCATGATGGGATTGCAGAGTTGTCCAGACCACAGTCCGAGCAGCCCGTGTACCGTTGCGCCATCTACGCCGCCGCCGATCCCGCCAGCATGCTGCACCACCTGGCCAGCGCCTGGCTGGGCCGTGATGCCGCGCGCGGCATCGGCCTGCCGCGGCCCGTGCTCGACGGCATCGACGAAAGCTCGGCCGCGGCCTGGACGGCGGAGCCAGCGCGCTACGGCTTTCACGGTACCCTGAAGCCGCCGTTCCGGCTCGCCGATGGCGCCTCGGCCGTGGCGCTCGATGAAGCCCTGCGGCGTTTCGTCTCGACGCGCGACCCCGTGCTCCTGGGGCACCTCGAGGTGGCCGAGTTGTCGCAATTCGTAGCGCTGCGCCCTGTCGAACCGCCGCCGGCCCTGCGGCTGCTGGTCGACGATGTCGTACGCGCCTTCGATCCGTTCCGACGCCCGTCGGAGGCCGCCGAGCTGAAGCGCCGCCGCGCCGCCGGGCTGACGCCCCGACAGGAGGCGAATCTTGTCCAGTGGGGCTACCCCTATGTCATGGACGATTTCCGCCTGCACTTCACGCTGACGGGGAGGCTTGACGACGGCGCGCGCGCCCGTGCCGTGCCGGCACTGAAAGACTATCTCGCGCCGGCGTTGGCCCGGCCCGCCAAGATCGATTCGCTATGGCTGTTTGTCGAACTGGCGCGCGGTGCGCCGTTCCGCCAGGTCGCCCGTTACCCGCTGGCCAGTTCGCGCCTATCGGACTGAGCGCCGGCAGGGGACACGCCCTTGCCCAGCGCCAGAGCGATCGTCTGCACCAGTGCCGCCACGCTGACGTCCAGCGGACCGTCGTTGTCGATCTCAAAGACGCGGCGCGCCACGACGGCAAAGGCGTCGGCGCGATCGAGGCGCGTCCGGATGTCGACTGCCGATTCCCGACCGCGCTGGTGCAGCCGAGCGGCCCGGGTCGACGACGAAGCCGTGACGACACAGACGGCGAGGCCAGGGTAGCGCGCTTCGGCCGCCGCGACGATGCCGCGTGAGACGTTGACGACGACGGCGCGACCGACGGCAAGATCGGCGTCGATGCCTGCCGGCACGCCATAGCTCAGGCCGTTGGCTCGCCAGTGCAGGGCAAATTCGCCGTCTTCGGCACGACGAAGAAACGTCTGCGGATCACAGGGATCGTGGTCTTCGCCGCCCGTCGGATCGCGCGGGCGCGTAATGATGCGGCGCGGAAAGGTGACATCCGGGCGGCGTGCCAGCGCCGCCCGCGCGCCACGAATGACGCTGTCCTTGCCGGCGCCGCTGGGCCCGACGACGAGGACCAGTCGGCTGCCGTCAGGCATCGGCGCGCAGGCGCGTTGCCCAGGCACGGAACTCGTCGAGACCGGGCGTGCCCTTGCCGCGCACCTTGGCAAGGTCATCGTAGCGACGCAGCCGGATCGCCGCGTCGGCTTGCGGCAAGTCGCGGAACGCCGCCGCTTGCGCCGCATCAAACGGCCCGCCCTGCACGCCCAGGCTGACTTTCGACGCCCGCGACAGCGAATCCCAGTAGCCGCCCTCGGCGAAGCACAGCCAGCGCTTGGCCGCGACATGCAGGCGCACGGTCTCGGCCACGTCGTCGCCGAACAACGGCCGCAGAACCTCGGCGCCCGCCTCCTCGTGGCGCTCGTCGATACCACGGTCCGCCTGTCCCTGGTCGCCCTCGCCGACGAGATGGCCGACGTCATGGAACAACGCGGCGATCACCACTGTAGCCGGCTCGCCCGCCTCGACGGCAAGGGTTGCCGCCTGCAGCGCGTGCGCCAGCTGCGATACCGCTTCGCCGCCATACTGGCGCGAGCCGGCGCCACCGAGCAGCACAAACAGATCATCGACCGTCATCATGCGACCCTCATTCCGCAACGCCAGACGGCGCGTACCACGGGCTGTCCTTCCACCACGCGAACCCGGACCATATCGCCGCGACGCCCTGCCTCAATCGCTCCCCGATCGTCGAGCCCGACCGCCTCCGCGGGCGTCTTGGACACCGCCGCCATCGCTCGCGGCAGGTCCAAGCCGTCGATCTCGCGTGCCAGCTTGAACGCCGACTCGATCAGACTGCTCGGCACATAATCCGAGGAAACGATGTCGAGCAGTCCGTGTTGTGCCAGGGCGCCGGCCGAGATGTTGCCGGAATGCGAGCCGCCGCGCACGAGATTGGGACCACCCATCACCACCTTCATGCCACCGGCGCGCGACAGGCGCGCCGCCTCGACGGTGGTCGGAAACTCGGCCACCACCATACCGTCGGCGAGGGCCTCGGCGACATGCTCGGGCGTCGCATCGTCGTGGCTGGCCAGCGGCATGCCGCGCGCCGCGCAAATCGCCACGACAGCCCGGCGATTGTCGGCGCTATACCGCCGGCCGCGTTCGCACGACGCCTCGAGATAGGCATCGAGTTGCTCGTCGTTGAAGCCGTTCTTGCCCTTCCAGTAGACGCGGTACTTCTCGGGATTCACGAACTGCCGCTGGCCGGGCGTATGGTCCATGATCGATACCAGCCGAACGCGCGCATCGTCGATCATGCCAGCCAGAAGCTGCGGCATCTGGGGGTAGCTGACCTCGCAGCGCAGGTGCAGCAGGTGCTCGCTGCGCAGCATGCCGTTGTCCTGCGCCGTGCGCAGGCCGCCCAGCATTTCGTTCAACGCCATGACGCGCAGATCGTGGTCCTGCAGCGAGCCCAGCGCGATGGCATCGAACACTGTGGTGATGCCGGCGGCCGCGATCTGGGCATCATGCGCCAGCGCCGCCGACACCGGCGGCCAGTGCACACCCGGCCGCGGCGCAAAATGCCGCTCCATGTTGTCGGTGTGCAACTCGACCAGACCGGGAATCAGGTAGTCGCCATCGAGCCGCTCACCGGCCTGCGAACGGCCGCCGTCGACGGCAGCAATCATGCCGTTGCGCACGACGACCGTGCCGTCGAGCACGGCCTGCGGCGTAACGATCCTGGTGTCCGTCAGGACCAGTTCCTGCATCAGGCCACCTCCGCCAACCGCGGTGTCAGTTCGAAGACGCGCGTCGACAGCGCCTCGCGCGCCGCCTGGTCGTGCAGGATCGCGAGGATGGCCGCGCCATCGCGACGCGCTTCCTGGATCAGGTCGAGCACCACGTTTCGATTGGCCTCGTCGAGCGATGCGGTCGGCTCATCGAGCAGCAGGATCGGATAACGCGCCACGAATACGCGCGCGATGTTGACGCGCTGCTGTTCGCCGCCGGAGAACGTGGCCGGCGGCAAATCGAACAGACGGGACGGGATGTTCAGCCGCTCGAGCAAGCCCGCCGCGCGCCTGCGTGCGTCACCGGGTGCCACGCCGCGCGTCAACAGCGGCTCGGCCACGATGTCGAGTGCCGGCACCCGCGGGATGACGCGCAGGAACTGGCTGACGTAGCCCAGCGTGTCGCGGCGCAGGCTGTGAATCTGGCGCGGCACCGCACCGACCAGTTCGACCCAGCCGCCGGCGTACGCCACACGGATACTGCCGCTGTCGGCGGCGTAGTTGCCGTAGACGCAGCGCATCAGCGTACTCTTGCCGGCACCGGACGGTCCGCGCAGTACCAGGCACTCGGCGGGAAAGAGGTCGAGATCAATGCCGCGCAGCGCATCGATCCTCACCCCGCCGCGCAGATGCAGCGTGAAGCTCTTGCATAGGCCGCTGATGCGAAGCACGGGATCGTCGGCACGCATGGTCACACCGAAAGCGCGGAGGAAACGAGAAGCTGGGTGTAGGGATGGTGCGGGTCGTCGAGAAGACGATCGGTCAGGCCGCCCTCGACCACTTCGCCGCCCTTCATCACCAGCAGCCGGTCGGCCAGCAGGCGCGCGACGCCCAGGTCATGGGTCACGATGACCGCCGATACGCCGATCTCGCGCACGAGGCGACGCAACAGGTCGAGCAGGCGCGCCTGCACCGACACATCCAGCCCGCCGGTCGGCTCGTCCATCAGCACCACGCACGGGTGCGTCACGAGGTTGCGGGCGATCTGCAGACGCTGCTGCATGCCGCCCGAGAAGGCGCGCGGCGGGTCGTCGATACGCGCCGTATCGATCTCGACCTGCGCCAGCCAGTCGATCGCCGATTGCCGCAGCTTGCCGTAGTGACGGTGTCCCAGGGCCATCAGGCGCTCGCCGACATTGCCGCCGGCGCTGACATCCAGCCGCAGTCCGTCGCGCGGATTCTGGTGCACAAAGCCCCATTCCGTTCGCAGCAGCCGGCGCCGCTCGGCCTCGGCCAGCGCCAACATGTCGACCACCGGTCCGGCGGCGGTACGGTAGCGCACTTCGCCGCTGTCGGCCGGCAGACGGCCGCCGACGCAATTCAGCAAGGTGGTCTTGCCCGAGCCGGACTCGCCAACGATGCCTAGCACCTCGCCCGGCCACAATTCGAACCCGACGTCGCACACCGCGGTGCGTCGCCCGAAACGCTTGGTGAGACCCCGTACCTCGAGGATCGGCTGCTCCTTCATCGGTCGCCTCCCTCCGGAGGCGCTTCCTCCCCACGCCATGGCGTGGGAGGGTGCCCTGAAGGGGCGGAGGTCGGCTGGCGTTGTGTCTTTTCGGAGTCACCACGCGGGCTGCCCCTCTGGTCATCGGCCATATCCCTCACTTCGCGGGGGAGGGAACGTGGCCGGAGATAACCTTCCGGCATGCCGGCGCCCTCATGGCCTTCGGCGCGGCGGCGTTCGCAATAGTCGGTGTCGGAGCAGACGAACGCATGTCTGCCGCTGTCGTCGACCACGATCTCGTCGAGGAAACTGTCGTTGGAGCCGCACAGCGCGCAGGGCTCGGTGACGGTCTGGACCTCGAAGGGATGGTCCTCGAAGTCGAGGCTGACCACCGAAGTGTGCGGCGGGATGGCATAGATGCGCTTCTCGCGCCCGGCGCCGAAGAGCTGGAGCGCCGGCGAGCGGTCCATCTTCGGGTTGTCGAACTTCGGGATCGGCGAGGGGTCCATGACGTAGCGCCCCTCGACCTTGACCGGATAGGCGTAGGTGGTGGCGATGTGGCCGTGGCGGGCGATGTCCTCGTAGAGCTTGACGTGGACGAGGCCGTATTCCTCGAGCGCGTGCATCGCGCGCGTCTCGGTCTCGCGCGGCTCGAGGAAGCGGAGCGGCTCGGGGATCGGCACCTGGTAGACGAGGATCTGGCCCTCGGCGAGGGGCGTCTCGGGGATGCGGTGGCGGGTCTGGATGACGGTCGCCTCGCGGGTGTGGGTCGTCGTCGCGACACCGGCGGTCCTCGCAAAGAAGC
>JAHCJT010000129.1 GCA_026126245.1 Alphaproteobacteria bacterium
GCGCAGCTGGCCGACTGCGACACCATCGTCTGCATCAAGGAAAGCTCGGGCGCCACGTCGCGCTACATCGACCTGCAGAACGCCGTCGGCGACCGTTTTGTGCTGTTCTGCGGCCTTGACGACGTGATCGTCGAGTCGGTGCTGCTGGGCTGCGTCGGCTGGGTATCAGGCATGTCCAATGCCTTCCCGATCGAGGCCAACCGGCTGTTCGAGCTGGCCCGCGACCGCCGCTTCGACGAGGCCATGGCGCTGTACCGCTGGTTCATGCCGCTGCTGCACCTGGACGCACGCGCCGATCTCGTGCAGTGCATCAAGCTCTGCGAGAAGATCATGGGCCGCGGCAGCGACGTGACCCGCCCGCCGCGCCTGCCGCTGCAGGGCGCCGACCGCGCGCATGTCGAAGCGGTCATGGCCGAGGCGGTGCGCACGCGACCGGCCCTCAAGATGGCGGCGGAGTGAGGCGCGCTCCCAGCGTAAGACCACCGTGCCGGGGCTGGTTTCCTTGCAGCGGTATGCTCCCAGCGAATCGAGCATCGCCTCAGCGACTCGACCTGATACATTTCGCGCTCTTGACGGCCGCGCGGTCATCGGCACAGTCGCAGGTGCAATGGCCAACTCCACGACGCTGAGCCGCGACGCGATGTGCGACATCGCCGACAGCTTTGAGACGCCCGCGCGCGCCGGCAGCCGGACGAAGCGCCGCATCGCCATCGTCGGTACCACCGGCTCGGGCAAGAGCGTGCTGGCCGGCGAGTTGGCGCGCGCCCTGTCGCTATCGCACGTCGAGCTGGATGCGCTGTTCTGGATGCCCGAGTGGCAGCCGGCGCTCTACGAGCTGTTCCGCTACCGCGTCGAGACGGCGACGGCGGCCGATGGCTGGATCATCGTCGGCAACTACAGCCAGGTGCGCGACCTGGTGTGGGGCCGTGCCGACACGCTGATCTGGCTCGACTTCCCGTTGCCGCTGGTGCTGTGGCGGCTGCTGCGCCGCACGATCGGGCGGATCATCAGCCGCGAGGAGCTGTGGAACACCGGCAACCGTGAATCGCTGCGCAAGGCGTTTCTGAGCCGCGACTCCATCCTGCTGTGGGCGCTGAAGACCCATCGCCGCAACCGCGACCGCTTCAAGGCCGATATCGACAGCGGCGACTACGGCGAGCTCGACGTGCGCGTCTTCCGCAGTCCCGGCCAGCTGCGGCGCTGGCTGCGCGACATGGCGCCGGCCCGCGCCTGACGCGGCGGGCGGCGCGTCCATGGCACAACACACCTTCACCTGTCTCGACGGCCACACCTGCGGCAACCCGGTGCGCCTGGTCACCGGCGGCGCGCCCATCCTGCGCGGCGACAGCATGAGCGCGCGGCGCCAGGACTTCCTGGCGCGCCATGACTGGATCCGCCGCGCCCTGATGTTCGAGCCGCGCGGCCATGACGTCATGTCGGGCTCGATGCTCTATCCGCCGACGCGGGCCGACTGCGACATCGGCATCCTGTTCATCGAGACGTCGGGTTGCCTGCCGATGTGCGGCCACGGCACCATCGGCACCGTGACCATGGCGCTGGAGAATGGCCTGATGAGTCCGGCGCGCGAGGGTGAGGTGGCGCTCGACGTGCCGGCCGGCCGCGTCGTGGCGCAGTACCGTCGCGACGGCCGCTTCGTCGAGCAGGTCCGGCTGACCAACGTCGCTTCGTACCTGGCGGCCAGCGACATCGTGATCGACGTGCCTGGCCTGGGCGAACTGGCGCTCGACGTCAGCTACGGCGGCAACTACTACGCCATCGTCGAGCCGCAGAGGAATTTCGGCGGCTTGGAGTCGATTTCGGCGGGCGACGTGCTACGCCTGTCGCCGGTCGTGCGCCGGCTAGTGCAGGAAAAATTCCAGCCGCTGCATCCCGAAGACCCGACCATCGGCGGCGTCAGCCATGTGATGTGGACCGGCGCGGCGCGCGACAAGCGAGCGCACCGGCGCAACGCCGTGTTCTACGGCGATCGGGCGATCGACCGCTCGCCCTGTGGTACCGGCACCTCGGCGCGCATGGCGCAGCTGGCGGCACGCGGCGAGCTCAGGGTCGGCGACGACTTCGTGCACGAGAGCATCATCGGCACCCTGTTCGACGGCCGCGTCGAAGCCGCCACCAAAGTCGGCAACCACGACGCCATCGTGCCCTCGGTCGCCGGCTGGGCGCGGCAGCACGGCATCAACACCATCTTCGTCGACGACCGCGATCCGCTGGCGCACGGCTTTTCGGTATTGTAGTCGCCCTTCGTCTCTGCCGCAGAGAGGCAGAGGTTGACAGCCGCGAAGCAGCCGCAGGGCGAGGACGAATGCTACGTCGTGCCCCACACCTTGCGGGCGGTGTCGGCGATCAGGGTCAGCTTGGCCCACTGCTGAGCCTCATCCAGCGTATTGCCACCGGCGACGCTGGCGAAGCCGCATTGTGCAGACAGCGACAGGCGGTCGAGCGGCACGTGCCTGGCGGCCTCATCGAGGCGGCGGCGCAGGTCGTCCGGCGATTCCATCTCCGGCGACTTCGACGACACCAGCCCGAGTACGACATGACGGTCGGCCGGCACGTGACGCAGCGGCGTGAAGTCGCCGGCGCGCTGGCTGTCGTACTCGAGGAAATAGACGTCGACCGGGAAGTCGTTGAACAGCTTCTGCGCCACCGGCTCGTAGCCGCCCGACGCCATCCAGCGGCTGCGGAAGTTGCCGCGGCAGAGATGCATGCCGACGGTCACACCGGCGGGCCGGTCGGCCAGGATGCGGCGCACCACGTCGACGTAAAGATCGAGCATGGCGTCGGGATCGCCGCCCTGTGCCTTGGCCTGCTCGCGCACCAGCGGGTCGCACAGCATGGCCACCGGCACCTCGTCCAGCTGCACGTAGCGGCAGCCGGCCTCGACCAGCTCCTTCAGTTCGGCACGATAGATGGCAATCAGCGCGTCGAAATAGGCCGTGACGCTGGCATAGGCCGCCGGCTCGAAGGCATTGGTGAAGCGGAAGAAGTGAAACGCGCTGGGCGTCGGCAAGGTGGCCTTCGGCAGTGCGGTCCTGGCGAACCGCTTGACCCGCGCGAACTCAGCCAAAGAGATCGGCGCCCGGCGGGTGATCGGCTTGGCCGCCACGCAGGTCGGCCACTCGAACCCGTGGCCCTCGGCATCGCGGAACTTGAACAGCGATGGCGCCAGGCTGAAGCCGTTCAGCCCCTCGAAAAAGAAGCCGAACCACGAGGTGCGGCCGAACTCGCCGTCGGTGACGACGCGCAGGCCGATCTCCTCCTGCTTTGCCACGACGCGCGCGATCTCGCGCTCCAGCACCTGGGCGTAGTCGGCCGCCGTCGCCTTGCCGGCGGCCACGGCGGTCGCGGTCTCCTTGAGCGCACGCGGCCGCAGCAGACTGCCGATCACTTCGGCGCGAAACGGCGGCGCGGCCGGATCGAGGCGCGACATGGTTTTCCTCCCTGGTGCTGGCGGCATCATAGGAAGCCAGACAGTTCGGCCGCAATGCATCCGTCGCGGCACGGAAGCGGCGAGGCGATGGCGCCTAGTCGGCCGCCCGACCGTCGTCGCGCAGCCCGTCCATGTTGGCATAGAGCCGGCGCAGCAGGCGCTTGAGGGTCGCGGTCTCGGTCGCGCTCAGCCCCGAGATGGCGGTCCGCTCGTAGCGTTCGGCGATGGGCACGATACGGTCGGTCAGCCGCCGGCCGGCCGGCGTGACATGCAGCGTTACCACCCGACCATCATCCTCGGCGCGGCGGCGCGCGATCAGGCCCTGCTTCTGCATGCCGTCAAGCACGCGCGAGAGCGTCGAAATCTCGATACTGGTATGGTCGGCCAGCTCCGACACCCGCTGATTGTCGCGGTCGCGCAGCGCCGCCAGGACGCGCCAGGCCTGCAGCGTGGTTCCCAGCGCCCGCATGTCCTCGGAAAAGGCTTGCGCGATGCGCGCGCCGGCGCGGTTCAGCAGGTAGGGAACGTAGTCGTCGAGGGGCAGCATGGGCGGGTGGATGTCACGAAGCGGCGCGCATCATAGCGCCTCTTCCCGCGAAGGCGGGAAGAAGGGAGAACTTACTCCGCCGCCTTCAGGCGCAGCGCGGTGTGACCGCCCTCGAAGGCCGGCGCCACGTCCTCCATGAAACGCTGCATCTGCTCCTTGACCAGGGCGTGCGGCTTGGCGCCGTAGTTGAAATACAGGATCACCTCGGCGACGCCGGCCTGCTCCACCGTCTTGAGCGTGTCGATGATGTGCTGCGGCGAGCCGCACAGGATCGACTTGGTGGTCAGCGCATCGGCCTTCATGCCGCGCAGGATGTTGACGATCTCGACGAAGTACTTGTAGGTCGGCGGCACCTTCTCGCCGCTGTTCGACGGGAATGCCGCGATCAGCGCGTCGTGGAAATAGCGGATCAGCGTCTCCTTGCCGTAGCGCTCTTCCTCCGGCGTCGAGGCGACGTGTACGAAGTAGGAGCACATGGCGCGCCGCGGCGGGCGTTTGAACTTCGCTTCGCATTCCTCGCGATAGACGCGCACGGCGTCGGCCAGCGAGCCGTAGACCAGCGCCGCAGCGAACGGCGCGTAGATGATGTTCCAGTCGTTCTTCGCCGCCAGTTCCATCGACGGCCGCGAAAAGCAGGCGACATAGGGGCGCAGCGGGTTCTGCAGCGGCCGCGGACGGACCTCAATGTTGTCGAACTGGTAGAAGCGACCCTTGTGCGACCACTTGCCGGGCTCGGTCCAGGCGCGCCACAGCACCTCGAGCCCCTCGGCGAACAGGTCAGCCGAGTCCTCGAACGGCGCCTGGAACGGGCCGTACTCCAGCCGGTCGTAGCCCCGGCCGGCGGCGAAATCGACCCGGCCGCCCGACAGCAGATCGAGCGTTGCCCATTCCTCGGCGACATGCAGCGGATGGTGCACCGGCAGCAGGGTCACGGCCGGTGCCAGCCGGATGCGCCGCGTGGCGCCGGCGATCTGCGCCAGCATGGCGATCGGCGAGGCGTTGACGCCCAGCAGGTTGAAATGATGCTCGCCGATCCAGGCCGAGTTCATGCCGACCGTCTCGGCCCACAGAGCCTCGGCGTAGATGTCGCGCAGGAACTGCTCGGCGGTGCGCGGATTTTCAGGGTAGCGGTTATCGCTCAGCGTGAAGTAGCCGAAGTCGAGTGCCATGGCCGATCCTCCCCTTGCATTGCGCCCAGATTGGCAGATCGTCGTGATATTTGCAAATACAAATATCTGATCCCAGATCGGCGGACGCGGCCCACCGGGCACGCCGTTCGCGGATCGCCGCGATGTCTCGGAAGGTCTGCCAAACGAACGCCGCCCGCAGGGGCGGCGCCGGGGTCGCCTCAGCTCGCCGCCTTGTCGCGCGCCACGGTATCGCGCAGCCAGGTCACGAACGCCTTGATCTTGGGCCGCCGCAGGCGCTCAGCAGGCGCCACGACATAGTAGGCGCTGTCGCTGGGCAGCTTGACGTCGAACGGCGCTACGAGGCGCCCCGCCTTCATGTCGGCCTCCACAAGGGGACCACGACCCAGGGCCACGCCCAGCCCGTCGGTGGCCGCCTGGATGGCGGGCAGCGCGAGATCGAACTTCAGGCCGCGCGTAGGGTCGACGCTCTTGACGCCGGCCGCCGTCAACCAAACCTGCCAGTCGTCACGCCACGTCGAGACGTGCAGCAAGGTATGGCCCTTCAGGTCGGACGGCCGGCGCAGCGCCTTGGGTCCCTTGAGCAGCGCCGGACTGCAGACGGGAAAGATGTCTTCTGCCACCAGCCGTTCGGCGGCGACTCCCGGCCACTGGCCGCGGCCGTAGCGGATGCCGATATCGACGTCGTCGCGCGCGAAGTCGACCAGCGTCGTGTTGGTCGAGATGCGCACGTCGATATCGGGGTGCTCCTGCTGGAACGACCCCAGGCGCGGCACCAGCCACTTGGTGGCGAACGACGCCGTGGTGGTCACGGTGAGCGGCCCGCTGGCATCGGTCTTCAGCAGCCGCTCGGTGGCGTCGTGCAGCAGGTCGAACGCCTGACGCACGCCGGGCAGGTAGGCCTGTCCCGCCTCGCTCAGCAGGATCTCGCGATTGCGCCGGACGAACAGCTTCAGGCCCATGCGGTCCTCCAGGCCGCGGATCTGGTGGCTGATGGCAGCCTGGGTGACAGCCAGCTCGTCAGCGGCGTCAGTGAAGGACAGATGGCGCGCCGCCGCCTCGAAGGCGCGCAACGCATTGAGCGGCGGTATTGAACGACGCATCTGGATCTCCCGGACGGCCCTGGCGGAACGTCAAATTCATGAGGTTTTCTTATCGTGCATCGACCTATCGTCGTTTGTAAAGAACTTCCCGCCGATGCACATAGGACACATGAAAGTGCGACACATGGAGGCCCGCATGGCCGACCTGGACGACAGCGAGAAGACCCTCACAACGCAAGGGAAATTCATCTATTCGGCGGACCGCCTGGCGGCCGAGGCCCGCGCCCGGGCGCTGCGCGCCGCAGCGATCCGCCAGGGCGGACGCCGTATCGCGGCGATGGTCGGCGGCTGGTTCGGACATCGCGCCGCGACCGTCGGCGGCACCGGCCGGATCCGGCCGCGAACCGCCTGAACGATCGCAGGCAGCAACCAATTCCGATGGAGAAGACCATGGCCTACACCACCCTCAATCATGGCATCCCCGGCACCGCCGCCGGCAGGAGCGGAACTTTCCTGGCGCGCCTGACAGCGACACTGCACGTCTGGCATCGTCGGGCGCGCGACCGGTCGGAGCTGACGCGGCTGACCACGCGCGACGCACGCGACCTGGGCCTCGACCCCGGCGTGATCAGCTACGAGGCCAACAAGCCATTCTGGCGTGCCTGAGCGCGGCTCACGCCGCCACTGACGCCGGCGACCGCCCACTCCCTCGGTCGCCGGCGTCACTCTGTCTTGAAGGTGGCGCTGTCGCGGGACCGCCATGAAGGGGCGATGAACGGGATACGGCAGACAGCTCACATCCGTTCCGCCGACCGCGCCGCAATGGCCGCCATCGTCCGGTGGATCGGCACGACGCACATGCTAGGGTTACGCATTCCCTGACACGCCGCGACAAGCGAGGCCCGTGATGATCGATCTCTACTACTGGACCACGCCCAACGGTCACAAGGTGACGATGTTCCTCGAGGAGGCGGGCGTTCCCTACAAGATCATCCCGGTCAACATCGGCAGGGGCGAACAGTTCCAGCCCGACTTCCTGAAGGTGTCACCCAACAACCGCATCCCGGCGCTGGTCGACCACGCGCCCAAGGATGGCGGCGCGCCGATCAGCGTCTTCGAGTCCGGCGCCATGCTGGTGTACCTCGCCGAGAAGACCGGGCAATTCATGCCGGCCGACGCCCGCGGCAAGGCTGAAGTGCTGCAGTGGCTGTTCTGGCAGATGGGCGGTCTGGGACCGATGGCCGGCCAGAACCATCACTTCGTAACGTATGCGACCGAGAAGATCCCCTACGCCATGGACCGCTACATCAAGGAGACCAACCGGCTCTACGGTGTGCTCAACAAGCGGCTGGCCGATCGCGAGTTCATGGCCGGCGCTTACTCCATCGCCGACATGGCGAGCTATCCCTGGATCGTGCCCTACGAGCGGCAGAAACAGAACCTCGATGACTTCCCGCACCTGAAGCGCTGGTTCAACGCCGTCAAGGCGCGGCCGGCGACGCAGCGCGCCTATGCGCTGGTGCCGAAGATCAACCCCAATGCCGGCGGCATTCGCACCGAGGAGGAACGCAAGATCCTGTTCGGCCAGACCGCCGCCGTCGTGCGCTGATCGCCAACACCGACCCGCGATCCATTGACGCCGCCGGCCGCTGCGACACAGTGCGGCGTCAGGCGGCTTTTCCGCGTGCACTTGCCAGGCAAGCGCAACGATGATCCGCTAGGATCGAACGCTGGCGCCGCGCGGAAACCGGTGGCCCGTTCGAGCGCCGTCCTGTCCGGCGGGCGGAGTCTGCAAGGATGTTGCGGTGGCGTTGAGGATCGAGGACTACGCTCTGATCGGCGACGGCGAGACGGCGGCCCTGGTCGGCCGCGACGGCTCGATCGACTGGCTTTGCCTGCCACGTTTCGATTCCGACGCCTGTTTCGCCGCCCTGCTGGGCACGCCCGAGCATGGCCGCTGGCTGATGGCGCCGACCCGCCCGGCGCGCATCGAGCGACACTACCGCGACGACACGCTGATTCTGGAGACCCGGTTCACCACCGAGACCGGGCGGGTCGCGGTGATCGATTTCATGACGCCGCGCGACCCGCAGGCGACGCTGATTCGCATGGTCGTCGGCGAGGCCGGCGAGGTCGCGATGCGCACCGAGCTGGTGCTGCGCTTCGGCTACGGCGCGACGGTCCCGTGGGTCACCCGCACGGAGGACGGCGCCCTGCGGGCGATCGCCGGTCCCGACATGGTGCTGCTGCGCACCCCCGTTGCGCTGCGGGGCGAGGATTTCCACACCGTCGGCGACTTCGTCGTCAGGGCGGGCGAGAGCGTGCCTTTCGTGCTCACCCATGGCGCATCGCATCTGCCGGCTCCCGCGCCGCCGACCGATCCGCGCGCGGCGCTGGCCGCCACCGAGTCATTCTGGCACGAGTGGACGTCGCGCTGTGAACCGGCCGGCCGCTGGACCGGCGCCGTCAAACGTTCGCTGATGATCCTCAAGGCGCTGATCTACGAGCCGACCGGCGGCATCGTCGCTGCACCGACCACCTCGTTGCCGGAACACCTGGGCGGCACGCGCAACTGGGATTACCGCTTCTGCTGGCTGCGCGACGCGACGTTGACGCTGCTGGCGCTGATGAGCGCCGGCTACTACGCCGAGGCGCAGGCTTGGCGCGAGTGGCTGCTGCGCGCCATCGCCGGCGCGCCGCAGCAGGCGCAGATCATGTACGGCGTCGCCGGCGAGCGGCGGCTGACCGAAACGGAGTTGGGCTGGCTGCCCGGCTACGAGGGTTCGGCGCCGGTGCGCATTGGCAACGCCGCATCAGGCCAGCTGCAGCTCGACGTCTACGGCGAGGTGATGGACGCGCTGCACCAGGCACGGCGCGGCCGGCTGGACAGCAGCGAGGCGGCATGGGCGGCGCAACGCGCCCTGATCGACCATCTCGCCACCATATGGGACACACCGGATATGGGCCTATGGGAGGTGCGTGGCAAGCCGCAGCACTTCACGCATTCCAAGGTCATGGCCTGGGTCGCTTTCGACCGGGCGATCAAGGGCGCCGAAGCATTCGGTCTGGATGGGCCGCTCGACCAATGGCGGCGGATCGCACGCACGATCCATGACGAAGTCTGCGCCAACGGCTTCGATCCGCAGCTCGGCAGCTTCGTGCGCGCCTACGGCAGCCGCCAGCTGGATGCCAGCCTGCTGCTCCTGCCGGCGGTCGGTTTCCTGCCGCCATCCGATCCGCGAATCCGCGGCACGGTCGCGGCCATCGAGCGCCAGCTCCTGGTCGACGGCTTCGTGCGGCGCTACGACACGACGACGGCGGACGACGGATTGCCGCCCGGCGAAGGCGCGTTCCTGGCCTGCAGCTTCTGGCTGGCCGATGCCTATGTGCTGATGGACAGGCAGGACGACGCGCGGCGCCTGTTCGAACGCCTGCTGGCGGTTCGCAACGATGTCGGCCTGCTGGCGGAGGAATACGACGTGGCCCGTCAGCGGCTGGTCGGCAATTTTCCGCAGGCGTTTTCGCATATTGCCCTGGTCAATACCGCCTACAATCTCACCCGGGCGGAAAAGCCGGTCGAGCAGCGCGCCGAGCGCGAGCACGACGTGCCGGCCGACGTCGGCTAAGCGGGCGCCGCACGCCGGGGCATTACCCGACCCAATAATCTGTGTGGCGCCGGCGGATGGTCGTCAGACGACAACACGCGCCGCCCGCAGCGCCGCGATGTCGGCGTCGGCCATGCCGACCTCCCGCAGGATTTCGTCGCTATGGGCGCCAAGACTCGGCGCGCGGCGCGGCATGCGCTGTGGCACGCCGGCCATGCTGATCGGGTTGGCGATGGTGCGCGGCAGCTCGCCATCGCCGGTGTCGACGAAGGTGCCGTTGGCGCCGAGTTGCGGATCATGCGGCAGGTCGCGCAATCCCGGCAGGGCGCCGAACGTGATGCCGGCCGCCGCCAGGCGCGCTTGCCAGTCGGCAAGATCGCGCGTGGCGAACTGCGCGTCGAGGATCGCCATCAGGTCGGGCACGTGCCGGGCGCGCGCCTCGCGGCTGGCAAACCGCGCATCGCCGACCAGATGCGGCAACTCCATGGCATGGCAGAAGTCGCTCCACACCCGCTCCTCACGCACGATGACCAGCGACAGCCAGCGTCCGTCGCGGGCGCGGTAGGCATTGGCCAGAGCATTCTTCGCATGTTGCCGGCCACGGCGCGGCTCGGGAAAGGCGCCCAGCAGCGCGGCCTGCGCGAGAATGCCGTTCGACCAGACGCCGTTGTGCAGCAGATTGGTGGCCACATGGCCGCCCCGCCCGGTGCGTTCGCGGGCATAGAGCGCCATCATGATGCCGCCGAACAGGGTCATCGCCGTCGGATGATCGCCTTGCGCCGGCAAGGTCAGTGTCGGCGGGCCGTCGGCCACGCGCATGGCGTCGACGATGCCGGCGCGGCCGAAATAGGCGCTGACGTCAAAGCCGGGCTGATTGGCTTCCGGCCCCGCCTCGCCGTAGCCCGACAGCGAGGCGTAGATCAGGCGGGCGTTGAGCGGTGCCACGTCCTCGTAGCGCAGCCTCAGACGCGCCCGCACCGGGAAGGGAAAGTTGGTGATGAACACGTCGGCGCGGGCGATCAGCCGGTCGAGCACGGCGCGGCCGGCATCGGCCTTCAGGTCGAGCGTGATTGAGCGCTTGCCGCGGCCGTCGAGCTCCCAGGAATAGTCGACGGCGCATTTCGGCATGCCGGCGCCGTCGCCCATGCGCCGCAGCGGATCGCCGTCCGGTGGTTCGATCTTGATGACGTCGGCACCTGAAATCGGCCATCACCACCGCTGCGGCCGGCGCGGCGATGAACGATGCGACATCGAGCACGGCGCAGGCCGGCCAGAGGCAGGCCGCCCGACAAGGCGGCGGCAGAATCGGTCACGGGTCCTCCCGGCAGGTCGCTCGTCCATTGCTGGCGGCGCAAGATTCATGGTGCCGGCGCACACGGTCAATCACGGTGCGCAGCTTCGGCCGGGGGGTCGTTCGGGAGCTATCACGAGGGCGCGAGCGCCGCGTGGGACCGGGTGACACGGTACCACCCAGCAGCGCCGAAGGCGGGACGTGGCAGGGGGTCGCTTCCAGCCATCGCCCCAGAGGAGGCAGACGCCCTGCGACAAGACTGAGCCGCCGGTGCATCCGGTCGATGCGCAGATGCGCAAACGAAGGCGACACGGTGAATCAGGCGCGTGATGGCACCGTCAAGAAACGTCCGGTTCTGAGGCGTGAAATCGGCCAATCGGCGTCAATTCATGAGCCGGCCGCGAAGCGGCAGCGAAAAAAACATGCATTAGGCCTTCCCCCTGCTTCTGACCACTATCTGATGGAATCTGGTCAACCGGCAGCGCCGCTCGCCCGCAAGGCGGCGATGTCGGCGTCCGACAGTCCGGCCTCATGCAGCACGGCGTCGGTGTGCTCGCCCAGTGCCGGCGGCACGCCGGCAGGCCGCGGCCGGGCAAAGCCCAGACGGACCGGATTGTTGATGGTGCGCGGCACCTCGGCCGAGGCGGTATCGGCGACGATGCCCGCATGTCGTGCCTGCTCGTCGGTCGGCAATTCCTGCAGGCGTTCGATCACGCCGAACGTCACCTCGTGGGTCCGCAGGATCGGTCGCCAGTGCGCCCAGTCGTGGGCCGCGAACGCGGCATCGAGGATGGCGGCCAGGTCGGTGGCATGCGCCCGCCGTGCGTCCTTGGTCGTGAAGCGCGGATCGGCCATCAGGTCCGGTCGCTGCAGGGCTCGGCAGAGCCGCTCCCAACCCTTCTCTTCGCGCACGAGTGTCAGCTGGATCCAGCGATCGTCACGCGTGCGATAGATGTTGGCCAGCGCGTTGCGCGGCCGGTCGCGTGGCGGCCGTGGCGTGCTGAAGGCGCCGACCAGCGCCGCCTGCGCCAGCGTGCCATTCGACCACACGCCGTTGGCGTACAGCGACGTGCCAACCCAGCCGCCCTTGCCGGTGCGGTCGCGGCGACGCAATCCCAGCAGGACGGCGCTGACGATGGTGACAGCGGCGCATCGATCGCCCTGCGCCGGCAGCGAAAACCCCGGCGGTCCGCCCTCGTGCCGCTGGGCATCGAGGATGCCGGCGCGGCCGAAGAAGGCGTTGACGTCGAACCCGGGCATATCGCGGTCCGGCCCGCTCTCGCCGTAACCGGTGAGCGAGGCGTAGATCAGCCGCGGGTTGACCGGTTCGACATCCGACCAGCGCAGCCGCAGGCGCTCGCGTACCGGCAACGGGAAATTGACGATCATGATGTCCGCCCGCGCAATCAGCCGGTCGAGAGCGGCGCGGCCGTCGGGGTTCTTGAGATCGAGCGCCACCGAGCGCTTGTTGCGACCATCGAGCTGCCAGACGAAGTTGACGTCGCTGCGGGGATAGTTCGGGTTCAGCCAGCTGTTGCGGTGGGGATCGCCGGTTCCCGGCGGCTCGATCTTGATGACGTCCGCACCGAAGTCGCCGAGGATGACCGCCGCCGCCGGCGCGGCAATGAATGAGCTGACGTCCAGCACGGTCAGACCAGCCAGCGGCAACTCCTCGTCCAGCGGCATCTGATCCGTCACCGCGTTCCTCCTTCGGCCATGGCGCCCGCCGGCGCCGCTTCGTCTGTCGTACGCAGCGCCGCGATCTCCGCGTCCGACAGACCGGCTTCGCGCAGCACCTCGGCAGTGTGCTGGCCAAGCGCCGGCCCGGCGCCGGCGACCCGCGACTGCGCGAAATCAAGGCGGATGGGATTGCCGATCGTGCGCGGCATCTCCGGATTTTCGGTGTCGACGATGGCGCCGGCATACACCGCCTGGATGTCGTCGGGCAGATCCTGCACGCGACTGATCACGCCGAACGTGACGTCGAGCGCCGCCAGGGTCTGGCGCCAGTGTTCGTAGTCGCGCAACGCGAAGGCAGCGGCAAGAATCGCCGCCAGTTCCGCCGCCCGGCCGCGGCGCGCTGCGGTGCTGGCGAAGCGCGGATCGGCTTCGAGATCCGGCCGGCCGATGGCGCGACACACGGCGGGCCACAGCTTGTCCTCGCGCACGATGGTGAGCTGCAGCCAGCGC
>JAHCJT010000013.1 GCA_026126245.1 Alphaproteobacteria bacterium
GGTGCGCGAGGGGCCAGTGCTGGCGCACAATCTGCTGGCATCGCCCGACGCGGCGCTGCAGGCGTATGTGCCGCAGCGCCGCTTTCTCACGCTCATCTCGACCGGCGACAAGCACGCCGTCGGGGCCCGCGGCGCGCTGTGGGTGCGCGGCGACTGGGTGTGGCGCTGGAAGGACCGCATCGACCGGCGCTGGATGGGCATGTACCAGTCACTGCGGCCAGGCGCGATGGCGATGGGCGGCGCACCGCCGGCGCCGACAGCCGGCGGTGCCGCAATGGCGGCGATGCGCTGCGCCGGATGCGGCGCCAAGATCGGCGGCGATATCCTGCGCCGGGCGCTGGACGGTCTCGAGATTCCGCCGCGCGAAGGCGTGCTGCTGGGCGTGCGCGATGCCGAGGACGCCTCGGCCATCGCCGTGCCGGCCGGCCAGGCGCTGGTGCAGAGCGTCGACTTCTTCCGCGCGCTGATCGACGATCCCTGGCTGTTCGGGCGCATCGCGACGCTGCACTGCCTGTCCGACCTGTTCGCCACCGGCGCGGCGCCGCACAGCGCGTTGATGACCGCCGTGTTGCCGCACGCCCCGCCGCGGCAGCAGGAGATCGATCTTGCCGCCCTGCTGCGCGGCGTGGTCGAGGAGCTGGCGACCGCCGGCGCCACACTGATCGGCGGGCACACCGGCGAGGGCAGCGAACTCAGCCTGGGCCTGACCGTCAACGGCCTGGCGCCGGCCGAGCGGTTGCTGCGCAAGGGCGCACTGGCGCCGGACGATGTCCTGATCCTGACCAAGCCGCTGGGCACCGGCGTGCTGTTCGCCGCCGATATGCGCGGTGAGGCCCGCGCCCCATGGGTGAGTACCGCCATCGACTCGATGCTGCGCTCCAGCGGACCGCCGGCCGCGGCGGCGCGTGCCGCCGGTGTCGTCGCCTGCACCGACGTCACCGGCTTCGGCCTGGCCGGCCATCTGCTGGAGATGCTGCGCGCCTCGGGCCTCGACGCCGCCCTGTCACTCAGTGCCCTGCCGGTGCTGCCGGGCGTTGCCGGCCTGCTGGCGCGCGGCTTTGAAAGCACGCTGGCGCCGTCCAACCGGGATGCCGGCAAATCGGCCGTCGCCGTCGGCGGCGCGCCTGCCGACAAAACCATGACGGGCTTGCTCTACGATCCACAGACATCCGGCGGTCTGCTGATCGGCATTGCGGCGAACAAGGCCGACGCGCTGCTGGTGGCGCTGCGGGCCGACGGTGCGCCCGATGCGACGATCGTCGGCCGCGCGCAGCCCCGGGCCGGCCCGACGCCGCGGATAGTTCTCCTCGATTGACGCTGCCGGCGGCGTCAGGCACCTACTGCCGCCGTCGCCGGCCATCGACGCGACAGCGGCAAGGGCAAGCAAACACCATCGCCATGAAACTCCTCGGCATCGTTGGCTGGAGCGGCAGCGGCAAGACGACCTTGATCGAGCGGCTGATCCCGATCCTGATCGCAAGCGGCGTCACGGTTTCGACCGTCAAGCGCTCGCATCACGGCTTCGACGTCGATACCGAGGGCAAGGACTCGTGGCGCCACCGCAAGGCCGGCGCGCACGAGGTGATGGTGGCGTCCGAGCGGCGCTGGGCGCTGATGCGCGAGAACCGCGACGGCGCCGAGATCACGCTGGAGTCGCTGCTGGCGCGCATGGCGCCGGTCGACGTGGTGCTGGTCGAAGGCTTCACCGGACATCCGCATGCCCGCATCGAGGTGTGGCGGGCCGCCGAAGGCAAGGCGCTGCGCGCCGGCGACGATCCCGGCCTGCTCGCCGTCGCCGCGCCGCGCACGGACCACCATACCGGCGCCAGCCATCCGTGGCTCGATCTCGACGATGCGGCGGCGGTGGCCGCGTTCATCATCGGCTGGCTGACGCAAGGCAAGACGCCGCAATAGTCAGCGGGCGAAGAGGCTGCGGGCGATGATCGTCTTCATCACTTCGATCGAACCGCCGGCGATCTTGGTGAACCGCGCGTCGGCGAAGGCGCGCGCGATCGGAAACTCGGTCATATAGCCGTAGCCGCCGTGCAGCTGCAGGCATTCGTCGACCACCTCGCATTGCAGCTCGGTGGTGGTCATCTTGGCCATCGCGGCGTCGACCGAATCGAACTTCTTTTCCAGGTGCAGCTCGATGCAGCGGTCGACCAGCACGCGCTGGGCGACGATCTTGGCCTTCATCTCGGCGATCTTGAACTGCGTGTTCTGGAAAGCCGCCAGCGGCTTGCCGAAGGCGTGGCGCTGCGTGACATAGTCGATCGTCCAGGACAACGCCGCCTCGCAGGCAGCGATGGCGCGTACCGCCTGCGTCAGCCGTTCCTGCGCCAGCTCGTTCATCAGCAATGCAAAGCCCTGGCCTTCGGCAGCGAGGATGTTGCCGGCCGGCACGCGTACCGCGTCAAAGAACAACTCCGACGTGTCCTGCGAATGCATGCCGATCTTCTTGAGCTGCCGGCCGCGACGAAAGCCGGGCCGGTCGGTCTCGACCACGATCAGGCTCATGCCCCGCGCACCCTGGGCCGGGTCGGTCTTGCAGGCGACGATCACCAGATCGGCGGTCTGGCCGTTGGAGATGAAGACCTTCTGACCGCTGATGACGTAGTCGTCGCCGTCGCGCACCGCCGTCGTGCGGATGGCCTGCAGGTCCGAGCCTGCCGACGGTTCGGTCATGGCAATCGCGCCGATCGCTTCACCGCTGGCCATGCGGCCCAGCCACTGGCGCTTGAGCTGTTCGGAGCCGTATTTGAGGATGTAGGGCGCCACGATGTCGGAATGCAGGCTGAAGAACACGCCCATGGCGCCGACCCGGCCCAATTCCTCCATGACGATGACGCTGTGGCGGAAATCGCCGCCCTGCCCGCCGTAGTCCTCGGGCACGTCGCACAGCAGCAGGCCGGTGGCACCGGCCTTGAGCCAGACGTCGCGCGGCACGCGTGCGTCCCTCTCCCACTGGACATAGTGGGGCGCGATCTCGCGCTCGACGAAGCGGCGCGCGGTATCGCGGAACATGTCGTGGTCGGATGCAAAGAGCGTGCGCGGGATCATGGCCGGCCGGACGGGATTGTGCGATTGTCACAACCTTCTGGCGCCTTCACGTCGTGGTGCCAAGCGTCCATCTGCGGCACGTGCCGGCCGGCGAAACGTGCTTTAGTGTTCCTGCCGAAAGCCATGCACGCTGGCCAGAGCGGTGCGTCTCCGGATGCGTCGCCTTACCGAGCGTCGAGACCGCAGCGACCATGGATGACATCGAGATTGTCGACTACGACGCACGCTGGCCGGCGATGTTCGCGCACGAAGCCAACGTATTGCGCGCCACGCTCGATCCGGATCTGGTCATCGAGATCGAGCATTTCGGCAGCACGGCCATTGCCGGCCTGGCGGCCAAGCCGATCATCGATATCCTGATCGCGGTGCGGTCGCTGGCCGCGGCGCGCGCCGGCTTCGTCGATCCGCTGCGCCAACTCGGCTACGTCTTCTGGTCGGAAAACCCCAAGACCGACCGGCTGTTTTTCGTCAAGGGCATGCCGCCCTACGGCGAGCGGCGCACCCACCACGTCCACGTCACCGAGCCCGACGGCGAGCTGTGGCGGCGATTGCGGTTCAGGGACTATCTGCGGACCCATCCGGCGGATGCGGCGCGCTACGAACGCCTCAAGCGCGAGCTGGCGCAGCGCCATCGCACCGATCGGGAAGCCTACACCGACGCCAAATCGGCGTTCGTCGATGACATTCTGGCAAAGGCCGGGCCCGACTGATCAGGCGTCCGGCAACAGCTTCAGGTCGCGAAGCCGTGCGAACCATGACGCGAACATGTCCTCCGTATCGACGCAGTCGGCGAAACCGGCCTGACGGATCTTCACCGTGCTGACCAGCACGGGCGGCGGTGGCCGGTCGCGTCCATGGGCGAAGCTGAAGTCGGCATAGAAGAAAGAGTCGCCGACGAACGACCGCAGCGATTGGCGACGCAAGCCGTGCCGGCGCACGATTGCTTGCCATTCGGCCTCGCATCCGCCATGTGTTCGGCCAGGCGCAGCGGCCGCGCGTCGCCAGCCTCCATCCGCAGCGCCCGCGCGATCGCCGGCCAGACGTTGGGCCAGGTGAAGACGTCGCCGTTGGTGACGTTGAACGTCTCGCCGGCTGCCGCCGCGCTGGTACCGGCCCAGTCGATGGCACGCGCCAGCAGATCGGCGCAGGTCGCTTCCACGAGGTAGCCTGGCCCGCCCGGCCAGTGCAGCGCCTCGCCGCGCGCCTTGAGGACGGCGGCATAGGTGCCGATCGCCGACAACAGGTTCATCGGACTTGCCACGCCGTGACCGAAGACGATCTGAGGCCGCAGGATGGTGAAGGTCCAGCCGGCGCCCTGCTGCGCGGCGCGCAGCCAGTCCTCCTGCAGCCAGTAGAAATTGGCGTGCTCGTCGCGTGGCCAGCGTTCGCGCGCCGGCAGCGGGATCGGCCGCAGATGCGCGCCATACGCCTTGGTGCCCTGCAGCAGGGTGACATGCCGCAGGCCGGTCGCGACAGGCAGCAGCGGCGCCATCAGGTTGCGCAGCATGGCAAGGTTGGTCTGCATCTGGTCGGTTTCGCGCCAGCCGCGGATCAGCCCCGGCTTCTCGAACAGCGCGGCGTAGACCACGTGAGTCACGTCGCGCAGCGTTGCTGCCGCCACCGCGCAGGCGGCGGCGTCGGTCAGATCGAGCGGCAGATGGACATGGTCGGCGTCGAGGTCAGGACGGCGTCGCGACAGCGCGATGACGCGCACACCGGGCCGGCCGGCGAACCGCGCCACGACGGCACGGCCGACGATGCCGGACGCGCCGGCCACGAGGATGGTCCGAGAGTCCACGATGCTTACCTCTGCGCGGCGAAGGTGCCACACTGCGCGCCAACGCGCGCTTGTTCTTCGTCAGGGGCCTGTCATGCGTCATCCGATCGCCGCGATGGCCTTGCTCCTGGCCGTAGCGCCGGCGTGGGCCCAGACCCGCGCCGGCGAGTCGACGCGAGAGCCGCCGCCCGACCCCGGCGGCCTTTCGGCGCCGGCCGTGTCGGCCTGCATCAACAAGGTTGACCTCGACCGCGGCAATCGCAATTCGACGTATCGTGCCGTGGCGTTCGACGGTCAGCCGTGGCTGGGACTGCGGACCCTGGACAAGAAGCTGGGCACGCAGAGGGTGTGGTCGCGGATCGCCGGCACCGGCATGTGGTGGCAGGCCGACGGCACCACCGTGGCGCTGCGCTTCGCCTGCCAGCTCGATTCCGGCGGCCGGGCCGTCAAGGTGCAGACCGAGCCCGTCAACATGGCATCGGGCGACAGGCTGCCGCCGCACCGGCTGATCAGCGGCACGGCCCGGATTGCCGGCGAAGTCCCTGCCGACGGCGAACTGCGGCTGCAGCTCCTGGATGCCTCGATGCCGCGGACACCGAAGGTCATTGCCGAGCAGGTCGTGCGCGGCGGCCAGGCCGGCGTCATCCCGTTCGCCTTGCGTTTGCCGGCCGACACGGCGCTCGACGGCCGCCCGCTGACGATCGAGGCGATCATTGCCGCCCAGGGTCTGGTGCGGGCGGCGTTGCGCACGCCGCGGCCGGTGAGCGAGGCCGATGTCGCCGCGCCGGTCACGCTGTTGCTGGAATAGGCGCGGCCAACGTATCGGCGTTCGCCGCCGGAGGCTCCGGCGTGATAGTCTGTTGCGCGTTCCCGCAGGAGCCGACATGCGCCGCATCTTTGCCTTCCTCGCCGTCGTCGCGTTCGCGCCCGCCGTTCCGGCGCTGGCACAGGAGCCGGGCGGCATATCCTCGTCCGCCATCTCGCGCTGCGCCGGCAAGATCGGCACCGACACGCGCCAATCCGATGCCGCCTTCGGCATCCTCATGCTCGACGGCATGCCCTGGGTGACCATCGAGCGCACCGAGGAAAAGATGGGCGCGCAGATGATCGCCACCACGGTCACCGGCACCGGTGCCCGCCGGCGACGCGACGGCACCACGGTGCCGTTCCGCTTTACCTGCGTGCTCGACGCCAAGGGACAGGCGGTGATGTTCCATGCCAGCCAGCTGCAGCCGACGCTGGGCGATGCGCTGCCGCCGGCCACGGTGATTTCCGGCACCGCCACCTATCTGCAGAAGCTGGCGTTGCCGCGCGGCGCCGAGCTGCGCGTGCAGCTGCTCGACGCCGCCAAGTCGCCCGCCGACATCCTGGCCGAGCAGGTCGTGCGCAGCGGCTGGCAGGTGCCGATCCCCTTTGCCCTGCGCCTGCCCAAGGACACCGCCCTGGAAGGCCGCAAGCTGGTCGTCACCGCCCGCCTGGTGGCGGCCCGGCAAATCCTGTTCCAGCTCAAGGAAGTGCACGCCATCGCCGGCGACGATTTCCGCAAGCCCATCGAGCTGACGCTCGCGCAGGTCCCGCCTGGCAAGCGCTGAGGCCGTCTACTCGAAGCGGATGCCGGCTTCGGCGATGATCTTCTTCCAGGTGGCGGTTTCGCGCGCGATGTAGGCGGCCGCGTCGGCCTGGCTGCTGGGCAGTGCCTCCATGCCCTGGGCGCCCAGCGCGGTGCGCACGTCGGGCGCGTTCAGTGCCTTGGTCAGCAGGGTATTGAGCGTCGCGATGGTCTCGGGCGGCGTCTTGGCCGGCGCAACGATGACGTACCAGTTGGTGGCGGCGTAGCCGGGAAAGCCCGATTCGGCGATGGTCGGAATGTCGGGGCTGAACGGCGAGCGGCGCGCCCCGGTCACGCCCAGTGCCCGGATGCGGCCCTCGCGCAGAAGGCCGGTGGCGGTGGGCGCGCTGGCAAACAGCGACGGCACATGGCCGGCCACCAGATCGTTCATCGCCGGACCGCCGCCGCGATAGGGCGCGTGCGTCAACTTTACGCCGCTCATCGATTTCAGCAGTTCGCCGGCGAGGTGGCCGGCGCTGCCGATGCCGGAGCTGGCATAGGTCATGCCCTCCGGCCGCCGCGCCAGCGCGAGATATTCCGCCAGGTTCCTCGCCGGCACCTCGGGATGCACGACCAGCACGTTGGAGAAGTCGACCGCCATCGTGACCGGCACGATATCGGTGTGCGGATCGTAGCCGACGTCCTTCATCGCCGTCGGGTTGACCACCAGCATGCCGACATTGGCCAGCAGGATGGTGTAGCCGTCGGCCGGGGCGCGGACCATCTCCCGGGTGGCGACGCTGCCGCCGGCGCCGGGCTTGTTGTCGACCACGACCGACAGCGCCCCGCCCTTGGTCAGCTCCTGTCCCAGGATGCGCGCCACGGTGTCGCCGCCGCCGCCCGGCGCGAAGCCGACGATGATCCGGATCTGCTTCGATGGAAAGCTCTGCGCCCGCAGCGACGCAGGCAGGCAGGCCAGCGCCACGGAGCCAAGCAGCGATCGCCGATTCATGGAAAGTCTCCTGCCCGGAGAAACCGGGCGGCCGGCACCATACGCCGTCTCAGCCGCAGGCGTCGAATACTGCAGCGATGGTCGCCCGCCCGGCGCCGGCCCGCAGCAGCAGGTCCAGCAGCAGCCGCGCCTTCAGCGGCGGCAGGCGGCCGGCATAGATCAGGCCGGCCGCCCGCAGGGCGATCTCCGAGCCGGTTCCCTCGTAGGTCCGGCGCAGCAACGGCCCGGCGCCGGTGCGCGAGGCGACGACGACCGGCAGTCGCTGCGACAGTGCCGTGAGCCGCTCCACCAGGAGTTCGGGCACATGCCCGCCGCCCATGGCGCCCAGTACGACACCGCCGAAACCGAGGTGGCGCGCGTCGGCCAGGACGGCATCGATCAGCGCGCCCTGCTCGCCGAGGCTGAGCCACAGCAGCGCCACCGGCGCCGCGGCGCCGCCCAGGCGCGCCGCCGGCGATGCACCGATGGCGGTGCGCAGCGTCTGTTTCCAGTCGCGCACCGGCCGCATCAGCTGCACGACCCGGTCCTCGACCAGGGTCGCGACCGGCCCCGTCGCCGGGCTGCGGAAGGCATCGATGCGGCTGGTCTCGGTCTTGGCGACGTCGAACGCGGCGTGGACATGGTCGAGCAACGCGACCAGCACGCCGACGTCGTTCGCCCTCGCCCACGGCGCCGCCGCGACGCGCGCCGCGGCCAGCACGTTGCCCGGCCCGTCGTGCGAGACCATGCCGGTGTTGCGCATCGCCGCCGTCATCACCACCGGGATGTCGACGTCGAGCAGCAGGTCGAGCAGGAAGGCGGTCTCTTCCAGCGTGTCGGTGCCCTGGGTGACCACCACGCCGTCGACGTCGCGCGCCGTGGCCAGCGCCTCGATGCGCGCCGCCAGCGCATAGACCGCGTCCAGCGTCAGGTTGCCGCTGCCGGTGCGCGAGATGGTCTCGGCCGTGACATCGGCCACCGTGTCCAGGCCGGGCACCATGCGCACGAGATCGTCGCCGCCCAGGCCCTGCTTCATGCCCTGCGTGCCAGGCTGCGTGGCGATGGTGCCGCCCAAGGCGAGCAGGCGGATGCGGGGCTGGCTCATGTGGCGGCGGCTCCTGTTGTCCCGATTGTCATCCTACGCCATCGCATCCAAGCCTTGTCCAAAATCGCGTGGTGCGCGCGCGCCGTTGCTGTAGCGTGCCAGCGTCGCAGGAACGCCAGTTCGTGCGGCATCGTTCTCAGGGCGGGGTGAAAGTCCCCACCGGCGGTAAGCGCGAGCGATCGCGCAAGCCCGCGAGCGCCCGCCGACCGACATCGGCGGGGTCAGCAGATCCGGTGCGAAGCCGGAGCCGACGGTCACAGTCCGGATGGAAGAGAACGGGAGGAGTCCGGTGCGGCCGTCGCCTGTGCGATGGGCCGCCGGATGATGCTCGTACGCCCTGATTCTGTGTTCCCTAGGAGGACGTCATGAATCAGGTCAACCCGCAGACAGCCAATGCCACCCACCAGCCGCCCGCCGGGACGGGCGGCCGCATCGCCTTCGTGCAATCGTGCTGGCACAAGGACATCGTCGATCGCTGCCGCCAGTCGTTCGTCGCCGACATGGCCCGCCACGGCATCGCCGAAAGCGACATCGACGTCTATGAGGTGCCTGGCGCCTTCGAGATCCCGCTGCACGCCAAGATGCTGGCCAAGAGCGGCCGCTACAGCGCCATCGTCGCCTCAGGCTTTGTCGTCGATGGCGGCATCTACCGCCACGAGTTCGTCGCCGAGGCGGTGATCAGCGGCCTGATGCGCGTGCAGCTTGAGACCGACGTCCCGGTGATCTCCGCCGTGCTGACGCCGCAGCGTTACCATGAGCACGACGAGCACCACCGCTTCTTCCACGAGCACTTCGTGATCAAGGGCGCCGAAGCGGCCGCCGCCTGCGCCGCGACGCTGAAGAATCTCGCCGCGGTCAGGCGACTGGCGGCGTAACCCACGCGGCCCTGCCCGCGCTCTGGCGTGCGAATTGCCCCGAGAGGCCATATGAGAGCCAACCGGTGTCGATGGCAGGCGCCGTCGACACCGAACAGCCGGCTTCTGGCCACCTTCCCCGGCGCGCGGGAAGGGGTCGCCGCCGGTCACTCCGCTGCCGCGGCCTTGATCGCGCCGCTGCCGAACAGCGCTGCCGCCTGCTCTTCGGTGTAGTAGCCGCGCCGCAGGTCGCGGGCGATCAGCGCCGGATCGCGTTGCCGCGGATCGCCGTAGCCGCCGCCGCCCGGCGTGCTCACCCGCACGACGTCGCCGGGACCGACCTGGATGTCCTGGTCCTTCGACAGATGCGGCGGCACATAGGTGCTGCCGCCGGCCTCGATGCGCACGGTGTTGACGCCGCCGTCCTGGCCGCCCAGCACGCCCTGCGGCCCGACCCGGCCGTGGTCCATCACCATCGACACCCGCGCCTCGCCGCGACGGATGCGGATGGCATACTTCACGCCCATGCCGCCGCGATGCCGGCCGGCGCCGCCGGTGCCTACGGCCAGCGCGAACTCCTCGAACAGCACGGGATAGTACTGCTCGGTCACCTCGATCGGCGGCATCTTGGAGATGCCGATGGTCGAGCAGCCGTTGCTCAGCCCGTCGCCCTCGTGGCTGCCGCCGTACCCGCCGCCGGTGAAGAGGTACATGATGTAGTGTCGATCACGCTTGGGATCGTAGCCGCCGACGCCCAGATTGCCCGAGGTGCCGGCCGGCGCCGCGAACAGCTGGTCGGGGATCGCCTGAGTGAGCGCCGCGAACACTGCCTCGGCGATGCGCTGGCTGACCTCGGCGGCACAGCCCGACACCGGCCGCGGGTACCTGGCGTAGAGAAACGTGCCATCCGGCTCGATGACATGCAGCGGCTCGAAGGTGCCGGCATTGATCAGCACGTCCAGGAAGATGCTTCGCTGGCCGAATTAGATCGCCGAGCGGGTAGTTGCGTGGCGCTGTTCATCGGCCCGCGACAGGGCGGGCTCGAGCTGACCATGTCGAAAATTCCGGCGTCTCGCGCTTGGTGATCTTCATGCGGATCGTCGGCGGTGCGTCGACCACGCCGTCAGAGATCGGCAATCGGCAATGCTCTAAGTAGATGCCATCCAGAGATGGCAACAATCTTAAACCCGCCATCTAACTGCATGGCCCGCCAGCATGACTCAGCGATGGCAGCGCGCCTGCCTTGTCCCTCGCCAGTAGCCCGGTCCCGTCATTTCAGTCGAGCGCCGTTCGCCAGTGTCGAAGCGCCATCGCCTGAGCCGCGTGTCGCCAATCCGCTGGTCGGCGCAATGCAGATATTACTGGAGATGATAAGCCAGAATCTCTGGTCCATCGTGCCTTTCTTGGAGAACTTCGCCGGCGGCGGGCGCCGAGGCCTCCCTACTCGGCCTCAGTAAGCGCTGGCCCAGCCATGGCGCATGCCGCCAGCATCCAGCTGATGGTAGTGTTGGTAATGAGCGAGCAATGCCGCGATAGAGGGCAGCTTGACCCGAAGCGCCGTCCATCAAGTACGTACTTCGCCGGGAATAGGGTCGTTGACGTGGGCACGTCGCCCAGGTCGACCATGCCGCCATGGTGGCTCTCAAAGAAGCCCGGTCGATCACCCGCGCGGGCCGAGTATTGCATGGTGCCGACGAACGCCAGCAGGCCAGGCTCGCCCCTAGGCAATCAGCGAACTCGTCGACCGCGTCGCAAAGATGCCGTCCAGGCGGTCCATGCCTTCGAGAATCGGCGAGAGGCCGAGCGCGAGCATGAGTCCATCGTTAGCAGGCCTGGTGAGGCCGTTCTGGATCACGGCCAGGGTCACGGGGTCGAGGGTGGTCATGGTATCGGCCTGTCAAGGGAAGACGGAACCACAGAGACGCAGAGGCACAGGGAAGATTTGATCGCGCGCCTGCGGCACGCAGTTTCTTCCGTTTTCCTCTGTGTCTCCAGGCCTCTGTGGTGACCTCTTCCGGCATCGTACGGGCGCATCATACGACCTCCAGCACGAGGTTGCCGAGCGAATCGAGCGACGCCCGGTTGCCGGGCTCGACGACGATGGTGGTGTCGAGCTGCTCGATCACCGCCGGACCGGCAAAGCGCGCATCGAACGGCAGGCGGTCGCGCGCAAGGATCGGCGTCTCCAGCCAACCGCCCTGCTCGAACCAGACCGGGCGACGGCCGAGCGTGGCGCCGGCCACGTCGCGCGCCTTGTCGCCCTTGGTGAGCGTTGCCAGGTCGATCGCCGGCCGCCGGCCGATGACGGCGGTGTGCAGGTTGACCAGCACGGCGCGGATCTCCGGCAGCTCGACGCCGAAGCGCCGCCAGTAGGCCGCCTCGAAGGCGGCACGCAGCTCGGGCACGCTGACGTCGATGCGCGGCAGCGGCACGGTCAGCATGTGGCTCTGGCCCTGGAACTGCATGTCGGCGAAGTGCAGCCGCGTCGTGCCCTCGATCGCCACGCCCTCGCGCTCGAGCGTCGCCTCGCCGGCGGCAATATGTTCCTCAAGGATGGCGCGGACCTGCGCCGCATCGAGCGCCGGCAGCGGCACATTGACGGTGCGCACGTAGTCGTGCCGCAGGTCGGCCACGACGCAGCCCAGCGCGTTGGTGATGCCGGGCCGGGCCGGCACCAGCACCTTCGGGATCGCCAGCTCGCGCGCCAGGGCGGCGGCATGCAGCGGACCGGCCCCGCCGAAGGCGAACAGCGCGAAGTCGCGCGGATCGTAGCCGCGCGCCAGCGACACCAGCCGGATGGCGCCGGCCATCCGGTCGTTGGCGACCCGCAGGATCGCCGCCGCCGCCGCGGTGCTGTCGAGGCCGAGCGGCTTGCCGATCTCATCGGCGATGCGCTGGCGCACGTGGTCGAGCGATATCTTCGTGTCGACCGACAGCAGGTGATCGGGGTTGAGGCGGCCCAGCGCCAGGTTCGCGTCGGTGATGGTCGGTCGCTCGCCGCCGCGGCCGTAGCAGATCGGTCCCGGCGTCGCCCCGGCGCTGTGCGGCCCGACGCGCAACAGGCCGGCGGCGTCGACATGCGCGATCGAGCCGCCGCCGGCGCCGATGGTGTGCACGTCGACCATCGGCACGTGGATCGGGATGCCGTATTCGAGATCGAGCTCGCTGGAGACCTGCGGCACGCCGTCCTTGATCAGGCCGACATCGGTCGAGGTGCCGCCCATGTCGTAGGTGACGAGGTTCGCCTGACCGCACGCGCGCCCGGTGTAGGCGGCCGCCATCACGCCCGAGGCGGGCCCGGACATCACCGTGTTGACCGCGTGGCCGGCCACCACCGCGGCCGTCACCGTACCGCCGTTGCCCTGCATCACCAGCAGATCGCGCGCGAAGCCGCGGTTCTTCAGCTCGCCCGCCAGTCGGCCGATGTAGCGGTCGAGGATCGGCTGGACGGCGGCGTTGACGCTGGCGGTGGTGCCGCGCTCGTACTCGCGATACTCCGACACGATCGTATGGCCGGCCGTCACATAGGCGTTGGGCCAAAGGCTGCAGGCGATCTCGGCGGCGCGCCGCTCGTGCGCCGGGTTGATGTAGCTATGCAGGAAATGGATCAGCAGCGCTTCGCATCCGGCATCGCGCAGCCGCTGCACGGCGACGCGCACCGCCGTCTCGTCGAGCGGTGTCACCACTTCGCCCTCGGCGTCCATCCGTTCTGGCACCTCCAGACGCAGCTCGCGCGGGATCAGCGGCTCAAAGCTGCCGGTCAGCCCGTAGGGTTTGGGCCGCGTGCGACGCCCCAGCTCCAGCACGTCGCGGAAGCCCCGGGTCGTGATCAGCCCGACCCTGGCGATCTTGCGTTCCAGCAGCGCATTGGTCGTCGTGGTGGTGCCGTGCACGATGGCCTGCAGCGCGCGCGGATCGAGGCCGGCCGAGTCCAGCGCCGCCACGACACCGAAGGCCTGATTGTCGGGCGTGGTCAGCACCTTGGCCAGCGACACCGTGCCGGTCGCCTGATCGACCGCGATCAGATCGGTGAAGGTGCCGCCGACGTCGACGCCGACGACGATGGTGGGGGCGGCGGTCATGTGCGCGCGCTCCAGTGACCTTTGCGCGACGGTGAGAAGCGCGCGACTTCTTCACCTCTCCCCGAGGGGGAGGTGAAAAGCTGATCAACCATCATCGTTCCACCTCACACCGACAAATACTGCTCGCGCACCGCGGGATCGGCGCGCAGCTCGTCCATGGTGCCGGCGAAGCGCACCCGACCCTTCTCGACGATCACGGCGCGATCGGCGACCAGCGACGAGAAATGCAGGTTCTGTTCCGACAGCACGACGCACAGACCCTCTTGCCGCAAGGTACGGATGGCATGCGCCATCTGCTCGACGATCAGCGGTGCGAGGCCCTCCGACGGCTCGTCGAGCAGGACGCATTTGGGATTGCCCATCAGGGTGCGGGCAATGGTCAGCATCTGCTGCTCGCCACCCGACATGCGCCCGCCTGGCCGGCTCTTCATGCGCCCGAGATTGGGAAACAGCTCGAACAACCGCTCCGGCGTCCAGGTCGGTGCGTCGGGCCGCGGCTGCTGGCGGCCGACCTCGAGGTTCTCCATCACCGACAGGTCGGTGAAGATGCGACGGTCCTCCGGCACGAAGCCCAGCCCCAGCCGCGCGATGCGATAGGGCGCCGTGCCGTCGATGCGCACGCCGTCGAAGACGATCTGGCCGGCGGCCGGTCGCACCAGGCCCATGATCGATTTCAGGGTCGTCGACTTGCCGGCGCCGTTGCGACCCAGCAGCGCCAGCACGTCGCCGGCCGCCGCCGACAGCGCCACATCGGCCAGGATGTGGGCGCGGCCATAGTAGGCGTGCAGGCCCTCGACCTGCAGCAGGGCGGGTACGGGTGGAGCGTCAGCCGCCATGGCCGTACATCACGCCGCTGCCGAGATAGACCGCCTGGACCTGCGGGTCGGCACGGACCTCGGCCGGCGTGCCCTGGGCGATCAGCCGGCCGCGATCGAGCACGATGACGCGGTCGGCATGCGCGAACACGACGTCCATGTCGTGCTCGGTGAACAGCACGGCGATGGCGCGTTCGCGTGCCAGCCGCGCCGCCAGCTCCATCAGCTGCACCCGCTCGCGCGGCGCCATGCCGGCGGTCGGCTCGTCCATCAGCAGCAGCTTCGGGTCGTTGGCCAGCGCCACCGCCAGCTCGACCCGCTTGAGATCGCCATACGCCAGCACGCCACAGACCCGCTCGGCCTGATCGCGCATCGCGACCCGATCAAGCAGCGCGTCGGCTTCCGCCACATAGAGGTCGCGAGCCCGCGACAGCAGCGAGCCGAGGCGCCGATGGTACGACAGCAGCGCCATCTGGACATTCTCGCGCACCGTCATCGACACAAAGGTGGCGGTGATCTGGAAGGTGCGGCCGACGCCCAGCCGCCAGATCCGGCGCGGCGCCAGGCCGGCGATGCTGCGGCCGGCCAGCGACACCGCGCCGGCATCAGGCCGCAGCTGGCCGTTGAGCATGTTGAAGCAGGTCGATTTGCCGGCGCCGTTGGGGCCGATCATCGCCAGCAATTCGCCGGCGCCGACCGAGAAATCAACCTCGTCGACCGCGCGCACGCCGCCGAACGCCTTGGCCAGGCCGCGTACGTCGAGCACCGGGGTGCCGGTCATGGACGACTTCCTTCCCCACGCCGTGGGGAGGAGCGCGGTGCGGCCGTCATGTCGCCACTCCCCGCTGGCGCAGGCGGTCCCACAGCTGACGCGCGCCGCCGGCGATGCCCTGGGGGAACGACAGCACCAGAGCGAGGATCACCAGACCCAGCAGGGCGCGCCAGAATTCGGTGCGGCGCGCCAGCTCGTCCTTCAGCCACGTGAACACGGCGGCGCCCGCCACCGGGCCGGTCAAGGTCTCGACGCCACCCAGCAGCACCATGACCAACGCGTCGGTCGACTGCGCGATCGAGCTGAGCTCGGGTGAGATGCTGCCCTTTGAAAAGGCGAACAGGGCGCCGGCCAGGCCCGCCAGCGCGCCGGCCAGCGCGAAGGCCAGCCACTGCTGGCGGCGCAGGTCGATGCCGATGGCTTCGACGCGCAACGACGAATCGCGGCCGGCGCGCAATGCGTAGCCGAACGGCGAGAACAGGACGCGCCACAGGAAGGCGATGCCAAGTGCGCACAGCGCCAGTGCCAGCCAGTAGTAGGCGCTCTTGGAGGCCAGCCACGACGGCGGCCAGACGCCGATCATGCCGTTGCTGCCGCCGGTCAGCGATCCCCACTGGTAGATCACCGACCAAGCGATCTGCGCGAAGGCCAGGGTCAGCATGGCGAGGTAGACGCCCGACAGCCGCACGCAGAACCAGCCGAACAGCAGCGCGAGACCGCCGGCGACGATCGGCGCCATGAGCAAGGTCGCCTCCATCGGCACGGCTGCCCGCTTCAGCAGCAGCGCCGCGGCGTAGGCGGCGATGCCGAAATAGGCGGCGTGGCCGAACGACACCATGCCCGAGGGCCCCATCAGCACATGCAGACTCACGGCGAACAGCGCGAAGATGATGATGTCGGTCAGCAGCACCAGCAGGTAGCGATCGCCGGGCAGCGCCAGCGGCACAAGGGCCAGCAGCACAAGGGCCGGCGCCCACACCTGCCAGCGCGGCGGCGACAGCGGCGGCGCCGGTTCGGTGGCGGCCCGTTGCACCGCGGGCGGACGGCCCAGCAGGCCGTAAGGTCGTGCGATTAGCACCGCCGCCATGACCAGGAACTCGACGACCAGGGTCAGGCGCGAGAACGAGATCTCGATGCCCAGCCACTCGCGCGTACCGAGCGCGACGCAGAACGCCTTCACGACGCCGATCAGGATCGCGGCCAGGAAGGCACCGGGCACGCTGCCCAGCCCGCCGACGACCGTGACGACGAAGGCGTCGGCGATCAGCGCCAGGTCCAGCCCGAGATGCGCCGGCTCGCGCGGCAACTGCAGCGCGCCGCCCAGTCCCGCCAGCATGGCACCAACAAAGAACACGCCGGTGAACAGCCAGGCCTCGTTGACGCCCAGCGCGCCCACCATCTCGCGGTCCTGCGTGGCGGCGCGCACCAGCGCCCCCCAGCGCGTGCGGGCCAGCGCCAGCCACAGCCCCAGCAGCACCACGGGCGCGATGACGATCAGCGCCAGGTCGTATTGCGGCACGTGGCGGCCGAGAATGTCCACCGTGCCGCTCAGCCCCGGTGCGCGCGGACCGACGAGGTCCTCGGCGCCCCAGACGGCAAGCGCGATATCCTTGACGACCAGCACGACGGCGAAGGTGGCCAAGAGCTGAAACAGCTCGGGCGCGCGATAGATGCGGCGCAGCACCAGCACCTCGATCAGCACGCCGGCGACTCCGACCAGCAAGGCCGCGATCACCACCGCCGCCCAGAAGCCAAGCGGCGAGCGGCCGAATCCGCCGAAGGACAGCAGTGACGTCTGAAGGCCTTCGAGCAGCGAATAGCCACCGTACAGGCCCAGCATGTAGAGCGAGCCATGAGCGAAATTGACGATGCGCGTGACGCCGAAGATCAGCGACAGGCCGGCCGCCACCATGAACAGCGACGAGGCGCCAGCCAGGCCGTTGAGAAGCTGCGCGACGACGGAAGCGAAGGTCACTGCGAACTGGGCCGACAACGGCCCGCCATTGCAGGCTTGGCTTCGATGTCATTGCGGGCAAGGCGACGAGGCCCGCCCGCGCGAACCGGCGCGGCGAACGTCAAATCGATCCTCGCGTCGCTTTGGATGACGGTGGCACGGCGGACAGCGGCGAACATGCCGGCCGCGCGGCCGGCATGTTCCGTCGCCTCAGTTCGAGGGCCGCATCTTGCGGACATCGTCGTCGGACGGCAGCGCGTCCTTGCCGTCGACGTAGCGCCAGTTGACCATCATGCCCTTGCCGTCCTTGACGCCGATCTGGCCGACGAAGGCGCCCATGGTCGACTGGTGGTCGAGCGCGCGATAGGTAATGTCGCCGAACGGCGTCGAATGCGTCAGCCCGGCCATGGCGTCGACCAGCTTCTCCTGGTCGAGTGCGCCGGCTTTCTTGATCGCGGCGACCGCCGACATCACCACCGAGTAGCCGACGATCGATCCCAGCCGCGGGTAGTCCTTGTACTTCGCCTGATAGGCAGCGAGGAACTTGGCGTGCGCCGGGATCTTGATCTCGTTCCACGGATAGCCGGTGACGTACCAGCCCTTCGGCGCCTCGTCCTTCAGCGGATCAAGATATTCCGGCTCGCCGGCCAGCAGGTTGAAGACCTCGACGCCCTTGAACAGCTGGCGCTGGTTGCCCTCGCGCACGAACTTGGCGAGATCGGCGCCGAACAGCGAGCTGAAGATCGCCTCGGGCTTGGCATCGGCGATGGCCTGGGCCACGGCGCCGGCCTCGATCTTGCCCAGCGGCGAGGCCTGCTCGATGACGAATGTGACATCGGGTTGCCGGGCCTGCAGCAGCTTCTTGAAGGCGGCCGTGGCCGACTGGCCATACTCGTAGTTGGGATAGACGATGGCCCAGCGCTTCTTCTTGAGTTTGACCGCGTCGGGGATCAGCATCGCCGTCTGCATGTAGGTCGAGGCGCGCAGGCGGAAGGTGTAGCGGTTGCCCTGATCCCAGACGATCTTGTCGGTCAGCGGCTCGGCGGCGATGAACAGCGTCTTGCGCTGCTTGGCGAAGTCGGCCACCGCCAGCCCGACATTCGACGGGAAGGTGCCGATCAGGAAAGCGGCCTGCTCGCGGCTCAGCAGCTCCTCGGCCACCCGCACCGCGTCGCCCGGCGTGCCGCTGTCGTCGCGCGACACGATCTCGATCTTGCGCCCCAGCACGCCGCCGGCGGCGTTGACCTCGTCCATCGCCAGCTCCCAGCCCTTCTTGTAGGGCTCGAGGAAGGCGGGAAACACCTTGTAGCTGTTGAGCTCGCCGATCTTGATCGGCCCCTGCTGGGCGCGCGCCGGCAATGCCAGCCCGGCCGCCGAAGCGGCGGCGAGTCCGAGAACGGTCCTGCGTTTCATGGTCTGCGGTCCCCTGGTTCGACTGCCCCCAACTTGGCGAAACAACGGCGTGCCCCACAAGGGCCGAGCCGCCGTATCCCTCGCCGCGTCGTCCGCTCTCCGGCCGGTCGTGCCCGGAATCCGGAGATTGTTCGTAAGCTAACGATGCCCAATCTTATCGCCGGCCGACCGCGGCGGTAAAGACCGTGCGTTCACGCGCGCGCCAGCGCCGCGTCGCGCCGGTGCAGAGCTTCACCGCTGGCCGTCCCACAGCTTGATCTCGTCGGCGCCCAGGCCACCGACGCGCGGGTGCGGCCGGCCGCCGGTCGATAGGCCGACGATGAACACGATTTCGTCCGGCTTGGGCCCGTCGGGCACGCAGAATTCGATGGCGTCGAAGTGGCTGCGCACATAGGCGGCGTTGACGTGGTGCAGCGGTATATCGATGCGCGCGCCGGCGGCGGCGACTTTCACCGTCGAGGGGACCAGCGCCTTGGCGCCGCCCATCGCTTCGCGGATGCCCCAACCGCTGGGCTGGTGCCATAGCGCGGCGTGTTCCAGTTCGCCGGCGATCCCGACGACCGCACCCTTGCCGTAGGACTCGATCTCCGGCCCCTGCGCGTCGAGCGCCGCGATCAGCCGACGCGTGATGTCCAGCGCCAGCGGCTTCAGGTCGTCCATCATCGGCGCGATGTCGGCGACGTAGCGGCCGGCATAGGGGTTGCGGATCACGGCGCCGATGGCGCCCTTGCGCACCGGGTCGGCCAGCGGCGGCCCGCCGTCGTGCCAGACCTCCTCGATCGCGGTCACGATCTTGCGGATCTCGATGTCGGCCATGGCGCTCCCCCGAGCCGTCGCCCCCGACGGCCACTATCGGGCCGAACGCCGCCCCTGTCATCCTGCCGTCATGCGTCGGTGTGCGGCCTTACGGCGCCTCGCCCGCCGCGTAGCGCGTGAAGGCGTCGGCGCTGCGCCTGCCGGCCACCATGTCGGCGAAGGCCTCGCCGAGGCAGGCGCCGAACTTGAAGCCGTGGCCGGAGCAATTGGACATCGCCCAGGCGGCCTTGCCCAGCATCAGCGACTGGAAGGTCTCGCGACCGGGCCGGCGGTCGACGGTGTAGTAGCAGACCTTGCCCTCTGCGAGACGGTAGCGGTCGAGGTCGCGCAGCCGGCCGCGCGCCTGCTCGAACACCGCGCGGGTTTCCTCGGTGCTGGCGATCCGCGGATCGCTCTCCGCATCGCCGCTGCGGCTGAACAGGTGATCGCCGATCTTCAGCCGCGTCTGCGTGCCGTCTGGCGCCATGACCGGCGGCACGAGATAGAAGCCGGTGGTGCGCTCGGCGCACAGCAGCGAGGGATGCGCCGCCCAGGCGCGCGCCAGATCGTCCGGCAGATCGACATAGGCCACCACCTGGCGCGATGGCTCGACCCTGGCCGCCACCGATGGCGCCAGCGCCGCGACCCAGGCGCCGGCAGCAACCAGCACGAGGTCGGCCACGAGCCGCCCGCCGCCGGCAAGCGTCACGCTGCCGGCATCGGCGTCGATCGCCGCGACCCTTGTATCGGGCCGCAGGCTGGCGCCCTTGTCGGTCAGCCAGCGCGCCAGCGCCGCCACGATGCGGTCGGCCAGCAGCACGCCGCCGTCGGGCGAATAGAACGCCGCCGCGATGCCCTGCGACTCAACGAGCGGGAACCGCGCCGCCAGCCGCCTGGCATCCAGCTCCTCGACCGCGAAGCCATCGTCGCGCAGCGCCTTCAGCGACGTCGCCACCCAGTCGTTGGCGAGCGCGCTCATCGACAGCGCGCCGGTATCGACGCAAAGCCTGACGCCGAGATCGGCCCACAGCCGGTCCCACGCGGCATAGGCATGCGTAATCAGCCGCATGTAGCCGGTCTCGGCACCGTAGGCGCGGCGGATCAGACGGTGCGAGTCGACCGACGTGCCGCGCGGGTTGGGGATCGGCCCCTGCTCCAGCACCGTCACGCGATGGCCGTCGCGTACCAGCGCCCACGCCGCCCCCAGGCCGGCGATGCCGGCACCGACGATCAGGATGTGCATGCCACGATCATTCCTTGCGAGCCTTTCCGTCGGCGATCGAACGCGTCACGCGACCGCCAGCTCCGCCGCCGCCAGGTCTTCCAGCGCCGCGCCGACCGACTTGAAGAGCGTGATGCCCTGGGTGTCCCCCGGCTCGCGGCCGTGGTGTGTGCCGCGGCTGAGCGCATAGAGATCGGCCAGCACGTCGTCCACGTCGATCGCGCCGGCGCGCAGCGGCTGCACGATGTCGCCCGCCTCCTTCAGCGCGCCGTCGCGCGTATCGACAAACACCCGGGCGACGCGCACCGCCTGGTCGTCGCTCTCGCGCATCTCCGGCGTGTAGGCGCCGACCAGATCGACATGCTGGCCGGGCCGCAACCAGGCGCCCTCGACCAGCGGCGTGCGGCTGAGCGTGGCGCAGCAGATGATGTCGGCGGCCCGCACCGCCTCGGCACGGTCCGTCACGGCACGCACGTCGATGGCCCGACCCAGCGCCGTCGGCAGCGATGTCGCCAGCCGCGCCGCCAGTGCCTGGGCATGTGCCGCCGTGCGACTCCAGATCGCGACCTCGCGGATCGGGCGTACCTTGGCGTGCACACGGATCAGCTCGGGCGCCAGCGCGCCGCTGCCGATCATCAGCAGCCGGGCGCTGTCGGGCCGCGACAGGAACCGTGACGCCAGGCCCGAGGCACAGGCGGTGCGCCGCTTGGTCAGCATGGCGCCATCAAGCAGCGCCAGCGGCTGGCCCGTGGCGCCGTCGAGCAGGAAATACTGACCGCACACCGCCGGCAGGCTGCGCAGGCCGTTGTCGGGAAAGACCGTGACGATCTTGACACCGATGCGACCGGCCGGCTGACCGCGGACCTTGGGCGGCGTCGTCCACGCCGGCATCAGCAACAACAGCGCGTCGGCCGAACCGGGACCGGTGGGCGCGGCAATGGTGTGGTGGTGGCGCACCGGCATCTCGACGCCGGCATGGAACGTCGCCTGCAGCCGGTCGATCAGCGCCAGATCGTCGAGCGCGGCGTCGACTTGGGCAGCATCCAGCAGCCGCATCAGCCGCGCGCCCGGGCCGGATCCATGCCTTCGGGATCGACCAGCGCCTGCTGCCGTTCAAGCGATCGGATTTCGGCCTGCGGTGGGTCCTTCGCCGGCACGATGTCCTTGCGCGCGGCCTTGTCGCGGTTGGCCAGTTCGGTGCGCAGCTGCACCACCTCGCGTGCCAGCCGGTCGGCCTCGCGCCGCCGCTCGCGCGCCAGCCTGCGATGGGCCCGGCCGGCCACCCAGCCGAGGGTCAGGCCGACCAGCACGCCGACCATCAGCAGCAGCACGATGGCCATGTAGAGCGGCATGACGACGTAGTCGCTGAACGGCCACAGGTGCAGCTCGACCGGCGCGCTGTTGCTGACGGCGATCAGCGCGCCGAGCAGCAGCACAATCGCCAGGGCGATACGGGAAACGATTTTCATACGGGCACCCTAACCGGGCCGGCGTCGATGAAACAACGCCGCCGGTGTCTCTCCCGTTCGGATCTCGAGCTGCCCCGCGGAGGGACCGGCGGCGATCGGTCAGCCGGCTTCGGTGCTGGCCGTCGGCTTGGGCTGGACACCAGCGGCAAGCTGGGCGGCGAATTCGCGGTTGATGCGGTCGCGCAGGTCCTTGCCGGTCTTGAAATACGGCACGCGTTTTTCGGTGACCGAAACCGCCTCGCCGGTGCGCGGATTGCGGCCGGTGCGCGAGTCGCGCTGCTTGACGGAAAAGGCGCCAAACCCGCGCAGCTCGACCCGGTCGCCGCGCGCCAGGGCGTTGCTGATCTCGTCAAAGATGGTCGCCACGATGCGCTCGACATCCCGCTGATACAAATGGGGATTCAGCGCAGCCAGCTTGGCGATCAGTTCCGACTTGGTCATGGAGGACAGTGCCTTGATCCCGATTTTGGGCCGCCGGGTCGTTGCAGAAACAACAGGTTGTATGACTGTGCCCGGACAGACCCCAACCGTCAACTCTATGTCCTTGTAATATAGACATTTTTTGTCGGCGTCAATCCCCTGCAACCGGACCATCGCCTGCCGCGCCGGTGGCGGCGTCGGACAAACGGCGATTTGCCAAGCCTTCGCCGGGCCCGAATCGGCCGACGCCATGGCCCGTCGGTCGCGTGTATTTGCAGGCGTGGCGGGCCGACGCCTCTCCCGCCGTCGGCGACGGACGAGCGCCAGCCGCCAATGACGACCGCGAAATCGGCCGCGCTCAGTGCGCGCCGCGCACGAACAGCTCGTAGAGGCTGAGCAGGATCTCGAACGCGATCAGCAGGATGATCGCCCACTCCAGGCGCATGGCGCGGCGCGTGTTGACCACCTGCAGCAGCGAGGTCACCGAGTCGTTGATCAGCGTCAGCTTGCGGCTGAGCGCCCGGCTGCGCTCGAGGATTTCGTAGTCGTCGGCCAGCCGGGCGTGAAAGCGCTCGAGCTGCGGATGGTCCCACAGCAGGTCGGGCTTGTCTTCGGCTTCGACCCGCACCGACATGCGCTGCAGGGCCGCGAGCACGTGGCCGATCTGGCGCAGCAGCGCGGCGCCACCGGTCATCACCCCGCCGCTGTCACGAAGTTGAAACACAAAGGGTTCGATGCGGTCCAGCGCCGCAGCCACCGCCGTTTCGTGATGCGCCAGCACGACGCTCTTGGACAGCACGCTGGCGATGATCTGCAGATGCTCCATCGTGACGTCGCGCAGCACCACCACACCGCTGGCGGCAATCGCCTCCTGGCCGCCGCGGTCGACCGCGATCTGGACCTCTTCGGTGGTCGGCGCCGGCTCCGACCCGACGGTCCGGCCGCGCAGGGAGTCGAGCAGCGTGCGTTCGGCGGCGGCGTCGAGGCCGACCAGCACCACCGCGCCATAGCGGAACACGAAGGCGACACCGCCGGTCGACGGCCGCAAGATGACCGGCGTGCTGATGGTTCCGGCCGGCTCGCCCAGCCCGCGGGTATCGATCCGTTCGCCGACCAGCAGCGCCCGGACGGTCCAGGCCGTTCGGTCGGCCGGCAGGGGCGGCTGTCCGGCCGCTGCCGGTGTCGGAGTATCCTGCCCATCCATTCGTGCCATCCCCGGTCGATGGTCTTGTCCGGCGCGGCCCGCAGCATGACATGACGCAGCGGTGAAGGCGCGCACCGCCTGACAGCCTTGCGTTTGGCCTGGCGCCTGCATAGGAATTGGCGCGCAACTGCGAATATGGCGGCGACGCCGGACACGGCGTCGAGGGGGCTTGGGAATGATCGGTCGCCGGATCGGCGCGGCGCTGGCGGTAGTGCTGGCCCTGGTTGCCTGGCCGCTGTCGCTGGCGGCGCAGGAGCTGCGCGTCGGCCTGGCGGAAGAGCCCGGCTCGCTCGACCCGCAGTTCCAGAACGTGCGCGCCGACAACCAGGTGGCCATGCATCTGTTCGAGGCGCTGGTGGCGCAGGACCAGGCGCAGAACCTGCAACCGGCGCTGGCGGTGTCGTGGACCGCGGTCGACGACACGACCTGGGAGTTCAAGCTGCGCCCCGACGTGACCTTCCACGACGGCTCGTTGTTCACGGCCGCCGATGTCGTGTTCAGCATCGAACGCGCCGCCAAGGTGCCCAACGCGCCGGCGCCGTTCACGCAGTTCACCAAGCAGATCGCCGGCATCGACGTGGTCGATCCGCTGACCGTGCGGTTGCGCACCGCCGTGCCGGCGCCGCTGCTGCCGCTCGACATGGCCTCGATCCGCATCCTGTCGAAGAGCGCCGCCTCCGGCCCGGCACCGGAAGGCAAGACCACCGACCAGCTCAACCGCGGCGAGGGCCTGGTCGGCACCGGCCCCTACCGTTTCGTCGAATGGACGCGCGGCGGGCCGCTGGTGCTGGCGCGCAACGAAACCTACTGGGGCACCAAACCCGCCTGGCGACGCCTGGTCCTGCGGCCGTTGCCCAACGCCGCCAACCGCGTCAACGCCCTGCTGTCGGGCGACGTCGACCTCATCGAGGAGCCGCCACCCGGCGACCTCGCCAGACTGGCGCGCGACGAACGTGTTGCGCTGGCGCGCACCGCCTCGAACCGCGTCATCTACCTGCATCTCGACCAGTTCGCCGAACCGACGCCCGGCATCCCCGATACCAACGGCCGCAACCCGCTGAAGGACAGGCGGGTGCGACAGGCGCTGTCGCTGGCACTCGACCGCGGCGCCATCGTGGCCCGCGTCATGGACGGCGTCGCCGTGCCGGCCGGCGACCTGCTGCCGGCGCCGATGTTCGGCACGCGCAAGGACACGCCGGTGGTGCGTCGCGACCTGGCGCGCGCCAGGAAGCTGCTGGCCGACGCCGGCTACCCCAACGGCTTCTCGATCACCCTGGGGGCGCCCAACGGCCGCTACCTCAACGACGCCAAGGTGGCCGAGGCCATCGCGCCGATGTGGAGCGAGGCCGGCGTCAAGACGCAGGTCGAGACCACCGCGCCGCCGACGTTCTTCCGGAACCGCGACGAGTACAAGTACAGCGCCTATCTCGCCGGCTGGACGGCGAGCAGCGGCGAGATGTCCGATCCGCTGCGCGCCCTGGTGGCGACGCCCAACCGCGAGCGCGGCACGGGCAGCAGCAACCGCGGTCGCTACTCCAATCCCGCCGTCGACGCCAAGCTGGCCGAGGCACTGCGCACCGTCGACGAGGACAAGCGCCGCGCGCTGCTGCAGGAGGCCGGCAAGCTGGTGATGGACGATGTCGGCATCCTGCCGCTCTACTTCGAGGCCGCAGTGTGGGCGATGAAGAAGGGCCTCACCTATCCCGCCCGCGTCGATCGCCTGACGCTCGCCTGGCAGGTGACGCCGACGCCGTGATCGCAAAGCTGGCGTCGTCCCGGCATTGATCGGACGGCACGGCAAGACGCTCGCCGCGGGCCGGGCTATTCTGCTTTCATGAGCGCCTCCCTTCCCCGCAAGCACTGCGATCCCGCCGCCACCGGCCCGCTGGACGGCATCCGCGTCGTCGACCTCTCGCGCCTCGTGGCCGGCAACATCGTCACCCACGTGCTGGCCGATTTCGGCGCCGACGTCATCAAGGTCGAGCGGCCGGGCAAGGGCGACGACCTGCGCAACTGGCGGGTCGCCGGCCACGAGGTCTTCTGGAAGACCTATTCGCGCAACAAGCGCTCGATCGCGCTCGACATCAAGAGCACCGACGGACGGCGCACCCTGGAGCGCCTGATCCGGGTGGCGCAGGTGCTGGTCGAGAACTTCGTGCCCGGCACGCTGGAGCGGATGGGCCTGGGGCCCGCGGCGCTGCTGGCGCTGAACCCGAAGCTGATCGTCGTGCGCGTCTCGGGCTGGGGCCAGACCGGGCCGTGGAAGGACCGGCCGGGCTTCGGCACGCTGGTCGAGGCGATGTCGGGCTTCGCGCACCTCAACGGCTATCCCGACAAGCCGCCGGCGGTGCCGCCGCTGGCGCTGGGCGACATGATCGCCGGCCAGTACGGCGCCTTCGCCGTGATGACCGCGCTGCGCGAGATCGAGGTCAAGGGCGGCGCCGGCCAGGTGATCGACCTGTCGCTGTTCGAGCCGATCTTCTTTGCCGTCGCGTCGGAGGCCGGCACGGCGCGCATCGCCGGTCACGGCTCGATGCGCTCGGGCAATCAGTCGACCCACACCGCGCCGCGCAACCTCTACCGCTGCGCCGACGGCAAGTACGTAGCGCTGTCGGGCTCGATGCAGTCGATGGCCGAGCGGCTGATGCGCGCCATCGGGCGCGCCGAGCTGATCGACGATCCGCGCTTTGCCACCAACGACGCGCGGGTCAAGAACCGCGATGCGCTCGATGCGATCATCGGCGCCTTCATCGCAGCGCGCTCCCAGGACGAGAACCTGGCGCTGTTCGAGGCCGCCGACGTGACGGTCGGGCCGGTCTGCGCCGTCGAGGACCTGCTGACGCATCCCTACGTGATCGGTCGCGAGGCCATCGTCGAGCTCGACGATCCCGATCTCGGCAGCCTGCCGGCGCACAACATCACGCCGCGGCTGTCGCGCACGCCGGGCACCTTCCGCCGGCCGGCGCCCAGGGTCGGCGAGCACAGCGCCGAGGTGCTGCGCGACCTCGACGCCTGGGAACGCACCTGAGCCGGTCTGCGCGCAAGGCACACGCCACGCGCCGGCGTCGCGCGCGTTCAAACAACGGGCATCGGACGAACCTGTTCACGGCGCGGCGCGCACCGGCCTTCGCATGTGCAATATGACTCGGTTGACACCATCCCGCCGTCCGCGTGTTGATTGCGATTGTTGAGGGCGCGTGACGCCCGCACGACGGTTCGATGAAACGCCGCGTCGCCGGCGGCTTGGGGAAACGCATCGAGGACCACGAGGTAGCGTGTCCGGTACCGCGGGGGAACGCCCCGGGACATGCGGCTTGGTGCGTTCAGCGAGCAACGACGGGGACCAGACATGCGCAGCGCCACCAGCCGCAATCCGATCGCGGCCGATCCTCTGGCGTTCGCGCGCGGCTGGCTGCGTTCGCCGCGATCGGTCGGCGGACCGTTCGCCAGTACCGTGTGGACGGCGGCACGCATCGCCGAGACGACGCTCGATGCGGCCTGCGGCAACGGCGGCACGGTGGTCGAGCTGGGCGCCGGCACCGGTCCGATCACCGAGGCGCTGCTGCGGCTGGGATGTCCGCTCGACCGGTTGGTCGTGATCGAGCGCGACGCCGAGATGTGCGCCTTGCTGGAGGAGCGTTTTGCCGGCCTGCGGGTGCTGCAGGGCGACGCCCTGCGGCTGCGTGAAACCCTGGCGCAGGGCCGGGTGAAGTCGGCCTGCGTCGTGCTCAGCGGCCTGCCGATGCGCGTGATCCCGGCCGACCAGGCGACCGCCTGCTATCGCGATGCCCTGGCGGCGATGCCGCCCGACGGCAGTATCATCCAGTACACCTACGGCCTGCGCTCGCCGCTTGACCCGGCGATCGTCGCGGCGCTCGACCTCGACGCCGCCTTTGTCGGCCGCGAATGGCGCAACCTGCCGCCGATGGCGGTGTGGCGCTATCGCAAGCGCGCGACGTAGCCGCGCCACATCCGTCATGGTGCCTCCCGCCCGGCGGAAATTTTGCGCCGCGGCAGTTCGCGCCGGCGCAACGGCGGCGACCGCGACTTGCCGTCGCGGCAGGCCGCCATGCCCGCCACGCGCGGGCAATCCCCTGTGATATCGCTGTCCCCTGTGCTTACTCTGTGGCGCCGACGGTGATGACTGAGAGCCTGGCGGGCAAGCGATGTCGCATCACGATCACTTCTCTCCCGACTACAGCAGCGCACGGGCCAACTTCCGGGCGGCCTGCGCCGAGGCCGGCGTCGAGATCGTCAGCTGGCCGCATGCGCTGCGCGGCCCGCGGGGCGAGAACCTGGCCACCGACACGGCGTGGATCGGGCCGGCCGACGCCAGCCGCGTGCTGGTGACCTGCTCGGCCACGCACGGTGTTGAGGGCCACTATGGCAGCGCCTGCCAGGTCGGCTTCCTGCGCGACGGCCACTGGCGCACCTTGCCGCGCGGCACGGCGGTGCTGCTGATCCACGCCACCAATCCCTACGGCTTCGCCTGGACGCGGCGGGTCAACGAAGACAACATCGACATCAACCGCAACTTCATCGACTTCGGCCGGCCGCTGCCGGAGAACGGCCTGTATCTCGACGTCGCCGACGTGCTGGCGCCGCCGGAGTGGAACGCCGACGTCGAGGCGCGCACCCGCGAGGCCGTCGCCCGGTACATCGCCCGGGTCGGCGCCGCCGGATTCGGCAAGGCGGTCGTCGCCGGCCAGCGCACGCATCCCAACGGGCTGTTCTTCGGCGGCACGAGTCCCTGCTGGTCGAACCGCACCATCGGCGAGATCGTGCCGCACTATCTCGAGCAGGCGAGCCATGTCTGCGTCATCGACTTCCACACCGGGCTGGGGCCCTTCGGCTACTCCGAGATGATCTGCCGCCACCCGCCGGGCTCGGTGCCGCTGGCACTGGCGCGGCGCTGGTTCGGCGATGCCGTGACCTCGCCGGCGGCCGGCGAAAGCGCCTCGCCGGTGATCGAGGGCAATCTGCGCATGGCCTTCGTGCGCCTGCTGCCCGAGGCCACGGTGGTTGCCGCCGCCATCGAGGTCGGCACCCTGCCGGGCGAAGAGGTCAACATGGCGCTGATCGCCGACAACTGGCTGCACATCCACGGCGATCCGAAATCGGAGCAGGGCCGCGCCATCAAGCAGCGGGTGCGCGACGCGTTCTATTGCGACCGCGACGACTGGCGGGACGCCTGCTACCCGCGCGCCGTCGAGATCCAGCACCAGGCGCTGGCCGGTTTGGCGGCGGCATAGCCGCGCCGGCGCCGGCGGGCCGGCCGTTCACCAGAGGCGACGGCGCCGCCTTGCCCGGCGACGGTGGATAACGGCGGCATTGGCGATTAACCTGCGCTGCCGATTTACCGCTTATTCGTCAAAGGCCACCTGATGCTCGACGCCTCGCTCAGCACGCAGATCATGAACGCCGTCGACGACACGTTCGACCGCCAGACGTCGGTTCTGGCCGATCTCGTGCGCATTCCCTCGGTCCGTTATCGCGAGGCGCCCGCCCAGGACATGATGGCGCGGCTGTTCAAGGACGAAGGGCTGGGTGTCGACCGCTGGCAGATCCGCGTCGACGACATCAAGCACTTGCCGGGCTACTCGCCCAAGCAGGTCGACTACGACGACGCCTGGAACGTGGTCGGCGCCTGGCGGCCGGCCAACCCCAAGGGCCGCTCGTTGATCCTCAACGGCCATATCGACGTGGTGCCCGAGGGGCCGCACGAGATGTGGACGGCGCCGCCCTTCGAGCCGCGCATCCGCAATGGCTGGATGTACGGCCGCGGCGCCGGCGACATGAAGGCCGGCCTGATCCTCAATCACTACGCGCTGATCGCGCTCCGGCGGCTGGGCTGGCGGCCGGCGGCCGACGTCTACATGCAGTCCGTCGTCGAGGAGGAGTGCACCGGCAACGGCGCGCTGGCCTGTCTGCAACGCGGCTACCGCGCCGACGCGGCCCTGATCCCCGAACCGTCGGGCGGCGTCATCACCATCGCCCAGGTCGGCGTGATGTGGTTCCAGGTCAAGGTCACCGGCCATCCCGTGCACGTCTACAAGGCCGATGCCGGCTCCAACGCCATCGAGTCGGCGTTCCGCCTGATCCAGGCGCTGCGCAAGCTGGAGAAGCAGTGGAACGCGCGCAAAGCCAAGGACTCGCATTTCCACGACCACCATCACCCGGTGAATTTCAACGTCGGACGCATCGAGGGCGGCGACTGGGCAAGCTCGGTGCCGGCGTGGTGCACCTTCGACATGCGCGTCGGCGTGCTGCCGTCGCAGACCCTGGCCGAGGCGCGGCGCGAGATCGAGGATTGCGTGCGCCACGCCGCCGCCAACGACGCCTTCCTCGGCAACATGCCGCCGACCGTGACCTGGGAGGGCTTCCAGGCCGAGCCGTTTGTCCTCAAGAACCACACGCAGGTGCGCAAGGTGCTCGCCCGGGCGCATCGCACGGTGTTCGGCAAGGCGCTGCAGGACCGCACCTCGACCGGCACGGCCGACAATCGCTTCTTCGGGCTCTATGCCGGCATCCCGGCGCTGGTCTACGGGCCGGAGTCCGACGACATCCACGGCTTCGACGAACGCGTCAACCTGGAGTCGGTGCGCAAGATCACCCAGGCCACGGCGCTGTTCATCGCGCAGTGGTGCGGGCTGGAGCGCGCGTGAGGCACCGGCAACCGCCAGCCGACGCGCGACGCGCGCGGCCACGAGGCGTGATCGCGCCATGACCGACGCGCTTGACGGCGACCGCACCTACGACGCCAGCGGCCTGCTCTGTCCGCTGCCGGTGCTGCGCGCCAACCGTGTGCTGCGCGAGCTGCAGGCCGGCCAGACGCTGAAGGTGCTGGCCACCGACCCGGCGGCCGAGGCCGACTTCCCCGCCTACTGCCGGCAGACCGGCCATACGCTGGTGGCGACGGCGCGCGAGGGCGCGACGCTGGTATTCCTGATTCGCAAGAAGGACGCCTGAGCGCCGCGTCGCGCGGCACCGCATGCTCTTGCGTCCGGCGCGGCCGCCCGCTAGCCATGCGGCAACACAGGACCATGGCGCCACCGGCGTCGTTCACGAGGTTGGCATGCCGGATTTCAAAACCCTCGACGACATCGCGCCCGCGGGCAAGCGCGTGCTGATCCGCGTCGACCTCAACGTGCCGATGGACCACGGCAAGGTCAGCGACATGACGCGCATCGAGCGCGTCGCACCCACCATCGCCGAGCTGGCCGACAAGGGCGCCAAGGTGGTGGTGCTGAGCCATTTCGGCCGGCCCGGCGGCAAGGTGGTGCCAGAGATGTCGCTGAAGGCGCTGGTCGAACCGCTGGCAGCGACGCTGAAAAAGCCCGTGGCGTTCGCCACCGACTGCGTCGGCCCGACGGCGCAGCAGGCGGTCGCCGCATTGAAGAACGGCGACGTCGTGCTGCTCGAGAACCTGCGCTTCCACAAGGCGGAGGAGAAGAACGAGGCCGGCTTCATCGACCAGCTCTCGGTGCTGGGCGACATCTACGTCAACGACGCCTTCTCCTGCGCCCATCGCGCCCATGCCTCGACCGAAGGACTCGCCAACCGCCTGCCGGCAGTGGCCGGCCGGCTGATGCAGGCCGAGCTGGTGGCGCTCGACAAGGCGCTGGGCGCGCCCAAACGGCCGGTGGCGGCACTGGTCGGCGGCGCCAAGGTGTCGACCAAGCTGGAACTGCTGGGCCATCTCGTCGGCAAGGTCGATCGCCTGGTGATCGGCGGCGGCATGGCCAACACGTTCCTGCACGCGCAGGGGATCAACGTCGGCAAGTCGCTGTGCGAGAAGGACCTCGCCGCCACGGCCCGCGACATCCTGGGCAAGGCCGAGGCGGCGAAGTGCAAGGTGCTGCTGCCGCTCGACGCGGCCATCGCCGCCGAGTTCAAGGCCGGCGCCGCCAGCCGCATCGTCGACATCGCCGCGGTGCCCGACGACCAGATGATTCTCGACATCGGCCCGAAGTCGATCGACGCGCTCAAGAGCGAGCTTGCCGGCTGCGCCACCCTGGTGTGGAACGGCCCGCTCGGCGCCTTCGAGGTCGCGCCGTTCGATGCCGGCACCTCGGCCGTGGCGCGCGAGGCGGCGGCGCTGACGCAGGCCGGCAAGCTGCTGTCGGTGGCCGGCGGCGGCGACACCGTGGCAGCGCTGGCGCATGCCGGCGTCGAGGACAAGTTTAGCTACGTCTCGACCGCCGGCGGCGCCTTCCTGGAATGGCTGGAAGGCAAGACGCTGCCCGGCGTGGCGGCACTGATCCGCGCCGCGTAGAGTTGCGCCCCAGCCGCGTTGCAGCTTCGGAGAACGCCCGATGAGCGAAGCCGAGCGACCGCCGCCGCGCCTGCCGTGGGACCCGCCCGACAATTTCAAGAAGCGCGTGCCCGACGGCGACAACCGCGAGCGGCTGGTGTGCGACGATTGCAAGTTCGTGCTCTACCAGAATCCGAAGATCGTCGCCGGATCGGTCGTGATGGCCGACGACCGCATCCTGCTGGCGCGCCGCGCGATCGAGCCGCGCAAGGGCTACTGGACCCTGCCGGCCGGCTACATGGAGATCGGCGAGACCGCCGAGCAGGCGGCTCAGCGCGAGGCGATCGAGGAAGCCTGCGCCACCATCGAGATCGACCGCCTGCTGGCGGTCTACAGCATCGCGCGCATCGGCCAGGTGCAGATCATGTACCGCGCGCGGCTGGCCTCGCCCGACATCGCGCCGGGGCCGGAGAGCACCGAGGTCGCCCTGGTCCGCTGGGACGACATCCCGTGGGAGAACCTGGCGTTCCCGACCGTGGTGTGGGCGCTGGCGCATTTCCACCAGACGCGCGCCCGCGACGACTTCGCGACCTTCTCCAACCCGACCGGCGATCTGGCGCGCATGTGGCCGCCGCGCAAGCCGGCCGGCGTGTAGCCGCCGAGGCTGGCCATCAAGCCGGCGCGCCGGTGCGTTGCGGGGCCGAATTTACCGCCCCTAAAAGGCCGCGACTGCACTTTTTTGTATATAAAACTGGTTTTTATCGAT
>JAHCJT010000130.1 GCA_026126245.1 Alphaproteobacteria bacterium
TCTGATCTACAGCAAAATCGCGGTAACTGCGCGATGCGCCAGGTGATGCTGTGGGTGATGCGCATTGCCCAGGAAGGGCAGCGCTAGGTCGTACCGGCGGCGAGCGACACATCTACGAGCAATTGCACGTCATCAACCAACTTCGCGGCGAGGTCCACAAATTCTTCAAGTGTTTCCGCCCGAACCACTCTGGTACCTGATGGATCGAATTTTACGGGGAATCGTGACTGTCCAAGCCTGACTTGATCGAAACCAAATTTGAGAACAGACAAGTCGGCAATGGCTCTCTGAACTGACTTTCCATCAACGCCGGGATTGAGCTTCCACGTGCTCATATTGGCGTTGAGCTTCTCGTTCGTGAACAGAGAGTGCAGCTTGCGACTTAGTTCGGTGGCCTTCCGCTCTAGATTTTGAAGCAGAAACAATAATAGGTCGCCGTGGGCGGCCTCTTTAAGGTCATCGAGGCTCATCAAGGTGATATTCACCTTGTGAGCTGCTCGAACCACACCACTCTGATAGCCAGACCGAGACACGAGAATGCCGCGATCGGCACCGACGTCCTCCACTATTTGTTTGAGCACCAGAATTTTCTCCTTAGGGACCTTGGTCTTCCAGCTCTTGCACTCCAAGATCCACTTGGTTTGTATTCCAAACCGATTGAATGTGACCAATACATCGATTTTGTGGGTGCCGCGAACTCCTTCAACCGTGGCCTCGATCTTCACATCACAGCCAAGGCTCTCAAAGAGCACGGCGCATTGATTTTGGTAGTCTCGCCAGTTCACGCGATACTCCCCCGGCTGCAACTATAGCGGGACACCTTCATCGCTGATTTCTCGAGGCAGATACTTGACGATGGCGCCGACCGCCATGGGCAGACTCTCAACCCCATATCTTACACGCCACAGGAAGCGCGACATCACGCTCTGGTCATCCTTGACGGTGCGAAACGTCAGCCGTCGATTGTACGCTTCCTGCCAAAAGCTCCACTTCTTGTGCATGATGGCCGCTCCGTGCAGAAACGATCCGGGCACAGACCTCAGCGCATTTGCCACCCTCTCTTGCTCATTGAAGTCCGTGTCAAACGCGAAGAGATAGGAACGTGGTGCGAAACCACCGAGCGTCTCGAAGGTGGGCCTAACAGGCTTCCGCCTGGATTTTTCCCGCTTATACGTCACATATCGCTTGCTGCCTTTCATGGCCCTGATCCCTTGGATCGCCTGCATGGTTTGCCTAATTTTCGTTGTGGTAAGCTTGGTCGTCACCTCGACGGTTGCATACACGCACTCAATCGGGAATATCCACCGTGTACCTAGTGGGTACGGCCCTTATGCCGACACCGCCTAGCTCTTGAGGATTTTCAGCGCCTCGCGCATGATTTTTTCTCTCCCTTCACTCGGACTTATCTTCTTCGCGGCTTTGGTGAAGGCTTCTTTCGCCGCCTGCCTCGTCGCGTCGGGAACCTGCTTCTGCAACTGCTTGACCGCGTAGTCGACTTCGTACCTCTCCTTGGAGCTGATCAGGTTCCTGTCCTGTCTACCGACCTTTTTCTTATCGTCCGCCATGTCGTGCTCGCTCCCTGTAGTTCCTTCACGCCTGAGAAGGTCGTGGCATTCAGCCAAAGGAAGCATACGCCTCGTCGCAATCAAGCGCGATCGGAGCTCGCTTTGAGTGGCCTCGTTCGACCATGACACCGATCGGCGAAGGTTCTGAGGGACAGATTACAATGACGATGGTAGCGGGAGCGGTTCTCACGGATATGGAGGAGAGCATCGCGCAGAAGGTCCGGCCATGTCGCGCACCGACAGGCCATCGCCGAACAGCGCCGCGGCGGACCATTGCATATCGAAGTCATCGGCCCATGCTGGAGCCAACGCGATGCTCGGGCTGCCCGGCGGAGCACTAACTGAAATCTGGCGGCGCCGAGGTTTCCGCGCGCCGTGTCTTACGGCAAGATCGCGGAACGTAACGACGGAGGCCGGCATGCGGGCAATGCTCAAGGCCGCGCTGATGGCGGCGGTGCTGTCGCTGGATTCTGTTGCGTCGATGGCGGCCGGGCCGATCGACGAAGCGGCGGCGGCCTACCAGCGCAGGGACTACGCCGCGGCGTTGCGGCTGTATCGTCCGCTTGCCGAACAGGGCATCGCGGCCGCGCAATACAGCCTCGGCGTCATGTACTACATCGGCCAGGGCGTGCCGCGGAATTTCGTCGAGGCCTCCAAGTGGTACCGGCTGGCCGCCGCCCAGGGCGATGCCGGCGCCATGACCCGGCTCGGCGTCATGTCTATCGGCGGCCAGGGCGTGGCGCCGAGCCCCGCCGAGGCCATGAAGTGGTACCAGCGTGCCGCCGACCGCGGCTTCGCCATCGCCCAGTACGAACTCGGCATGATGTACTTCGACAACCCGGGCGTGGCGCAGGACTTCGTGCAGGCGCACCTGTGGCTCAGTCTCGCCGAGGCGCGCGGCCACAAGGAGGCGGGCCTATGGCGCGACAGGGTGGCGGCCAAGATGAAGCCGGCACAACTCGCCGAGGCCCGGCGACTGGCCCGCGCGTGGAAGGCCAAGCCGGCGAACTGACGGCCTGCCCGTCACTTGCCCGTCACTTGTCCGTCAACAGGTACAGCGCGGCGCGGCCCAGCAGCCAGCTGCCGACGGCCGCGGCGAGGCTGATGACGACGACGATGAAGGCGCCGGCCAGCTCGCCCTGCGTGATGATGTGCTCGACCGTGAAGCCGATGGCCGCGACCCCGAAGAAGATCATCGCGGCCCAGCCGACCCAGTACAGCGCGACCCCGATGAATTCCGGGATGGTCGGCCCGTCCGGAAATTCGGTGTCAGGTACGAAGAAGTCTTCCATGGCTGTCGCCTGCTGGTCGGAACGGACAGCGCCGTGGTCGAGCAAGCGACCGGCGTCGTCCACGTTCTGATGGCGCGCCATGCCGCGAGAGGGACGGCTGAGCCCTCGCGACGCGGCGCCCATGCACGCTTGTACTCGATCGTGCGCGGCGCGACCGGTCCGAACCCTGCTGACGCGCCCGCGCCCGACTGCTGCGGCCATCCAACCTCACCGCGCGCCGGACTGCAATAGTCCCGGCTGCGGTATGGGCCGGCGCCCGCCAGCCCCGGCGGTCGCGGCAGCGGCAGGCGTCGTCGGCCGTGCGCGCCGGTTCCGCGTGGGCGCGCCTAGCCGATGCGCTCGACAAGTTCAAACCGCTCGCACCACAGCATCATGTCCGGCGCGAATCTTCCGAGCCTCGTGAAGTACCTTGTGTGTGCTTCGCGCCAGTACTGCAGCGACCGATCGCCCTCGCCTTCGTCGTAGGCGAAAGCCGCATCGACCTCGTCGAAGCGTCGCTTTGTCAGTTCGATCGTCTTGAGAACGGCCCGCGGTACGCCTTGCCCGTCCAGGACCACCATCATCTTGCCGACCTCGGCAGACAGCAGGCCCTGGCTCTCGGCCCAGCAGGTCGCGCGTTTCTTGCCTGACAGGACGAGGTCAAGCAGCCGGTTCGCCAGGTCGGGGCCATCGCCAAAGGAAAATGACTCCAGATTTCGCCAATCCATGACAATGGTTTCCCCTTGGATGGCGGACCTGTCGAAAGAGCCGACAGACAGTCGGCGCGCTTTCTGGACGCGGCCCGGTTTTCGCGCCGATGATCTTGCGCCCCCTTAGTCGACCACCTCGTCGGCGCGGGCAAGGATAGCGGGCGGGATGGTGAGACCGAGTGCTTTGGCCGTCTTCAGGTTCAGTGCCAGCTCAAACTTGGTCGGCTGCTGGACCGGCAGGTCGGCCGGCCTGGCGCCGGACAACACCTTGGCAGTGTAGACACCCAGCGTTCGCATCAGGGCATCGGTATCCGGTCCGTAGCTTGCCAGGCCGCCGGCGGTGACAAATGCCCCGAAGTCCGAGACGGCCGGGATCGCCAGCCGGGTCGCCAGCCCTGCAATCTGTTCGCTCTGGACGAGGAAGAGCCAGTCGGACGCGACGATCAGCCCGTCCGGTCGCGGCCGGGCAAGGCGGGCGAAGGCCGCTTCGATATCGCCGGCGTTGCGGGCTTCCACGACCAGCAAGGCCAACCCCATGGTACGCGCCGCCGCCTGCACGTCGCGAAGTTGCGGGTCGGGCGAGGGCACATCGGGGTTGCGGAGATAGGCCACCGATCTGGCTCTCGGCACCAGATCTCGCAGGAGTTCCAACCGTTTTGGCGCCAGGTCGAGAAGGTTGAGCGTGATGCCGGTAGCGTTGCCGCCCGGCCGGTTCAGGCTGGCCACCAGGCCGCGTTGCACGACGTCGGCGCCGCTCTGGAAGACGACAGGTATCTCGCGCGTCGCTTGCAGGGCGGCCCGCGCTGCCGGCGTGCCCATGGCGACGATCACCGCCACGTTGCGCGCCACCAGCTCGCCGGCCAGCGCCGATAACCGCTCGTACCGTCCGTCGGCCCACCTGAACGCGATGGCAACGTTGCGGCCCTCGGTGTAGCCGCCCTCCCTCAGGCCCTCGCGGAACTGGAATACGTTCAGCGTCGACATCTCCGGCGAACCCGCGCTGAGGTAACCGACCACCGGCATCGCCGATTGGGCCATCGTCGGCAGCGACGGCACGAGCGCGGCGGTGCCGCCGAGCGTGAGGACGTCACGCCGCCTCATTCGATCGCCTCGTCGAGGTGATCGAGCCTAGGCCGGGCGTGCCTCAGGCGCGTCGTCGCTGTCGCGGGCATGTGCCCCCGTCCGCCGGTCTCTTTGCGATGACAGGCCTTGTGGCCGTCCGTCGGCGCCGGCGCCTCCCGGCCGGAATACTAGCATTGGCCGGGTGTGCCGCCAGTGGTCAGCAGGTCCTGCATCTGCCGGGCAACAGGACGGTGCCGTCCGGCACGCGGCCTTCGCACCCTCTATGCGTGCCCCGTGAGCGACGGGTCGGGTTCAGTGGCTCGGCGGCGCCGGCCGGCGGCGGAACGGCTGCAGGATCTGCTGCAACAGCGTGGCCGGCATCGGCTCGCGAATACCGATGTCGGCCGGCGGCCGGCGGTCGGGGTTGATGAACGTGCCGAACAGCTGGTCGCAGAACATCAGGTTCTCGCCGTAGTTCCTGTTGCCTTCCTCGGGCACCATCGAATGATGCCAGCGATGCAGGCTGGGCGTGTTGAACAGATAGTTGAGAAAGCCGAGCCGCATCTCGACGTTGCAGTGGGTCAGCAAGCCCGCGTAGGCGGTGATCGCGCTCGCCCAGACGATGATGTCCTTGGGCACGCCGACGGCCAGGCCCAGGGTCAGCCCGAAGGCGACGCTGATGATGGTGTCGACGAAATGGAAGCGCCCGGTGTTGACGAACCACAGGCGCTTCACGCTGTGGTGGACGGCATGGAAGCGCCACAGCACCGGCCATTCGTGCGACAGCCGGTGGGCCCAGTAGAAGCCGATCTCGGCGATGGCCAGGCCCAGTACGACCTGCGCCGCCAGCGGCCAGGCCCGCGGCCACCACGCCGCGCCGGTCGGCTCGACGGCATCGGTCAGGCCGATGACGGCCACGACCACGATCAGGACCTGCACCGCCGACTTGCTGATCAGCGTATGGCCCAGGTCGGGCATCAGCTGGCCGTCGTCGGACAGCCAGCGCCGTTCGTGCGGCATGACCCGTTCGAGCAGGAACAGGGCGCCGGCCAGCAGGAAATAGCTGGCGTTGAAACAGAGGATCGGGTGCGCGGTCCGCATGCCGGCGTAGTTCGTCGCGATAGCCCCGGCCATCAGAAGCGGCCACAGGAGGTACGACACGCCAGTGCGCAGCTTGTGTCCGGCGATCGTGTCCAGGGTGTCGGGTCCGAGCGCGGCGCCGGGCGCGGCAGTCAGGTCGGCGGAACACGGGCGCGGCGGCATCCTGCGTCGATGGCTGGTCTCACTTCGGGTGATCATCGTCTGGCGGCGGACCTCGGAAACGGCGGTGCGCCCATATAGCCGAATTGCCGAGCCGGCGGCGAGCACCGATGCGCACTGCGCGACAAGGGCGACAAATTGCCGACGGGCGACGGGCATGACGTCGCGGTGGTGCGTCGCCGGTGCGCGCCGGCGGACCCGCCTTTCACGCCGGCGCCAGCGTCATGCAGAGGACCACGTTGACGTGGCCGGTCGGCCAGCCCTCGAAGACGGCCATGCGTTGGAAGCCGGCCTTCTCGTACATGCCGGGCGCCTGGAAGTCGTAGCTGGCCACCCAGATGCGCGCCACGCCACGCCGTCGGGCCTCCTCGATCATCGCCTGCAACAGCGCGCGACCATAGCCCCGACCGCGATAGGCCTGGTCGACCCACATCTGCTTGATTTCCGACACGCCGGCCCAGGTGTAGCCGGCGGTGATCGCCACCATCCGGCCGGTCTCGTCGCGGATCGCGAAACCCATTGTCCTGCCATCGTAACGGCCGGTCGCGGCGCTGTTGTGGCCGTAGAGGCGGTCTTCCACCTCGGCGATTTCCGCCGGCGTCAGGTCATGCCGAGGTTCGATGACGGGAATCATGGTGCCCTGCCGTTGCGGCTGCGCGTGGCGAAGAATGCCATAGATCGGCGGTCGTGCCTCGCGATCCGTGGCGATGGCCGGGGTTGGCCCGCGGCGGCACGGCTTGCCGACAGCGGCCGTATCGGCAACCCTGCGCGACGAGGACCCGATCGTGAAGCGCAAGGCCTTTCTGACCGCCGGCGCGGCCATGGCAGGATGGGCCGGCCTGCCGGGCGTCGTGCGCACCGCGCTGGCGCAGGGCGCGGCGCCATCGCCGAGCCGCGTCTGGCTTTGCCCGCCCAGTCGCTTCGAGATTGCGGTGCGCGGCGCGGTGCTCACTGTCGACTGCTTCGATCAGGCGGCGGCGACGACGGCGCTGCACGACGGCATCGACGACGGGCGCGAGGCGCTGATCGCCGTCGGCCGGCAGCGCCAGCCGGTGTCGTGGGAGGTCGATGCCTGGCGCCAGCCCGACGCGCGGACGCTGGTCCTCGAGCTGCGGGCCGCCCAGCATCCGTTGCGGGCCGAAGTCCATTTCGACTTCGACCCGGCCAGCGGCATGCTGACCCGGCGCACCCGGGTGCGCCACGACGGCACCGACGGCCCGGTCGACATCACGGCCACCCTGGCCTTGTCCGTCGCGATCCGTGAACCGATCAGGCGGATGACCTACCTGGCGGGCGGCTGGGAGACGGAGACCGACATCCAGCGCGTGCGGCCGGGCGAGGCGGCGATCGTCCTGGAAAGCCGCGCCGGTATGACCGGGTTCGATTTCCAGCCGCACGTGCTGCTGCATGCCGCGGCGGCGAGCTATGTCTGCCAGATCTTCTGGTCGGGCAACTGGACGCTGCGCGTCGCGCGTCGCGACGGCGCCACCATGCTGCTCGGCGGCCTCAACAACTGGCAGTTCCATCACCGCCTGCAGCCCGGCGGCAGTCTGGCGTTGCCGACGGTGCTGTTCGGCCGGTTCGAGGGGGCGCCCGGCCTGGCGACGCGGCGCCTGCACGACTACCGCCGGGCGCGCCGGCCCGACCCCGATCGCGTCATCCCCGTGCAGTACAATTGCTGGTACTCGCTGCGCGGCCAGCCGACGGCCGAGGCGCTGCTGCCGCTGGTGCCGATTGTCGCGCGGCTGGGATGCGAGGCATTCGTCGTCGATGCCGGGTGGTCGCGCACCGACGACGGCGAGTCCGACGCCGAGTGGGACCAGCGTACCGGCGACTGGCGCGTCAGCCGCCGTCGCTTTCCCTACGGCTTGCGCGAGGTCGCCGCGCGGTGCCGCCAGCAAGGCCTGCGGTTCGGCGTCTGGTTCGAGCCCGAGGTGATCGCGCCCGCCTCGTCGATCCGGCGCGATCATCCCGAGTGGCTGCATCACATCGGCGGCAAGGCGCCGGCTGCCGGCGCGCGCGCCGTGCTCAATCTCGGTGTGCCTGCGGCGTGGCAGCACGTGTTCGATCGCGTCACGCGGATCCTGCGGGCGGTCGGCGTCGACTGGATGAAATGGGACTTCAACAGCGAGATCGGCGCCGGCGGCTGGGCGCCCGGCCTGCCCGAGGCGCTGACCGAGCAGGCGGTGCTGGTGGCGCACTACGAGGGGCTCTACCGGCTGTTCGACGCGATTCGCGCCGCCTTTCCCGATCTGATCCTCGAGACATGCGCCGGCGGCGGCGGGCGCATGGACGGCGGCATCCTGGCGCATGCGCACGTCAACTGGATCAGCGACCAGGTCGGGCCGCTGCGCAAGCTGGCCATCCACTTCGGCACCCAGCTCGCGCACCCGGCGGTGATGTGCAACGACTGGCTGATCGACTGGCCGGGCGATGCCGGCGGCCGGCAGGTACCCAGGGTCGAGCCGCGCGGCGACCTGCAACTGCGGTTGCGGGTGGCGATGCTCGGCAGCTTCGGCATCAGCGCCCCGATCGAACACTGGTCGGGCGCCGACCTGCAGGTCGCGGCGCGGCATGTCGCGCTCTACAAGACGCGGCTGCGCGCCATCATCCAGCACGGCGACCAGTATTTCCTGACACGCCCGCCGCCGCCGGACGGCAATGGCGCGTGGGCGGCGGTCTGGTATGCCGCCAAGGACGGGTCGACCGGCGTGCTGTTCTGCTTCCGTCTGGCCGGCCCCGAGGCGAAGCGGGTCTTCCGTCTGCCCGGCCTGCACGCCGCCCGCCGCTATCGCGCCGCGTTCTATTCCGGCGAGGTGGTCGAGGCGTCCGGCGAGATGCTGGCGGCCGGCCTTGCCGTCACGATTGCCGACACCTTCCGCTCGGCGCTCTGTCTGGTCGAGGTCATGCCCGACTGAGCCGCGCGCCGGCGGGCTGCCACCGGCGTCGCGTCAGATCAGCGCGACGGCGATCACGGGGAACAGCAGCAGCAGCGCCAGCGCCACGAAATCGGCGACCACGAACGGCATGACGCCGCGGAAGATCGGCCACAGCGCGATGTCGGCGACCACGGTGCGCACGACAAACACATTCATGCCGATCGGCGGCGTGATGAGGCCCATCTCGACGACCAGCACCATGACGACCCCGAACCAGATCAGGTCGACGTTCATGCCGATCAGGGTCGGCAGGAAGACCGGCACGATCAGCAGCAGCAGCCCGACCGCCTCGAAGATCATGCCGAGGATGATGCAGATGACGCACACCGCGATCACGACGCCCATCGGCGACAGGTGCATGCTCTTGACCAGGTCGACCAGTTCGTAGGGCAGGCCCGAGAGGTTGATGAAGTTGGCGAACACCTGGGCGCCGAAGATCACCATGAACAGGCCGCCGGTCGTCCTGCAGGTGTCGAGCAGCACCTCGTAGAGATCGCGCCAGGTGCGAATGTAGCCGCGCAGCACGGCGAACACGGCGGCGCCCGTGGCGCCGATGCCGGAGGCCTCGGTCGGGGTGAAGACGCCGAGATAGATGCCGCCCAGCACCAACACGAAAAGCACGAGGACCGGCCAGATCTTGGCGTAGGCACGGTAGCGTTCCTCGCGCGGCACCGCCTCGCCGGCCGGCCCGGCCGCCGGCCGGCGCAGCACCGTCACCGCCACGGCGACCATGAATAGCCCGGTCAGCAGGATGCCGGGCAGGATGCCGGCGATAAACAGCTTGCCGATGTCCTGCTCCGCGACCAGCCCGTAGATCACCAGCGGTACCGACGGCGGGATCATGATGCCCAGCGTGCCGCCGGCCGCGATCACGCCCGAGGACAGCGAATCGTCGTAGCGGTAGCGCCGCATGTGCGGCATCGCCACCTTGGCCATGGTCGCCGCCGTGGCAAGCGAGGAGCCGGAGACGGCGGCGAAGCCGGCACAGGCCAGCACGGTCGCCTGGGCCAGGCCCCCGGGCCGCCGTCCCACCAGCGCGTGCGCCGCGCGGTAGAGGTCTTCGGAGATGTTGGCACGATGAATGAAGACGCCCATCAGGATGAACAGCGGGATCACGGACAGGCCGTAGTTGGCGCCGAACTCCATGATCTGCTGCGACATCATCGTGACCGCGCCATGCCAGTTCCAGTCGCGGGTAAAGGCGAAGCCGACCAGGCCGACGATCAGGGTCGCGAATCCCAGCGGCAGGCCGTAGAAGCACAGCAGCAGCAGGATCGCGAAAGCGATGACGGCAAGCAGCATGGCGCGGTCTACGGAACGCCGTCGCCGTTACGGAACAGTTCGCGGCGCAGCAGGTCGAAGTGACCGCGGCTCCACAGAACGCCGCTGACCAGCAGCACGCCGCCGACGAGCAGCAGCACGGCCGCCCCGATCGGCTGCACCCAGAGCGGCAGATCGAGCACGGTCGACCGCTTGTCGGTGCCGTACAGATCGAGGCCGTAGCGCAGCAGCTCCACGGTGACCAGCAGGTAGCTGAAGACCGAAAACAGCACCACCGACCAGCGCCGCAGGTCGGCGGCGTGACGCTCGATGAAACCGTCGAACATGGTGATCGTGATGTGGTCGTTGGTCGCCGTGGTGAAGGCCAGCCCGGCGAAGATCGTGATCACCATCAGGTATTCGACGATCTCGGCGGTGCCGAAGATCGAGTGATGGAAGCCGTAGCGTCCGATGACGTCGGCGAACGTCAGCAGCATCATCGCCAGCAACGCGGTGCTCGACACGATTCCGAGCAGCCGCATTGCCAGCAGGAAGAGGCGGCGGAACATGCGGGCGCCGCGCGCCGGCGCCTAGCTCTTCACCCTGGCGCGTTCCTCGACGATGGCCTTGCGGTAGAACTCGATCACCGCCTTGCCGTCGACCTTCATGTCGCCGACCTTCTTGATCCAGTCGTCGACGATCGGCTGGCCGAGCTTGACCAGTTTCTCCAGCTCGGCATCGGCGCCTTCGATGCGTTTGACTCCGGCGGCGAAGACCTGCTTGACGTTGGCCTTGTGCTTGACGTCCTGCAGCGCGCCGATCCAGCGCGCATAGTCGCCGCCCGTCGCGGCCAGGATCGCGTCTTGGTCCTTCTTGTCGATCTTCGCCCACTTCTTGCTGCTGACGAAGAACGAGAACGAGGGCTGGAAGATCTTGCGCGAGAACTCCGTGATCGATTTCGTATAGGGCGTCAGCTTGAACTGCTCGGTCGAGCTGGTCGGCACGCCTGTGTAACCGTCGACCACGCCCTTGGAGATGATCTCCAGCATCTGCACGGCCGGGCCCGACACCACCGGCGAGCCGGTCGCCTTGATCACATTGGCGGTCGTGCCCGGCAGCGCCCACATCTTGCGACCGGCAATGTCCTCGACCGTGCGAATCGGTTTGTCGATGGTCGAGGCGAACTCGCCGCCGTTCGACGCGAAGAGGCTCAGCAGCACCACGTCCTTGTATTCGCCCTTGTCGGCGAAGAATTTCTGGTAGGTGCGCCACAGCGCCACGGACGCCGGTTCGGAATCCTCGGAGCCGACGAACGGCAAGTGGGCGACCTGCACGCCGCTGACGCGATTGGCGATGAACGTGTTGAACTGCAGCGCGCCGTCAACCACGCCGTTGACGACCGCGTCGTACTGGTCCGGCGGCGCCGCGACGCTCTTGGGCGGGATGCGCAGCTTGACCCGCCCCTCGGTCGCCTTGTCGATGCGGTTGCCCAGCTCGGGCACCATTTCGGTGCACATGAAATGCTGTGGCGGAAAGAAGCAATTGAAGAGAATGGTCTCACCCGCGCGTGCGGCAGGCGCCGATATCGCCAGCCCGCCGGCGAGCGCGACCACGGCCGGTACAGGACGAACTGCAATGCTCATCGACGCCTCCCCGGGCAGCAGGACATTGACTGTCCGCAGATATTGTTTGATGCCCGACGATAGGCCCGGGGTCTGCGACCGTCAATGACGGCGCCGCCGGTTGGCCGTCCGGCGGATCGCCGATCGTCGCGGACCGGCGCGCGGCAGGCTGGGCAGGGAACGCCGTCAGGCCCGGTACCAGCGGCTTCTCATGTCGTCTGTCGGCCGTCTCGGACGATCGATCGCGGCGGGCCAGGGCGCGCCGCTGGCAGCAGGCGGGCTAGCCTTTGCGGCAGATCACCTCGCTGTCGACCACCATATGGTCAGCCATGACGTTGAGCAGCGGTTTCCAGAAATTCACGATGGCCGGCTGCAAGTCCCTGACGATGGCTTTGCCGAAGTCTTTTTTCATTGTCTCGCAGTCGCTGGCACCGCCGGCCAACATGTGGGTTTCGTGCTGCACCAACAAGGCCTCGCGATTGTCAGTCTTGACCGAGATGCTTGTCGTGACGACCAACCGGTAGCGTGTCCTCTCTTCGTTCGAGTACAGGCGGCAGCCCTGCTTCCTGACCAGGATTACCGCGACAGCGATGTCAGCCGGCTCGTTTTGCAGTTTTGGTGAATCCGCCAGGCTGTGAATCATGTCGAGTGCCATGGCATCCGCATCCGGGACGTTCTGCAGGCAATTTGGCTTCAGCTCGACAATCCTGCCCATCAGCAGGCCGACCCGCAGGCCCTGGAAATACGCCAGGCACAGCTCGCGCAATCCGGCGTCGCGCGAGACGCACATGCGTGCCAGCTCTTTGGCGCTGGTTTTGTCGGTTGAGAATGGCGGAGTCTGTGCCGTTGCGCCGGATGCCAGCGCGATCGCCATCGCCGGTATGAGCAGTCGACCAAGTGCGCGCATGAAAAAAGAATGCGCCAACCCGGCCGGCCCGTCAAGCACGACGACAGTATCCGAAATGAAATACAACTATGAGAAGTGTACACTGGCAGGCACGATGCTGCGCGCGCGACATCCTAGCGCCGGCAAGCGTCGGCCAGGGGCGTCGCCGTGCCTGGCTGTCACCTACGCGCGCGTGACCATCGCCGGCGTCAGGTCCTTCAGCGTCGGCGCGCCCATCTGCTGCATGGTGGCGAACGTCTCGCGGCGCAGGATTTGCAGGACGCGCTCGACGCCGGCCTGGCCGAAGGCGCCGAGGCCCCACAGACAGGGCCGGCCGATGGCGACGGCACGCGCGCCCAGCGCCAGCGCCTTCACGACGTCGGTGCCGCGGCGAAAGCCGCCGTCGACCAGCACGGGCATGCGGCCGCCGACCGCCTGCACGATCTCGGGCAGCGCCTCGATGGTGGCGCGACCATTGTCCTCGGCGCGCCCACCGTGGTTGGACACGATCAGGCCGTCGACGCCGTGATCGACCGCCAGGCTCGCGTCCTCGTGCGCCAGGATGCCCTTGAGCACGAGGCGCCCCTTGATGGCATCACGCAGCCGCTTCACGAACTCCCACGTGAGCGTCGTGGCGCCGGTGCTCGAGATGCCGCTGACGTCGAGGCCGGCGAAGTT
>JAHCJT010000131.1 GCA_026126245.1 Alphaproteobacteria bacterium
CCGCGCGCCGAGATCGAAGGCGAGATGGGCGACAGCTGCCCGGCCTGCAGGCTCGGCTGATGAGCCAGGCGCTGCGCAAGCTCACTGCCTCCATCGCCAAGTCGAACACGCTGGTGATCTTCATCAACCAGATCCGCATGAAGATCGGCGTCATGTTCGGCAATCCGGAGACCACCACCGGCGGCCATGCGCTGAAGTTCTATGCCTCGGTGCGGCTCGACATCAGGCGCATCGGCGCCATCAAGGAGCGCGACGAGGTGGTCGGCAACCAGACCCGCGTCAAGGTGGTGAAGAACAAGGTGGCGCCGCCGTTCAAGGTGGTCGAGTTCGACATCATGTACGGCGAGGGCATCTCCAAGACCGGCGAGCTGATCGATCTCGGCCAGAAGGCCGGCATCGTCGAGAAGTCGGGCTCGTGGTTCTCCCACGACGGCCAGCGCATCGGCCAGGGCCGCGAGAACGCCAAGCAGTTCCTGCGCGACCATCCCGACGTGGCGACGGCGATCGAGACGGCCGTGCGCACCAACGCCGGCATCCTGTCCAACGCGCTGATGGATGCCGCCGGCGCTGGCGAGGACGACGAGTAGGGAACGCACGCGGGCCGCGCCGCGGCGGCGGCCGGCGGTCAGATGGGGAATACAGGGCGAGGGGCCCTTGCCGGCGGCCGCGCCTCAGGGAGGGGCAGGCCGCCGGCGCAAATCGGCGGGATGGAACGCGGTCCGGAACGGTCCCAACCCCGCGGCATCGGATCCGGACGCAGGTGTCGTGGCATTGAGCGACACCCACGGGCGGCGCACCCCACGGCACCGCCCGTCTTTTTTTGTGCCGGGGGTCATCGCCGGCAGCGCCGCGGTACATGGCGGCGGTCACGGTTTCCTCCCCACGCCTTGGCGTGGGGAGGTGGCCCGAAGGGCCGGAGGGGAGCCCACGAGACCGTTGCCACGACGATCACGTCGGCTCCCCATCCGGCCTCCGGCCACCTTCCCCACTGGCGTGGAGAAGGCACGATCCGGGACAGCGGGACCTGGCCCCGCCCTGCCGTCACCCGGCGGACAGCGCGGCGCGCACGTGCTGCTCGATCGCCGGGGCCACGACGTCGGCCTGCAGCCGGGCCGCCCAGTGGTCGTCGCTGTCGAGTTCCAGCAGGCGGGCGCGCGGCAGCAGGCCGGCGAGGTGGCGGCCGACCGGCGCGGGGCTGAGCGCGTCCCGCGTCGCCCAGACCAGCAGCGCCGGCACGTCGAGCGCCGCCAGGGTCGCCGACAGGTCGGGGCCGCGGTCGTAGACCCAGGCCGGCGCGGCCGGATGCTCAACGCGGTACGCCGGCCGCCAGTCGCTGACGCCGAACGGCGCCAGGTCGATGCCGCCGGACGTCGCCGTCAGCACCAGCGCCGCAACATTTTCCGGCCGTCGCTGCGCTGCCCGCACGGCGATGACGCCGCCCATCGACTGCGCCAGCAGCACCGCGGGCGCGTCGAGCCGCGCCGCGACGCGCGCCACGAGGTCGTCGAAGCTGTTGACGTCGGGCGCCGGCGGGATGCGGCCCAGCCCCGGCCAGTCGAAGAAGATCTTGTCCCACGCCGCCGGCAGCCGGTCGGCGACCGGCTGCCAGAAGCCGCGTCCGTCGGCCCCGACGCCGGGCAGAAACAGCAGGCGCATGGTGGTTCCTCGTCTCTATTCGCGCAGGGCGCGGGCGTGGCGGGCGGCCGGCCGATCCCAGCAGCGATGCAGCCAGTCGCGGGCGTTCGGCTTGTCGTCGAGATCCATCCACAACGCGCGGTACATCACCGCCGCGGCGTTCAGGTCGGCGACGGTGAAGCGTCCCTCGACCAGCCACGGTTCGTCCTTCAGCGCGCCGTCAAGCACCGCCAGCGGTCGCTCGAGCTCAAGGCGGGCGGCGCGGGCCCGCTTGGCATCACGCTCGGCCTCGGGCAGCACGGAGCTGTGCAGCGCCCAGTCGATGATGGTCTTGTCGACCTCGGTGACCGCCCACAGGCTCCATTGCCAGGCGCGCGCCTCGCCCTGCGCCGTGCCGGGATAGAGCGCGCCGCCGTATTTCTTGGCGAGATAGAGGTTGATCGCCATCGACTCGCTGAGCACGAAGCCGTCGTCGTCGATGGCCGGGACCTTGCCGCCGGGATTGACGGCGAGGTAGTCGGGCTTGAGGTTGCCGCCGTCGAGCGTGGTGATGGGAACGAGATCGTAGGGCAGGCCGAGCTCGGCCATCATCCAGAGCGTGCGCACCGTGCGCGTCCGCGGCGCGCCGTAGACCGTGAGGGATGTCATCGCCATTGTCCTTTCGAGGCGGCGGCCGCCATGCCGATGTCGCTCGGCACGACGGCGACCGGAGCAGAGGAGTTAGGCCGCCTTGGGCTGCGGCTGCGCGCCGATGGCCTTCAGCGCCTGGCGCAGCAGGTCGATCATCTGGTCGATCTCCGCCAGCGAGACGTTGAGCGCCGGCATGAAGCGCAGCAGGTCGGGTCGCGGCGCGTTGATCAGCAGCCCGACCGGCTGCAGCGTGCGCGCCGCCTCGACGATGCGCGGGCCGTCGTCGCCCGCCAGCATCAGGGCGCGCAGCAGGCCAAGCCCGCGCTCGCCCTTCATGCCGAACTCGGCCGCCAGCGTCGTCAGCCGGCGCGACAGGTGCTCGCCCGCCGCCCGCACATGCTCGAGGAAGCCGGGCGCCAGCAGCGCCTGCATGACGGCAACGCCGACCGCCGTCATCAGCGGATTGCCGTTGAAGGTGCCGCCCTGCTCGCCGTGCTCGAAGCACGACACCGCCTCCTTGGCGAGCAGCGCCGCCAGCGGCACGCCGCCGCCGATGCCCTTGCCCAGGGTCATGATGTCGGGCTCGACGCCGTAGTGCTGGTAGGCGAACAGCGGACCGCAGCGGCCCATGCCGGTCTGGATCTCGTCGAACACCAGCAGCAGGCCGTGCTGGCGCACCAGCGCGTGCAGCGCGCGCATGAAGTCGGGCGATGCCGGCACGACGCCGCCTTCGCCCTGCACCGGCTCGAGCATCACCGCCACGGTGTCGTCATCGATCAGCGCCGCCACCGAGTCGATGTCGTTGAGCTGCGCCTTGGCGAAGCCCGGCACCTGCGGCGCGAACATCGTGCCCCAGCCCGGCTTGCCCGAGGCCGACATGGTGGCCAGCGTGCGGCCGTGGAAGCCGTTCTCGAAGGTGATGATCTTGTAGGCGCCGCTTTTGTGAACGCGGCCCCATTTGCGCGCCAGCTTGATGGCGCCCTCGTTGGCCTCGCCGCCGCTGTTGCAGAAGAAGACGCGGTCGAAGCAGCTGTGGCGCGTCAGCAAGCCTGCGAGCTGCAGCGAGGGCTCGTTGTAGTAGGCCGGGCTGGGGGTGATCAGTCTGGCCGACTGCGCCGCCAGGGCGCGCGCGATCTCGGGCGGGCAATGGCCCAAGGTGTTGACCGCCCAGCCCTGCACGAAGTCGAGATGGCGGTGGCCGCGATGGTCGCTCAGCCAGCTGCCCTCGCCGCGCACGAACACCGCGTCGGGGCGGGTGGTGATGTCCATCAGGGATTGCGTCGCATGCGGGGTCGTGGTCATGGCTCGTCCTTTCGTTGCAGGGGGCGGCCGTGGCCACAAAACGAAACGGCCACGGGGGATGCCCGTGGCCGTTTTCGCGATGGCGACGATGCGGGATCGACTACGAGTCTCGATGCCTGCGCGCGCGCTCATGCGGCCCCGGGTGAGGGTGCATGTCGCGTCGGCGTCGGATCGTGGCGGTCCTGATCATCGCGCGCGGACTATTTGGCAACGCCGGCATGCTGTCAAACGGTTTCTCGTCGTCCGGCAGCGCCGCGCGGCCAGGAAGCCGGACGCTCAGCCCGGCGCCACCATCGAGCCGGCCGGCGAGGATGCCTGGTCCGCGGCCTTTTTCTTGGCCCGCTGCCAGGCCGCTTCCTCCTCGCTGTCGGACTGCATCATGGCGTCGACGAAGCGCACCATCCAGCCCGAGCCGTTGGTGTTCTTGAAGTCAGCGGGATGGCGCGCCACCCAGTAGGGCACCAGCGACAGCGGCACGCGGGTCTCGCTCGGCGCCTCGTCGGTGATCGTCGACATGCGGAACAGCGCCTTGGACGCGCGGCTGATCGGCACCACGCCGATGCCGCCCTGGCCGACCGTCGAACAGCGCTCGACCGGCGTATGCACGAGGTACTCGCGGCAGATCAGCGGCCGGTCCTGGTAGATCGAGCAGCTCTCGTCCTCGAGGAACGGGCAGGCGACGCCGTAGCCGAAATAGGCCACCGCGAAGTCGTAGCGGTCCGGCCCGTTGATGTCGGCGATGATGTCGTCCAGCGGCTTGATCGCGGCCAGCTGCCGCTCGGCGTCGGCAAAGCGCTGCAGCACATGGGCGCGCCGCGCCTCGGGCATGCGCGCGATCACGTCGGCAATGGCATGCGCCTCGAAGTCGGAGATCGGCACGATCTGCCGGCAGCAGGCGCCGCAACCGGCCTTGCAGCTGACCGACCGGCCGGTCGCCTCGAGCGCCTTGACCGAGGCATCGACCACCTCGTTGACCAGCTTCTGTAGCGCCGGCAGCACGGCCTGCGGTCCCACCGGGTCGGCCGGCAGCAGAAGGTCGACCGGCAACTCCTCGTCGCCGGCGTACCAGCGCAGCGTCATCTGCAGGGGCGGCAACGGGCCGCCAGCTTCGGTCTCCTGGTCCGGCTCGCTCATGACGTGAAAGCCTCTTTCAGCGGGGTGTCGCCCGCAAACCATTGCAGGCTCACCTCGACGGTGGGCACTGCTGTCGCGGAAACTTCGAGATCACTCATGTGACTGCTTCGTCGCTGGGCGAGAGCGCGGTTCGCGCCTTCCTCCAGGCCTCTTCCTCGTCGAGATCGGCCTGCTCCATCGAGCGTACGAAGCGCATCATCCAGTCGCCGCCACCGGCCCGCTTGAAGGTGCGGGGATGGCGCGCCAGCCAGTACGGCAGCAGCGACAGCGGCACGCGGGTCTCGGTGCGCTTGTCGTCAATGCTCGACATCCGGAACAGTGCCTTCGACGGGTGGCTCGTCGGGACCACGCCGATGTCGCTTTCGCCGACCCTGGAGCAGCGCTCGGCCGGTGTGTGCACCAGGTATTCGCGGCAGACCAGCGGCCGCTCGAGGTAGATCGAGCAGCGTTCATCCTCGAGGAAAGGACAGGCCACGCCGTACCTGAAATAGGCGATCGCGAAGTCGCGGCGCTCGGCGCCGTTGAGCGCTTCGATGATGTCATCTGCGGGCTTGATGGCGGTCAGCCACCGCTCAGCGGCGGTGAAGCGCTCCATCAGTTGCGCGCGCCGCCACTCGGGCATGCGCCCGATCGTCTCGGCGATAGCATGGGCTTCGATATCGGAAATTGATATGAGTTGGCGGCAGCAGGCAGCGCAACCCTCCTTGCAGCTCACCGTCCCGCCGGTGCCCTCAAGCTCGTTGACCGAGTGCGCGACGACATGATCGACCAGCCGCCGCAGTGCCGGCAGCACCGCCGGCGGCTCGACCGGCGCTGCCGGGACCGGCAGCTCCAGCGGCAGCGGCGTGTCACCAACATGCCATTTCAGGGCAACGACAACCGTGGGGACATTGGCCGGCGGTGCGGATTGACTCATGAGGCCTCGCCTGCGGCTCGGTTCGCCTGGGCCTGAGCGCTTTCCTCCAGCAGGCGCAGGCGGTCGACGAAGCGCTCCATCCACACCCGGCCCGGCCGCCGGTCGGGCGTCTCGGGATGGGCCGCGCTCCATGACAGGGCCAGGGTCAGCGGCAGGCGGATCAGGTCGGCCGGATCGTCGTGCGGCAGCAGCGCCAGCGCGTGGTTGGTCTGCGTCACCAGCACCATGCTGATCGGCGCCGTCGGATCGCCCTGGCGCGAACAGTGGTCGGCCGGCGACGTCACCAGGTATTCGCGGCAGACCAGCGGCCGCTCCTCGTAAATCGAGCAGCTGCCGTGCTCGAGGAACGGGCAGGCGATGCCGAGACGAAAGTAGTCGAGGCTCATCTGGTACTTGGCCTCGCCCTTCAGGCGGTCGACATTCTCGAGGTCGGGCCGGTGGGGCCACGCCGCCAGCCGTGCCTCGGCGGCGGCGAAGCGGGCGCGCACCGTACTGCGCCGCGGCTCGGGCAATGTCGCGACGAGATCGGCGATCATGTGCGCCTCGACCGGGCCGATCGGCACCAGCTGGTCGCAGCACGCGCCACAACCGGCCTTGCAGGAGATCCGCCGGCCCTGGGCTTCGACCAGGGCGACGGCGTGCTGCACGGCGGCGTCGGCCACGGCACGCAGGGCCGGTAGCACGGCGCGCGCCGCCACCGGCTCGGCCGGCACGTCGACCTTGAGTTCGGACATCGCCGGCGGCGGCACCGCCTGCGGTGCGCCGGTGTCGACCGGTTGCGGTGCCGGGTCGTGATCGAGCTCGCCGGCCTCCTGCACCCTGCTGAGAAAGCGGTGCAGCCAGTCGTCGGCCGTGCGCAGCACGGATGTTTCCTGCGGGTTGCGGGCGACCCAGCGCAGCGCCTGCGCCAGCGCGATCCGCGACGGTGCCGGCGGCGTCTCGTCGGACAGCAGGTGGTCCAGAGCCCGCGAGGTGAAGAGGCGCGGGATGGGCTTGACCTGCACGCCGGGCTCGTTCAGCCGGGCGCACAGTTCGGCCGGCGAGGTCACGAGATACTCGCGACAGACCAGCGGGCGCTCCTCGTAGATCGAGCAGCGTTCGTTCTCCAGCAGCGGACAGTCGAGCCACAGGCCGACATACGATGCCGCCAGCTCCTGGTTGGTCCACTTGCCCTGCGGCCCGCCGGGGCCGTGGCCGAGCGTGGCGCTCCAGTCGGCGATGCGCCGGTCGGCATGCTCGAAGCGGGCGCGCACCTGCGAGCGTCGCGGTTCGGGCATGGCCTCGACCAGTGCCGCGATGCGCCGCGCCTCGGTGGTCGAGATCACGACGAACTGGCGGCAGCAGGCCGCGCAACCCTCGCGGCAGGACGTCGCCTGGCCCTGGGCCGCGGCGTACTCGATCGCGCCGTCGACCATGGCGTCGGTGTAGGTGCGGAACGCCGGCAGCATGTCGATGGCCGCGACGTCGCCCACCGGCATGGGCAGCGACAGCTTGTGCGTCTGCTCGTCCGGCGCCGCCGCGGTGGCGCTCGCGTCCGGCTGTGGCTCGGGAGCGTCCGGCTCGGACGGCGGCGGCCTGCCGATGCGGCTCAGGATGTCCTGTACCCAGTCCGGACCGCTGCGCATCGGCAGGGTATCGGGATGGGCCGCCACCCAGTCCAGCGCCAGCGACAACGGAATCCAGTACCGGTCGTCATTGGTGCCGATGCGCTGCAGGCTGTGCGACAGCATCGGCACCTTCAGCGGATCGACGCCGATTTCCGGTGTCGCGCACCGCTCGGCCGGCGAGGTGACGAGGTACTCGCGGCACGACAGCGGCCGGTCGAGGTGGATCGAGCAGCTCTCGTCTTCGAGGAACGGGCAGGCGATGCCGAGCGCGAAATAATCCAGACCAAGCCGCTGGCGCTGCTGCAGCGACAGGCCCGAAGCATTCATCAGCGTGTCGTACAGGCCCGAGGCCTTGAGCCGGCGGCTGGCGTCGGCGTAACGCTGCTTGACGGTGCTGCGCCGCGGCTCCGGCAGCGCCTCGACCAGATCCCGGATGTGGTAGGCCTCGACGACGGCGATCGGCACCGCCTGCCGGCAACAAGCGCCGCAGCCGGCCTTGCACGAGACGGTTCGGCCCGTGCCCTGCAAGTCGCGTTCGGCGGCGTCGACCACGGCGTTGACCAGGGCCTGCAGCGCCGGCAGCACCGCCTGCGGCTTGATCGGCGCGGCCGGCACCGTCAGGCGGGCCTGGATTTCGTTGTTGCCGATCTTCAGCGTCAGGTTGGCCGAAACCGACCCGTTACCGGCATCACCCCCGCTGGGCGCTGAACTCATCGCAGCAACTCTCCCTCGACCGCTTCGGCGGCATTATAGCGCGCCGGTCGCCCCGACAACCCCGTGGCGTACGTCCCGGCGTCGGGTTCGCCGCGTCCCAGCCTAACTGTTTGCCAGCCGCTGCACGAAGCGCTGCATCCAGTGGTCGGCGCCGCGTCGCGGGCCGGGCGCGGCGTGGGCCGCAGCCCAATCCAGCATGTTGGGGAGCAGCACGCCCGACGGTCGCGGCGGCGTTTCGTCCGACGTCACCAGCAGCACGGCTGTCCCGACCGGCGCGACGCGCAGGAACGCGACACGGTCATCGGTCGGTTCGGCACACAATTCGGCTGCCGACGTCACCGCGACCTTGCGGCAGGCGAGCGGCCGGTCGGCATAGACCGAGCATTGCTCGTCCTCCAGGAACGGACAATCGATCCGCTGCCCGAAGTAGCGGTATGCCAGGCTTTGCAGATGGTCGGTGGGCAGGTCGGTGGCGTTGTCGGCGGTCTCGGCGAGGCCGGCCTGCACCATCCGCGCCTGCACTGCGGCGAAGCGCGCCCGAACGGCGCTTCGTCGTGGTTCAGGCATGCTCGCGACAAGCTCGGCCAGCACCCGCGCTTCGATGTCCGACAGCAGTACCAGATGGCGGCAGCAGGCGGCGCAGCCGGGGCGGCACGAGATGGGGCGGCCTTTGGCCTGGGTCGAGGCCACGGCATGCGCGACCACCGCGTCGGTCAAGACGCGCAACGCCGGCAGCATGTCCTCGGCCGCGACATCACCCGGCGGCAAGGCGATGCGCAGCGGATCGCCGGCCCCGATCTGCAGCGTTACCGTGTGGCGTTCCTCGCCGTCGCCGGCCGCCGCTGCAGGTGTCATCGCCGTCCGCTCCGACAGGATTGAAGACCCTTCTACCTCAGACCGCGCAGACGGGCGACATGGCGTTCGCCCCCATCCCGGCCGGGCACCGGTGCCGCCGCCATCGGGTCGGTCCCGGTTGCCGACAGGGCCAGCGGACGTTCGTCAAGGCTCGATCAGTGACCGTCGGTGCGGAACGGCCGGCCGAGCCCGAAATGCACGTGGTCGTTGCCGGCGGCGATGCCGCTTCATCGGCTGGCACGGCCCAGGATGTCGCGCACCCAGTCCGGGCCGGACCGCAGCGGCAGGTCGTCGGGATGGACCGCCACCCAGTCGAGCGCCAGCGACAATGGCGGCAGCGACTTGGCCTCGGCCTCCCGCAGCGCCGTGCGCCTGAGGGCGCGCGACAGTGAGGGTACTGGCACCGGTTCGACGTCGCCGCTGCCTGGTGTCGCGCAGCCGGCGGGTGGCGAGGCCACAAGGTATTCGCGGCAGGCCAGCGGCCGGTCGGCGTAGATCGTGCAGGCCTCCGCCTCGAGGAACGGGCAGGAGATGCCCAACGCAAAGTAGTCAAGCGCCAGCGCCTCGCGCTGGTCGGCCGTCAGGCCGCCGGGATCCATGAGGCGCTGGTAGAGGCCGGCCTGCGTCAGCCGGCGCCCCACGTCGGCGAAGCGCGCCCTGACGGCACGGCGGCGTGGCTCAGGCATGGCCGCGACCAGATCATCGATGTGGTAGGCCTCGATGGCGGAGATCGAGACGGCCTGCCGACAGCAGGCGGCGCAGCCTGCCGTGCAGGACACGCGTCGGCCGGTGCCCTCGAGTTCCTGCTCGGCCGCCCGGACGACCGCGTCGACCAGCACGTGCAGGGCCGGCAGAACCGCCTGCCCCTTGACCGGCGCGGCGGGCACCGTGAGCCGGGTCTGGATCGCGTTGCTGCCGACCTTGAGCTGGATATCGGCCGAGACCGCCCCGTCGGTCATCTCATGCGCCCCCGGCGTCGGGTTCATGATGGCGATCTCCCTGACCCCTGGCAGGCCGGTTAGCGTGGGCCGGCGGCAGATGCAACCGGCTGCGGCGCGATGGCAGCCACTGATCGTCATCGCATCCAGCCCGGCACCGCGGCGCACCGAGCGGCGCGGCGCCTCAGGCCTCAGTGTCGGCAAGCCGTTGTACGAAGCGCAGCATCCACTGGTCGGCGCCGCGCGGCGGCACGGTGGCGGCGTTGGCCTGCACCCAGTCAAGGGCGAGCGGCAGCGGCACGGCGGCGGGTTGCGGCGGGTCTTCGTCCGAGGTCAGCAGCAGGGTCGCCGCTGCCAGTTTGGGCAGGCGCAGCGCGCGGACGCGGCTGTCGTGAGGGTCGGCGCAGAATTCCGCCGGTGACGTCACCAGCATGCGACGGCAGACCAGGGGCCGCTCGTCATAGATCGAACAACGCTCGTCCTCGAGAAAGGGACAGTCGATGTGCTGCCGGAAGTAGCCGTCCGCCAGCGCCCGCAACTGCGCCGCCGACAGAGCCGCGATGGCGAGCGCCGGCGCCGCAAGGCCGGCCGCCGCCATGCGCTGTGCTGCCGACGCGAAGCGCGCGCGCAGCAGGCTGCGGCGCGGTTCGGGCATGCGGTCCACCAGCCCGGCCAGCGCCCGCGCTTCAACATCGGAAATCACCGCGAGGTGACGACAGCAGGCGGCGCAGCCTGCCGTGCACGAAATCGGGCGACCGCGGTCGCGGGCGGCGGCGATGCCGCGCCTCACCACCTCGTCGGCGATGGTCTGCAGCGCCGGCAGGACGCCTTCGGGCGCGATGGTGCCTGTCGGCAGGGCGATCCTGATCGGTTCGCCCGACTCGCCGATCTGCAGCGTCACCGTATGGACCGCGTCGGCGTCGCCGGCGGTCGGTCTCTCCGTTGCCATCGGCCTGCGTCCGGTCCTGGTTGCACGGCGCACTGTCGCATGGGTGCTGCGCCAAAGCCACGGCGGCGGCCAAGGCGCTCCCGCCCGCCGGTGGACACCGCGGCGGCGGCCACGGTACAAGCCTTGGTTTTCCAAGGGGATCGACCCCATCTGTCAGGTGGACGATGGGGCAGGCGCGGGTAGTTGGAATTATGGCCACGGCAAGCGAGATCAGGCGGACGTTTCTGGAGTTCTTTCGGGCCAACGACCACGAGGTCGTGGCCTCCAGTCCGCTCGTGCCGCGCAACGACCCGACCCTGATGTTCACCAACGCCGGCATGGTGCAGTTCAAGAACGTCTTCACCGGCCTGGAGAAGCGACCTTACAGCCGCGCCGCGACGTCGCAGAAATGCGTGCGCGCCGGCGGCAAGCACAACGATCTGGAGAACGTCGGCTACACCGCGCGCCACCACACCTTCTTCGAGATGCTGGGCAATTTCTCGTTCGGCGACTACTTCAAGGAACGCGCCATCGAGCTGGCCTGGAACCTGATCACCAAGGAATACGGGCTGGGCAAGGAGCGGCTGCTGGTCACGGTCTATCACACCGACGACGACGCGGCCGGCTACTGGAAGAAGATCGCCGGCCTGCCCGACTCCAAGATCATCCGCATCCCGACGTCCGACAATTTCTGGGCGATGGGCGACACCGGACCGTGCGGGCCGTGCTCGGAGATCTTCTATGACCACGGCGAGGGCATCCCCGGCGGCCCACCGGGCTCGGCCGACGCCGATGGCGATCGCTTCATCGAGATCTGGAACCTGGTGTTCATGCAGTTCGAGCAGGTCACCAGGGAGCAGCGCGTCGACCTGCCGCGGCCCTCGATCGACACCGGCATGGGCCTGGAGCGCCTCGCCGCCGTGCTGCAGGGCAAACACAACAACTACGACATCGACCTGCTGCGCGCCCTGATCGAGGCCTCGGCGCATGCCACCGGCGTCGATCCCGACGGGCCGCAGGCGCCCTCGCACAAGGTCATCGCCGACCATCTGCGCGCCACCTCGTTCCTGATCGCCGACGGCGTGCTGCCCTCCAACGAGGGCCGCGGCTACGTGCTGCGCCGGATCATGCGGCGCGCCATGCGCCACGCCCACATGCTGGGCGCCAAGGACCCGCTGATGTACCGGCTGGTACCCGAGCTGGTGCACCAGATGGGCGACGCCTTTCCCGAGCTGCTGCGCGCCCAGGCGCTGATCACCGAGACCCTGAAGCTGGAGGAGACCCGCTTCCGCGCCACGCTGGGTACTGGCCTGCGGCTGCTCGAGGAAGAGACGGCCGGGTTGGGCGCTGGCGGCACGCTGAAGGGCGATGTCGCCTTCCGCCTCTACGATACCTACGGCTTTCCCCTCGACCTGACGCAGGACGTGCTGCGCGCCCGCCACATCGGCGTCGACCTCGACGGCTTCAACCAGGCGATGGCGGCGCAGAAGGCCAAGGCGCGGGCCGCCTGGGCCGGCTCGGGCGAGGCGGCCAGCGAGGCCATCTGGTTCGACCTGCACGAGCGGGTCGGGGCGACCGAGTTCCTCGGCTACGACGCCGACACCGCCGAAGGCAAGATCGTGGCGCTGCTGGCCGACGGCAAGGAGGTGGCGTCGCTGAAGGCCGGGCAGCGGGGCCAGGTGATCGTCAACCAGACGCCGTTCTATGGCGAGTCGGGCGGCCAGATGGGCGACAGTGGCACCATCGCGGCGGGCGGCGGCAGCTTCGCCGTGTCCGACACGCTGAAGAAGCTGGGCGACGTGCATGTCCATGTCGGCGAGGTGACGGCGGGCGAGATCAAGGTCGGCGACGACGTCAACCTGGCGATCGACGCGACGCGGCGCGCGGCGCTGCGGGCGCATCATTCGGCGACACACCTGCTGCACAAGGCGTTGCGCAATCATCTCGGCGCGCACGTGACGCAGAAAGGCTCGCTGGTGGCGCCCGACCGGCTGCGCTTCGACATCAGCCACAACAAGGCGATCGCGCCCGGCGAACTGCGCGCCGTCGAGGACGAGGTCAACGCCCGCATCCGGTTGAACAGCCCGGTCGAGACCCGGCTGATGACGCCGGACGAGGCGGTGAAATCGGGCGCCATGGCGTTGTTCGGCGAGAAATACGGCGACGAAGTGCGTGTGCTGAGCATGGGCGGCGCCGAGGGCGAGACCTACTCGGTCGAGCTGTGCGGCGGCACGCATGCGCGGCGCACCGGCGACATCGGCCTGTTCAAGATCGTCTCGGAAAGTGCCGTCGCGGCCGGCGTGCGCCGCATCGAGGCCGTCGCGGGTGCCTCAGCCGAGAGCTATGTGCGCGAGCAGGGCGAGCGGCTGGCCGAGGCCGCCGCGGCGCTTCGCGTGCGGCCCGATGAGCTGCCGGCCCGGATCGCGACGCTGGTGGAGGCGCAGCGCAAGCTGGAGCGCGAGATCGGCGAGGCGCGC
>JAHCJT010000132.1 GCA_026126245.1 Alphaproteobacteria bacterium
ACGGCATTGCGCGCCTGCTGCGCGGGTCGCCCAAACCGCTGCTCGCGGCGATCCATGGCACTGCCGTTGGTGGCGGGCTGGAGATGACCTTGCACTGCGACCTGCGGTTCGCGGCCGACAACGCGAGGCTGGGGCAACCGGAAATCCGCATCGGCTTCATTCCGCCGATCGCCACCACGCAGGCGCTGGCCCGCCTGATCGGTCGGCCGCGTGCCATCCGCTATCTCTACGACGGGCGTCTTCTCGATGCCGCCGAGGCGTTGAGCTGGGGCCTGGTCGACGAGGTCGTGCCCGCCGCCGACCTCAGGCGCCGTGTCCAGGACTATGCCGAGCAGCTCGTCGCCAAGCCGGCCGACGCCCTGGCCGCCATCCGGCGGACCGTGACTCTGGGCGGCGGCCTGAGCTTCGAGGAGGGCATGGCGCTGGAGCTCGATACCGTTGCGGCACTGGCCGATACGCCGGATTTCGCCGAGGGGGTCGACGCCTTTCTCGCCAAGCGGCCACCCCAGTGGCCCAGCCGGCTTAGTCCGACGATCGGGCCGACCTCCTGAGCGTCCCGGCCGCCGGGCGCGCCCGGTCAAGGCTCAGATCGTCGCCTCGCCGCGCAGCACCGGCACGCAACCGCCGCCGACGCTGGCGCGGATGCCATCGGTCGCGCGGTGCGCAGTGGCGTGCAGCAGGCTGGGGCGGCCCATCTCGACGCCCTGGACGATGTCGAACGCCGCGCTGGCATGTGACGTCAACGACAGCAGCAGCGCTGCCAGAGGCGTGGCGGCGCTACCGGTGGCGGCGTCCTCCCAGGTGCCGGCGACCGGCGCGAACATGCGGGCGCGGATGCGAGCGTCGTCGCGGGCATACAGGTACAGCGACAGCCGGCCGTTCAGTGCGGGCGTGCGCGACAGCACGGCGCGGAAAGCGCTCAGGTCCGGCGTCGCCCGTTGCAGCGCCGGGCCAGCGATCTCGGCCAGTACGAAGGGATTTCCGGTCGAGGCTACCATCGGCGGATGCGCCGCAACGATCACGTCGGCCGGCGTCAACCCGGCGCAGGACGCCACATCCGGCGGCGAGAGGTGCTGGCCCAGGCTCAGCGGCTGCGGCGCGGCGATGGTCGCGCCAGTGACATTGCCGGCGGCGTCGCGCGCGACCTTGACCTCTACGAGACCGGCGATCTCCTCGAACAGCAACGTCGCCTGCCGGTCGCGGCCGAGCTGCGCCAGCACGTAGCCCGTGCCGACATTGGGGTGGCCGGCGAACGGCATTTCGGCGGTGCGGTTGAAGATGCGCACGCGCGCGGTATGCGCCGGATCGGCGGGCGGCAGCACGAAGGTGGTTTCGCTGAGGTTGAATTCGGCAGCCAGGGCCTGCATGTCGGCATCGGACAATCCCGTGGCGTCAGGGAAGACCGCGAGCGGATTGCCGCCAAAACGCTGGTCGGTGAAGACATCGACGGTGACAAAAGCGTGGGATGTCATGGCAGGTCCGGACAGAAGGGCGCGCAAGTCGGCGCGGGCACGCAGCGTGCCGGCCCGCGCCGGCCACGACCAGCCGGCAATTGTCCCGATCGGCAGGAAGACAATGCGTGCCGGCCGCGCCCGCGTTGCCTACATCGTCGATGGCAGGAACAACGAGATCCGCGGGAAGGCAATCAGCAGGGCGAGCACCAAGGTTTCGCAGGCGATGAACCAGCTGACGCCCTTGAAGATGACGCCCATCGGAATATCCGGGTTCATCGCCTTGACGGCAAAGACGTTCATCCCGACCGGCGGCGTGATGAGGCCGATCTCGACGTACTTGATCAGCAGGATGCCGAACCAGATCAGGTCGAGGTTCTGCGCCTTGAACAGCGGCAGGATGACCGGCAGGGTCAGAAACACCATGCCGATCGGATCGAGCAGGCAGCCGAGGATCAGGTAGAGTACTGACGTCGCCAGCACCAGGGACAGCGGATCGACCGAGTACTGCTGCATCGTCGTGGTCAGGAACTGCGGCACCCCGGCCAGCGCCATCAGCTTGGTCATCATCACCGCGCCGACCGCGATGAAGAAGATCGTCACCGAGCTGTGGATCGAGTCGCGCAGGCTGGTCACGAGCACCGGCCACGAGATGCTGCGCTTGGCGGCCGCGATCACGAGCGACAGCACCACGCCAAGCGCCGCCGCCTCGGTGGCGGTGGCGAAGCCGGTGTAGATCGAGCCGATGACGCCGACGATCAGGGTCGGCAGGGGCCAGACCTCGACGATCGACTGCCAGCGTTCCTGCGCCGTGGGCGGCCGGGCGGCGACCGGCGCCAGCTGCGGATTGAGCCGGCAGCGCGCCAGGATCATGACCATGTAGACGAAGGCCGTCAGCAGGCCGGGCAGAAACCCGGCGAGGAACAGCTTGGGAATCGAGACCTCGGCGAAGATGGCGTAGATCACCATCAGGATGCTGGGCGGGATCAGCGACCCCAGGGTGCCGGCGGCGGCGATCACGCCGGTCGCCAGGCCGGGGTCGTAGTTGTGCCGGCGCATTTCGGGCACCGCCAGGCGGCCCATGGCGATGGTCGTCGCCAGGCTGGAGCCGGATGCGGCGGCGAAGCCGGCACAGGCGTAATTGGTGGCGATCGCCAAGCCGCCCGGCAGGCGGCCGAGCCAGACCCGGGCGGCGTCGAACAGCGACGTGGTCAGCTTGGTGTGCAGCGCAATCGTGCCCATGAGGATGAACATGGGCAGGGCGGAGATTTCGAAGTTGGCCGCGAACTCGAACGGGATGTTCTTGATCGCCGACAGCGCCCGGTTGAAGCCGATGATCGACGACAGGCCGACCAGTGCCGGCGCACCCAGCGCCAACCCGATGGGCATGCGGATCACGATGAACAGGATGCTGATGCCCAGGCAAATAAAGCCGATCGTGAGATTGCTCATGCGCTCAGCTTTCTAGTCGGGCCTGCCGGGCCGTCAGGGTCGGGGTTGTTCGGCGCCGGCGTCGAGCAGGTTCTTGGCGGCCAGCACGAGCGTGTAGGGGCAGGCCAGTCCGAAACCGATCGGCACGGACCAGCGCGACAGCCAGATATCGAACGGCCCGAAGGCGCTCATGACCGCTTCGCCATCGATCGTGCGCTCGATGGCGTCGCGCACGGTGATCCAGAACAGCACGCCGAAGAAGGCCGCCAGAAGGATCCGGAACACCGCGTCCATCTGCTTGACGGCGCGCTCGGTCATGAACCCCGAAAACAAGTCGGCGATGATGTGACCGCCGGCACGGTCGATGAACGCCATCGGCAGGTAGACCAGCGCCACCATGTAGTAATAGGTGACTATCTCCAGAGTCATCTGGATGTCGCGGCCCGTCAGCCACCGATACGAGATGTTGATGCCGACGTGAAACGCCATCAGCAGCATGGCCAGCATGCCGATCCACGCCAGCCATTCGGCCAGCCGGCCAAGCGCCGCCTCTAGCTGGTTTACCAGATGCACGGTCCGGTCTCCCGGCGCGCGATCATCGGTCCGGCACTAGGGATTCACTTTGCTGTAGATCTGCTCCCAGATCGACTTGCCAAGCTTGTCGTTGTCGCCGCCGGCGGCCTTCACGATGGCCTCCCACTTCTTGTAGAGCTGCCCGTAGTCGGCGAGCAGGCGCTGGGCGACGTCGCGCTTTACGCCACTGGCCTCGGCCGCCTTGATGATGCGCTCGGGCTCGCCGGCGATGAACTCGTCCCACTTTTTGGTGAATGCCGGGCCGAGATCGACCACTTTGACGCCGCTGGCGAGTCCGGCCTCGAGGCCGGTCTTGCCCTGCTGCGAATTGTATGCCGTGGCATCGATCATCATCTTCGGCAGGTTGCGCAGCACGGCCTGCTTGACCTTGGGGCTCAGTTCCTTCCAGGCGTCGCGGTTGACGGTGAAGGTCGCGTGGCACGGCAGCGCGCCAATATAGCGAGCCGTCACGATCGACTTCATCATGTCTTTCAGCCCGTAGGCCGTCATCCACGACGTGTTGCCGATGGTGCAATGCGCCTGGCCGGTCTGCAGCGCCGGCACCATCTCCGGGAACGTCGTGTACACCGGCGTGGCGCCGAACCAGGTCGTGACGTCGCGGTAGGCGCGCAGCGGCGCGCGGATGCGCAGCTTGGCGATGTCGTCCATCGACTTCAGTTCGCGCGTGCACATCAGGAAGTTGTTGTCGATCGAGTGTCCGCCGAGATTGAAGACGTTGTATTTCTTGTACTCGGCTTGGCACTCGGGGCACTTGAACAGCGACAGTTCCATCTTGGCGATGACCGCGACCATGGGATCGAGGTTGAGGAACTGGAAGTCGGCGGTCAGGGCGTTGACCGGTGTTTCCTTGGGAGTCACGCCCTCCAGCACGAAGCCGGAGTCGGCGACCCGGTCGCGCACGGCGGTCAACGTCGCCGGCTGCCCGGCAAGCTGGCCCGCGGTGAAGATCTTGGCGCTGATCTCGCCGCCGGTTTCCGCCTCGACGCGCTTGAAGAACGGCGCCATGCCGGCGATGACCGTGGTCTCGGCCGGTGCGACCCATGTGGTGTAGGTGAAATCCTTGGCCTCGACCGGCGCGGCGCACGCTAGGGCCACACAGCCCAGCAACGCACTCGCCGCAGCAAAGCGCTTCGTCATCATTTCCTCCCGGAGAAATTCCGCTTATCGCGTTTTCGGCGGCGGATGATCGCACCCTCCGACCCGAACGCAAACGCAATTCGCGCAATCCCGACATTCGGTCCGCGGTGCGGGACAGGCCGGCCGGCACGCCGCATCGATGTCGTCATGGACTCGATAGCCGATCGGCATGAGCGCGGCGCCACGGCGACGTCCAAAGTCGTGACATTGCCGGCTTGCGGCTCCGGCGACAGGACGATGAGGGAGGACCTGCCATGCAACGCACCGCCCAGTGCCATTGTGGCGCCCTGCGGGTGACGGCAGTTGGCGAGCCGGAATGGGTCAATGCCTGCCATTGCAAGGCCTGCCAACGGCGCACCGGTACGGTGCTGCACGTCGGTTCCTATTTTCCGGAGACGGCCGTCGAGATTACGGGCGTCAGCAAGGCCTATGCCCGTCCCGCCGACAGCGGCTATGAGATCCGCTTCCACTTCTGTCCCGATTGCGGCTCAAACGTCTACTGGAAGGCCAGTCGGTTCCCGGACCATTGGGGCGTCGCCGTCGGCGCCTTCGCGGATCCAATGTTCCCGGCCCCGTCCTTCTCCGTGTGGCAGGAGTCGAAGCATCCCTGGCTGAGTCTGTCCGATGCCCTGCCGCAGTTTGTCCAGGGCCGCATTGGCGCGCCGTTAGGGCGGCGCGATCCGGACTGACGGCTCGCGCTACGCCGGAGCCTTGGCGAGCCCGCGATAGCGTTCCCGCAGCAAGGTCAGGAATCCGTCAGCTGCCGGCGACAGCGGCCGGTCGGGACGGGTGAGCAGGCCGATGCGGCGCGTGATGCGGGGTTCGTGCAGCGGCCGTGTCGCCAGCAGCGCGTTGCGGCGCGAGGGCAGCACCGAGGCGGGGACGATGGCCACGCCCAGCCCGTGGCCGATGAACTCGTAGATCGTGGCGAACTGGTTGAGCGTGATGGCGTAGTTCAGGCGCACACCGGCCGACGCGGCGGCGGTGTCGACCAGCCGGCGCAGGCCCGAGCCGACCGGCATGGTGATGATGTCGGCGTCGGCCAGATCGCGCAGCCGCAACGCGCCGCGCCCGGCGAGCGGATGGCGGCGTGGCAGCACGACATGGCAGGCCTCGGTCTGCAGCGGCTCGGCGCGCAGCGGATCGGGAACGTGCGCCATGTCGCCAATGCCGAAGTCGGCGGCGCCGCTGCGCACCTCGTCGGCGACACTGCTGTGCACCCCCTCGCGCACCATCAGCTCGATGCGCGGATAGGTCCGCCGATAGGCGCCGATCACCGACGGCAGGACGGTATGGGCGATCGACATCAGGCTGGCGATGACGAGATGGCCGCGACGCTGCTCGGCAAGCTCGCGCACGTTCTGGATCTGCAGGCCAAGCTCGCTCAGCATGCGCTCGGCGGCAGGGGCGAACTCGCGTCCCGCGGCCGTCAGCGCAACGTGCCGTGTGCTGCGCGCGAACAGCGTGACGCCGAGGGTCCGCTCGGCCTGCTTGATGGCGCGGGACAGCGCGGGCTGAGAGGTCCCGAGATCGCTGGCGGCGGCGACGAAGCTGCCATAGCGCGCCACAGCCACGACCGCGCGCAGCTGGTGCAGCGACAATTCTTGGTGTTGCGGCATGCTGGATGTCGCTCCGGCCAGGCTGGCGCAGATTAATGCAGAAAACACAATTATATCCGATATCAGGCATGTCTTGATATAGCCCGCCAGCCCGTGGTCTCATCCCGGCTTCCTGAGACGGATTAATGACCATGGTCCAGATCGCCATTGCCGCGCCGCGCGTCGCGGATACTGTCACCAATTCCTCGGTGCCGTCGGGCACCGACCTGATCGAGTGGTACTACGCCCAGGGGTTTTCCGACGGCTTTCCCGTGGTGCCGCCGACGCCGGCCAAGGTGGCGGCCATGATTGAGGCGCTGGGCGGCGAGCCGTCCTTCGTCGAATGCCGCGTGCCGCCGCGCTGGGGCAACCTCACGCGCGAGGTGCTGGCCATCAACCTGGTGATGGCCGGCTGTCTGCCCGACTACGCGCCGGTGGTGCGAGCCGCCATGCTGGCCCTGACCGACACTGCCTTCAATCTGAACGGCGTGCAGGCCACCACGCACATGGCCAGCCCGCTGCTGGTGGTGAATGGACCGATCCGCAACGCCATCGGCATGAACGCCGGCTGCAACGTCTTCGGTTCGGGCAACAGGGCCAATGCCACCATCGGCCGTGCCATCCGGCTGATCCTGCTCAACGTCGGCGGCGGCTGGCCCGGCGATCTCGACAAGAGCACCCTGGGCCACCCCGGCAAGTACACCTACTGCATCGCCGAGAACGAGGAGGCGAGCCCGCTGGCACCGTATCACGTCGAGAAGGGCTACAAGGCCGAGGACTCGACGGTGTTCGTGATCGCCGCCGAACCGCCGCACAGCGTTACCAACCACGTCGCCAACGATCCCGAGGGTATCCTCGACAGTATCTGTTCGGCGATGAGCACGATTGCCCACAACAACGCGGTCAGCTCGGGCCACTGCGCCGTGGTGCTGGGGCCGGAGCACGCCCGCACCATCGCCCAGCACGGCTGGAAGCGCCACGACATCCGCTCCTACCTGTGGACCTATGCCCGCATCCGGTTCGGCGACATTGCCTTCAATCATCGCTACGGCAAGATCTACAACCGCAACCTGCCGGCCTGGTACAAGCGCGACCTCGAGGCCCGCATCCCGATCGTGCCCAGCGTCGACAACATCCACCTGTTCGTGGCCGGCGGCGAGGCCGGGCGCTTCTCGGCGTTCATCCCCGGATGGGGCCACATGACCAGCCCCGTGCTGCGCAGCATCGATGGTACGATGCCGGCCGGCGGCCCGGACTGCGTCGACGGCGCCTGCGCGGTGTGAAGCGTGTACGCCCGACTCGACCGCCGAACGGCGGGGTGAGCAACGGCAATCTAGGAGGAGAGTGAGGATGGCAGCCGGCAGTGATCAAATTGTCTACGATCCGCGGGGGATTGTTGAAGCCGAATCACGCGCGACGGCGCCGCGGGCTGCCAGGCTCGACGGGTTGCGACTGGCGGTGCTCGACAACACCAAGTGGAACGCCAACAAGCTCCTGCGGCGTAGCATGGCGCAGCTCGACGAGGCGTTCGGCTTCGCCGCCGTGAACTACTATCGCAAGGAGAGCTTCTCGCGCATCGCGGCGCCGGAACTCGTGCGCGAGATCGTCGCCAACAACGACGTGGTGCTGACCGCGATTGGTGACTGAGGCTCCTGCACATCGTGCTGTATGCACGACGGAGTCATGCTCGAAGGCGAGGGACTGCCGGTGGCCGTCGTGGTCACCACCGAGTTCCTGCACGAGGCGCACGTCCAGCGCGCGGCGCTGGGGATGAACGGGCTGAAGCCCGTCGTCATTACGCATCCATTGAGTTCACTGACGGACGCCGAGATCGACGACCGCGTGAAGCAGGTGGTCGAGCAGGCGAGGCAGGTTTGGTTGGGGCAGTGAAGCCGGCCGGCGCGGTGTGCGACTCTGTGCCGTCGGCCAGTGCGCATGGCCGGGCAATCTCGGGCGCGCCGAACCGCTCCAGCCCCAGCCGACCCTGCGGCGTCAGGTCGTAGACGCCGCGCGCGGTGCGCTCGAACCAGCCATAGACATCGCGCCGCAGGATGCCGGCGGCCTTCGGCGCGTCGGCGGCGGCGCGTAGTGCCTTGGGACTCATCGGACCTTTGGTTGCCAGCAAGGCAGCACAGCGCAGCGCTTCCTGGCGGTAGGCGGTCATGATCGGTCGGCGCGTCGAGCCGCCGGTGGTCGGATCACCGACGCGGCGGGCATGCTCGCCGAGCAGGCGTCGTGCCCGGTGGGCGTTCTTGCGCGGCTGGTAGGGCAGCGGATCGAGCAGCACGTCGACCCGCCGGCCGGCAACGATCATCAGGCCCAGGCCCAGCCGGCGACAGAGCTTCTTGACGTCGCGCAGCCGCTTGGGCCAGGCGCCTACCGCGAGATAGACCGTGTCAGAGAGGGCCAGCCGGTCGACACCCTGCAGCAGCAGTGTCAGGCTGAAGGCACGCTTGAGCTCGACCACCACCGGCGGCTCGCTGCCGCGCACGCCGACGAGGTCGCAGTTACGAATCTCGCCCTTGACGACATAGCCCTGGCCTTCGAGCAGGGCCTTCACCGGCGCATAGAGTTCAGTTTCCGCCGCCACGATACGCCACTCCAACGCAAACCAATTTCTTGAAGTATAGCAGAAAATCGCCAGCCGTCGGGGCTGGTGTGCGCGTCGGCCTAGGGCGCGCCTGACGACGACCCTGCGCGCACCAACGCCGGGTCGATGGTGAAGAGCTCCTGGGCCCGGCCGACGCCGCGCAGCGCATAGCGGCCGACCGACACCAGCGTCGCGCGTTCCGGCAGCGGCGCGGCGGCCATGAAATCAGACGACAGCACCACGGCGCGATCGACCGAACGGCACATCGCGGCAATGCGGTTGGTCTCGTTGACGGCCGGGCCGACGACCGTGAAGTCGAGGCGATCGTCACTGCCGATATTGCCGTACAGCACGTCGCCGATATGCAGGCCGAGATAGACCGAGGTGACCGGGCGGCCGTCGGCGGCGCGGCGGGCGTTCAGGTGCAGCTGGCGCTGGCGCAGGCCGGCCTCGGCCTGCAGGGCGCGGCGGCAGGCGTCGGCCGGCGTTGCGGCACGGAAGATCGCCAGCACGCCGTCGCCGATCAGCTTCAGCACCTCGCCGCCAGCCTGGTGGACCGCCGTGATCACGGCGTCGGCGTAGTCGTTGAGCAGCGGGATGATCTCGTCGGGCGGGGCACTGTCGGTGATCGCAGTGTAGCCGCGCAGGTCCGAATACCACAGCACGGCGTTGATGCGCTCGGCGACGCCGCGCGAGATGCGGCCGCTGAGCACGCGCTGGCCGGCGTCGCGCCCGAGATAAACCTCGACCAGGGTGCCGGCGATGCGGGCCAGCGAGGCGCACTTGACGGCCAGCGCCAGCGTCGGGACCAGGCGGCGCAGGGCGGCCACGCCGGCATCGCTGAAGCCGTCGGGGTGGTCCGTCGTCCAGCTCGAATAGACGCAATCCATGCCGCCGATCAGGTCCTCGCCGTCGAGGCTGTGGACCAGGGCGATGTAGTCGGTATGGCCCTGCTGACGGAGATCCTGCAGCAGCACGAAGTCGGTCGGATCGCCGAAGCCGATGCGGCGCCTGAGCTCGGTCTCGCCGGTGGTCACGAGATGGTAGAAGGTACTGTTCTGCCAGTTGGTGGCGGCCTCGCCCTGGTCGCTGGGCCCGTACTCCAGCACGGCGTCTTCGTTGGCGCCGTCGTTGCGCCAGCGAAAGGCGCGTCCCTCGTACACCGGGTGCAGGGTGTCGACCAAGGTCATGGCGCGCGTCAGCTGCAGGCCGGCGGCGCGGCCGCGCTCGCAAAAGCCGTGCAGCAAGGCGGTCTCGTTCGCGCCGGCCAGGCCGCGCGCCACCAGCCAGCCGGCGATTTGCTCGACGTCGTCGTTTGTCATGGGCGCTAATGTGGGACTTTGGCGGCGAAACGCCAACGGCGCCTTGCGGCGGTGCGGGCCGGCGTCGTCCGCCTGTGTGCCCTTGCCGTGAGCTTGGCGACGACCGCACACTGGCGGCCAATGACGCAGACACGGGAAGGGACGCACCATGAAGATCGGCCTCTACATGGCAACGCAATGGCGCGCCGGCGCCGATCTCGGTCCGGAATTAGCCAACCTGATCGACCAGGTGCGGGCGGCCAAGGCGAACGGCTTCGCCTCGCTGATGGTCGGCCAGCACTTTGTGTCCAAGCCGCTGCAGATGTTTCAGGCAACGCCGCTGCTGGCAAGGCTGGCTACCGAGGCTGAAGGCATGGTGCTGGGGCCGGGTCTGTTGCTGCTGCCGCTGCTCAATCCGGTGGTGGTGGCCGAGGAAGCGGCGACCATGGACTGGCTGACCGGCGGCAACTACGTGCTGGGCCTGGGCATGGGCTATCGCCAGGAGGAGTTCGACTCGATCGGCGTGCCGATCAAGGAGCGGGTGGCGCGCCTGGTCGAGGGCATCGAGGTGATCCGCAAGCTGTGGCGTGACGATGTCGTCGAACACCAGGGCCGCTTCCACAGGCTGAGCGGCGTGCAGGCCAGCCTCAAGCCGAAGCGGCCGGGCGGGCCGCCGCTGTGGCTGGCCGGCGACGTCGAGGTCGCGGTCAAGCGGGCGGCGCGGCTGGGCGATGCCTGGATGCCCTCGCCAATGGTGAGCCAGGGCGCGGTCGGCCGTCTGGGAGCTCTCTTCCGCGAGACGCGCGCCGGCCTTGGCCTGCCACCGGCCGGCGAGTTCCCGGTGATCCGCGAAGTCCATGTCGGCAGCGGTACCGGCAAGGCGCTCGATGAAGTGCGCGAGCCGTTGTCGTTCAAGTACGAGGCCTATGCCAGCTGGGGCGGCGATGGCGGCTTCGTGCCGGCCGACCGCATCCGCGCCGATTTCGACAAGTTCGCCGCCGACCGCTTCATCATCGGCGCGGAGAGCGAGGTGGTGGAGCAGATCGAGCGCTATGGCGAGAGCACCGGCACCGACCACATCCTGGCCCGCGTGCAGTGGCCGGGGCTGGATCAGAAGACGGTGCTGCGCACGATCGAGCGGTTGGGGCGTGTGATCGCACGGTTGCGCCGCTGATCCTAGTCGGACCGGGCCGGGCAACCCGCACCGGCTTGCTGGCAATCGGCCCGTCGGACCCTGTCGCTCATCGCAGGTCTGCTGGCGGCGCGTTTGTCTAGGTTGGCGCCGGGTGCTTGACTGCCGCACGCGTCGCTGCGCTACGCGCGCCGGACATTGTCGGCGACACCGCAGCCGTGCGCGGCAGGGAGGCCGACGTGAGTTACGAAGCGCCGTTTGCCGGGCTCAAGGTCGTCGACCTGAGCCAGGGGATCGCCGGGCCGTATTGTGCGATGATGCTGGCCCAGTATGGTGCCGACGTCATCAAGGTCGAGTCGATCGGTGAGGGCGACTGGGCGCGGGCGCTGGGCGTGCGCTACGGCGATCACACGGCGTTCTCGATCATCGGCAATCTCGGCAAGCGCAGCGTGGCGCTGAACCTCAAGGACGAGGAGGGCAAGGCCGTGCTGTGGCGCCTGCTGCGCGGCGCCGATGTTTTCCTCGAGGGCTTCCGGCCGGGCGTCATCAAGCGCCTGGGCTTCGACTATGAAACGGTCTCGGCGCGCGAGCCGGGACTGATCTACGTCTCGATTTCAGGCTTCGGCCAGACCGGGCCGCTGGCCGAGCGGCCGGCAATGGATCCGGTGCTGCAGGCCTATACCGGTCTGATGGCCGAGAACCGCGGCGAGGACGGCATCCCGCACCGCGTGCCGGTGATCGTGGTCGACATGTCGACGGCGCTCTACGCCTTTCAGGCGCTGTCGGCGGCACTTTACGCGCGGCGCAATCAGGCCCGCGGCCGCTACATTGATGCCAGCCTGATGCAGGCGGCCACGGCACTGCAGTCGATCCGCCTGATGGCTTGCCACCTCGAGGGCGGCACCATGCGGCCCGGCGGCGTGCCGGGCGGCGTGTTCAAGACGGCCGATGGCTGGATGTCGATCCTCGCCATCAACGACCGCGACTGGCAGGCGTTGTGTGGCGTGCTCGACATGCCCGACCTGGCCAGGGACGCGCGCTTCGTGACCGCCGCCGACCGGCAGCGCAACGACGTGGCCTGTTACGGCATCGTCCGGCCGGCGATCGCCGCCCAGCCCAGCGCCCACTGGTCGGCCCGACTGACAGCGGCCCGGCTGATGCACGAACGGCTCAACAGCTACGCCGAGTTCCTCGCCCAGCCGCAGGTCGAGGCGACGGGCCTCATCCAGTGGCTGAGCCAGCCGCACGTGCCGCAGAAGGTGCCCGTGCCGGCACTGCCCGGCATGGCGACGCTGGCAGACGGCACGCCGGCCGCCACGGCACCAGTCTGTGGCCAGCATACCGCGGCGATCTTGCGCGAGCACGGCTACGGCGACGCCGACATCACACGGCTTGCTGCCAGTGGTGTCATTGCCGCCGGGCAATAGCGCCGAGCCAGACGACCCGACGGTCCGCCGGTTCGTTGCTTCAGCGGTCCGCCTCGATGCGCTTGTCGAGGGCGGCGGCAAAGCGTTCGAGGTCGCTGGCCGGCAGGTCGGAGATGGCGCGCAGCGCGAAGCCGGCGAACGACCAGGTGCGCAGACCGAAGCCGTCACGCATCTCCGCCGTGGCTGCCCTGCCGCGCTCGTCCGGCCACACAAACAACGCCACCAGGTGCCGGTTGCGCTGATAGACAAGCACCGCGATCTTGCGGCCGTTGACGACGTCGACCCGGCCGCCGACCAGGGGAAAGCCGTCGGTGGTCAGGTCGTGGACCGGCGGCGCATAGGCGATGCGGCCGCTGAACCACGGCTTGACGGTATGACGGTCAGACGAAGCGACCTCCACCGGCCTGTCGCTCGACGTCAGGCGCAGATAGCCGTCGACGACTTCGCGCGTTTCG
>JAHCJT010000133.1 GCA_026126245.1 Alphaproteobacteria bacterium
CTCGTCCAGCTTGCGCGTGGTGACCGGCACGGGGCTGACTTTGCCGTCGCGCACCAGGGCCATCATCTCGGCCATCTCGGCCGGCGTGCCGGTGACCGAGCCCATGAAGGCGGCACCGGTGAAGGCGAACATCGGCAGCGGCGTGGCGAACGTGCCGCCGAACAGCCCGACGATGATCAGCCGCCCGCCGCGCGCCAGCGCGCGCTGGCCGAACTGCGCCGAGGATTCTGCGCCGACGAAATCGATCGCCGCGCCCACGCCGGTGCCGCCGGTGAGGTCCATGATCTGCTTGCGCGCCTCCTTCTCGCGCGGATCGAGCACCGCTGATGCGCCGTGTTTGAGCGCCAGCTCGCGCTTCTTCGGATCGATGTCGGCGACGATGGGATCGCGGCCCATGACGGCGCGCGCCAGCTGCACGCCCATCAGACCCACACCGCCGGCGCCGATCACCAGCACCGGCTTGCCGCCGTCGTGGCCCTGCGCCTTCTTCACCGCGCCGAAGGCGGTGATGCCGGAGCAGGCGTAGAGGCAGGCCAGCTCGGTCGGCACGTTGCCGTAGTCGAACAGGTATTTGGCGTGCGGCACCAGCACGTGATCGGCGTAGCCGCCGTCGGCGTTGACGCCCAGCGCCTGCGGCGTGGCGCACAGATGCTCGATGCCCGACGTGCAGTACCAGCACTTGCCGCAGCCGATCCACGGATAGACGACCGCCTTCTGGCCCACCGTGGCACCCTTGGCGTCGGGACCCAGCGCCTCGACGACGCCGACGATCTCGTGGCCCATGGTGCGCGGCGGATTCATCGTCTTCTGGGTGGAATATTTGTTGCCGCCACCCATGTCGAAATAGCCTTCCCACAGGTGCACGTCGCTGTGGCAGACGCCAGCGGCGGTGATGCGCACCAGCACCTGGGTGCCGGTCGGCACCGGCGTCGGCTCTTCGACGCGCTGCAGCGGCTTGCCGAATTCGACGACCTTGTAGCTTTTCATGGGCGCACGTCCTCCACCGGCTTCGGGTTGGCCGGAGTTTAGGAGATGCGGCGTGCGCCGCGCCACTGCGAGATGGCAACGGCCGGCGCCGCCGGCCGCCATCGCAGCGCTACGCGGAATCGCGACGCGACAACGCGCCCCCTCCCGGTACCGGGAGAGGGCGCGCCGTTGCGCGACGTTGATGACGCAGCGGTTACTCGGCCGCCTGCAGGACCGGACGGTTGACGGTCGCGACCGGGATCACCCGCGGCTTCTTCTCCTCGGGCACTTCGCGCACCAGGTCGATGTGCAACAGGCCGTTCTGCAGCGCCGCGTTGGTCACGCGCACATGGTCGGCAAGCTCGAAGCGGCGCTCGAAGGCACGCGCGGCGATGCCGCGATGCAGATAGCTGCCGACCTCGCCGCGATCGGCGATCTTGCCGGCGACGCGCAGCGCGTTCTCCTGCTGGACGATCTCGATGTCCTTGTCGGTGAAGCCCGCCACCGCGACGGTGATGCGGTAGCCGTTCTCGCCCTGCTTCTCGATGTTGTAGGGCGGATAGCCGTTGCCGGCGTTCTCGTTGGACATGGCGTCCAGGAGCTGGAAGACCCGGTCAAAGCCGACGGTCGAACGGAACAGCGGCGAAAAATCGAAAGCACGCATGGAGACACCCTCCTGTGAGCGATGCGTCGAAATGGCCCCCCGTGGGCAGGCCGGTACGTCGCCGCCCCGGACGGGCATCGGCGACACCGGGGACATAGGAAGATCACGGCCGCGTTCAAGGGGCGGTCCGGGCCGATCCTGCGGGCGTCTTGGCGTGTCGTGCGGGGCGGCGGCGGCCAGATCGTGGACCCGGCCTGCGGATCTGCGTCCGGCCGGGGAGGCCGCCATGGGACGGTCTTGCCGCGACAACATGGCCGCACCGCAGCGGTGGGGCGCAAGGCGACGGCGGCGTGGGCGGCCGACGCGCTAGCCAGGAAAGAATCGGGTGATCGTCCAGCCGAAGGCCGGCTCGAAGCCCAGCGCCGCGTAGGCGCGCTGCGCCGCCGGATTCGCGCTGATGGCGGTGAGGCAGGCGCGGCTGACGCCATCGCGCGCCGCGTCCTGCAGCAGCCCTGCGATAGCGCACTGCGCGTAGTGCCGGCCGCGCAGGTCGGCCGGCGTAAACACGGCGCCGATGTTGATTTCGTCGTCGAGGCGGCCGGTGATGGCGCAGTAGGCGACCGGCTTGTCGTCGACCGTCGCCACGCCGTCGCGCCGCTCGTCGTGCATGGCGCGCACCCACTGCCGCGCCCTCAGGTCGCCTTCCGGTGAGCGCGCGTCGCCGAACACCTCGTCGTTGAAGGCGGCATGCCACTCGCCCAGCAGGGCCAGTTCCTCGCCCATCGGCGGGCGGCAATCGACCGATTTGGCGGCCAGCGCCTGCGGCACCGCCAACCGGTCCAGCGACAAGGTCATCACGGTGGCGTCGTGCCGGCTCTGCAGCGGCCGGTCGCGCACCAGCCCGTGCAGCAGCGCGCCGTCGACCTGGCTGGTGGGCGCGCACAGCTCGATCAGCTCGCGCGGCGCGGCGCCGGCCAGCATGTCGAGGATCTCCTCGGCGTGCGCCGGCATTTGCAGCAGGCAGACGCCGTTCCAGAACAGCGCCGCCACCGACGTGATGGTGCCGTCATCGCGCACGGTGCCGACCCAGGTGCCGTCGTGGCGCTTGCCCTCGTCCTCCAGCCGGCCGCGGGCGAGGTTGGCGCGCAGGAAGAAATGCGAATCGGCGCGGCTGTCGAGGAATCTGCTCAGCGCCGCGCGATGGGTCTCGCGCAGCACCCGCACCGTCACTTCGGCCATGTCATCTCCCCTCGCCGGCACCCGTCGCGGCGATTGACGCGTGAATCGCGTCGCGATGCAAGCCGCGACGGGCAGAAGGCCGTCGCGCGGGCGCCGTGACGCGGCCGCGGAAATGCCGGCGGCGATGTCACCAAAGCGCAACAACCGGCCGCGGCGCGCGAGCGCCGCACCGTGACAGAACGGGACGAGACGATGGCCGGCGGCTAGGCCGCGGTCTGGACCGGCGTCGGCGCGTCGCCGTCGGTCGGCGTCATGATGTCCGCCCGTCCGGCTTCGGAGGGGCCGTGCATGACCTTGTGGGTGGCGCCCAGAACGAGGTCCGACATGCCCGTCACATAGGCTTGCGCGTCGACCGCGTCACGGGTCAGCCGCTCGACACTGCCGCCGGCCCACTGCATGTATTCCTGCAGCGCCTCGGCCGGGTCGGCGCTGTTGCAGATCGCAAAGGCCGCCTTCATCGCGGCCCGCACGCCTTCATGGCGGCGCTCGATCCAGGCGTGGCTCATGCGTTCGACATGGTCCAGCAGGCGGTCCTGGAAATTCCAGAAGGCCTCGCTCTGGGTCCGCAGTTGCGTCCGCATTTCCTCGGTCTGCTGGCTGAACGGCATGGCGGCAGCAGTGAACGGATCTGTCATACAGGCTGTCATAGCAATGCTCCCAATGTCCCGTTGCCTGGAGACGCGACACGACAACGACACCATAGGCGCATTTGTGTGGCATGGCACGCGCCGTCATTGACATGGCGCAACCGGCGAGCGGTCACCTTTCCTGTCACGCAAACGTCAGCTGCAGACTCTTGCGCAGGGTGATCGACGTCGGCGCGTCGAAGCCGTCATGCGCCGTGCGCGCAATCTCGACGAAGCCGTGGTGCTCGAACAGGCGCTTGTTGTCGCGCAGCACAATGCGCACGCCCAGCACGACGCCGGCGCAGCCGCGGCGGCGCGCCTCGTCCTCGACGAAGCGGATCAAGGCGCCGGCGATGCCGCGGCCGCGCAGCGCCGGCGGCACCGACAGGCGGCCGAGATAGAGATCGTCGTCCTGCGGCCGGAACAGCACGCAACCCACCGCGTCGCCAGCGTCACCTGGTCGCAGGGCGACGGCGCCGCCGGCGGGCGCCGCAAGCTGCGCGGCAATGGCGTCGGCGGACTCCGACAGCGCCCCCGACTCCGGCTGCAGGCGGCCGCGAAACTCGCCGAAGGCGGCATGGATCAGCGCCGCCATGTGCGGTGCATCGCTCACCGCGGCGCGGCGTACGACGATGGTCCGGTTCATCTCAGCCTCGCCCGCCACCATGGACATAGGCCGAGGTGCCGGCGGTCGACACCGTCACGTGATGCGCGTGCCGACCGGCGGCCGCGGCGACGCGTCGTGTCCGGCAGGCCGGCGTTTCGCCGCCGATCATCGCTTCACCCAGCACGCGGCCATCGCAGCCGTCGGCCGGCAGGCCCAGCAGGTGCAGTGCGGTGGGCATCAGATCGACGATGCCGGCCGGGCAGGGCGAGACATGGCCGGCGCGGAACGCCGCGCCGGCGGCGACCAGCACGGTGTTCATCTCGCGCCGATGCAGCCCGCCATGATTGCCGCCGGCGTCAGGCAGGTCGCTGTCGTGCAGGCCGCCGCCCGGCCAGCCGCCGTCGCCCGGTTGGTCATCGTGCGCCAGGGTGAACAGCAGATCGGCGGCGCGGTCGCTGTCCAGGCCGAGCAGCGCGCGATTGAGCGTGCCGGGCAGGACGCCGGCATCGGCATCGCGGCCGGCGCTGAACAGCGCGCCGCACCACGGCTGCGCGGCGAGCCAGTCGACGACGGCGCGTTGGAAGCCCTCGTCGCGTCGCCGGAAGCCCAGAGCCGAGACCGAGCCGGGCACGAGGCCGAGGTCGGCGTCGCCTGCCGCGCGCGTGTCGACCGAGAAGCCGTCGCAGCGCAGCGCCGCCAGCAGGTCGACGCGCTCGCGGTTGGTGATGTGGCCGTGGTCCGAGGTCACGAAGATGGCGCGCTGGTCGCGATCCGGCATTCGCTGCCAGGCATCGACGATGCGCGCGAAGGCGGCGTCGACGCCACGCAATGCCGCGATCGTCTCCGGCGCGCCGATGCCGCGGTAGTGATAGGTGTAGTCGGGGTCGGTGAACCAGAGCACCGCGACGTCGGGGTCGACGACAGGCAGCACGTAGTCGAGCAGCACCGTCGTGGCGTGATCGATGCGCGCGGTCTGGGGTGTCGCCGCCGCCGGCGGCGGCCCGAAGCGGCGTTCGATGGCGTCCCACGCATCGGCCGGCGTGCTGTGGGCGGCGCCCTGCGCCGACCAGCGCAGCTGTCGCAACGTCTCGGCACGGTGATGCAGCAGCCAGCCCGACCCGCTCGATCCCGTCGACAGCACCGCCAGCGTGCGGCCGGCGGCGGCCAGGCGTTCGCCCAGCGACGGCACCTGCAGCAGACCGCCGGGCAGCACGGCGTCGGCCGCCGCCAGATCCTCGCGCACCGCGGTGCGCAGCCAGCGGTCGCTGAACACCGCGGCGGCGTGAAACTGGTTGCCGACCACGCCGTGCCGGCCAGCGGCGCAGCCGGTCGCCAGCGACGCGGCGTTGACCCGCGTCTCGCTGGGAAAGGCGCAGCAGCTCAGGGGGAACCGCGCGTGGGCCGCCTGGAAGGCCTGCAGGTGCGGCGTCAGGTCGGCGTTCACCATGTCCGGCCGCAGGCCGTCGAAGACGACGATCAGACTCTTGACGGGCGGCACGCCGGCCCTCCCTGCGGGATCGGGCGGCCACTATGGGTAAGCGGGCTGCCGCTCGCAACGGCCGCCGCCGGGCGTGTTGTGCGGCGGCGGCCGGCGGCTATGCTGGCGCCCCCTGGGAGGAGCCGAACCATGGCGTTGATCACCTATCTCACCCGCATCCAGTTCGATTTCGGGGCGCTGAAGCTGCTCGACGCCGAACTGCAACTGCTGGGCATGCGCCGGCCGCTGGTCGTGACCGACAAGGGCGTGATCGCCGCCGGCCTGTGGGACAAGGTGAAGGCCAACCTGCCCGGCAACATGCCGCTCACCATTTATGACGGCACGCCGGAGAACCCGACCGAGCCGGCGATGCGCGAGGCGCTGGCGCTGTACAAGGCGCAGGGCTGCGACGGCATCATCGCCATCGGCGGCGGCTCGCCGATGGATCTGGCCAAGGCGGTCGGCCTGATGGCGACGCATCCCGGCGACGCGCTGCAGCCTTACGCCATGGTCGAGGGCGGCATGGCCAAGATCACGTCCAAGGTGGCGCCGATCGTCGCCATTCCGACCACGTCGGGTACCGGCAGCGAGGTCAGCCGCGGCGGCGTCATCATCATGGACAGCGGCCGCAAGCTCGCCATCGGCAGCCCGCACCTGATTCCCCGGCTGGCGCTGGTCGACCCGGAACTCACCCTGGGCCTGCCGCCGCACCTGACCGCCGGCACCGGCATGGACGCCATCGCGCATTGCATGGAGACGTTCATGGCGCCGTCGGTCAATCCGCCGGCCGAGGCCATCGCGCTGGACGGGCTGGACAAGGCGTGGCGCCATCTCGAGCGCGCGGTCAGGGACGGCAGCGACCGCGAGGCGCGTTGGAACATGGCGATGGCCGCGATGGAAGGCGCCATGTGCTTCCAGAAGGGCCTCGGCGCGGTGCACGCGCTGTCGCATCCCGCCGGCGGGCTCAAGGGCTACCGTCTGCATCACGGCACGCTCAACGCCGTGTTCATGCCGGCGGTGGTGCGGTTCAACGCGCCGGCCGTCGGCGACAAGATCGCCCGCATGGCCAGGGTGATGGGCCTGCCCGAGAGCGCCGCGAGCGGCGACGGGCTGGCCGAGGCGATTGCGGCGATGAACGCGCGCATCGGCATCCCGCCCGGCCTGAAGGCCATGGGCGTCCCCGAGAGCGTGTTCGCGGCCATCGCCGACGGTGCGCTGGGCGATCACTGCCATCTCACCACGCCGCGCCAGCCGACGCGCGCGGAGTATCTCGGCCTGATCGAGGCGTCGTATGGCGCCTAGCCTGGCCGCGCGACCGCGCCGCCGTGGCATGCCGGCGTGCGACGGACACGACCGCAACCGGGACGGGATGACCTGGCGCCGGTGGGCCGGCACGCTGGTCGCGGCGCTGGGCATGGTGCTGGTCGCGACGGGCGCGGCGCTCGGCCAGTCGGCCGCCGGCTTGCCGGCGCGCGACGTGGGCATCGTGTTCCTGCACGGCAAGCTGGCGCCGCCACCGGGCGCCGAGTTCCCCCTGGCGGCGGCGCTGAAGCAGGCCGGCTATCGCGTTGTCATGCCCGAGATGCCGTGGTCGCGGCCGCGCGGCTTCGACCGCACGGTCGAGGAGTCGATGAAGGAAATCGACACGCACGTGGCTGCCCTGCGCGCCGCCGGCGCCAAGGCCATTGTGGTCGGCGGCCACAGCCTGGGAGCGGCCGCGACCCTGCGCTACATCGCGACCCGCGGCGGCCTCGCTGGCGCCATGCTGATCGCGCCTGGCTTTTCGCCCGAGGCCCGCGGCTTTCAGTCGCTGGTCGGTGAGGCGCTGGCGCAGGCGCGGCGCGATGTGCGAGCCGGGCGCGGCGGCCAGCGGGGCCGTTACATCGACATCGGCGACGGCGGCACGACGCGGCCGCTGGAGGCGCCGGCGGCCGTCTATGTCGACTGGTACGCACCCGAATCAGCGATCGTGATGCCGCGCAATGCCGCGCAGGTGCCGGCGGGACTGCCGATCTTCTACGTGCTGACCTCCGGCGACGGCCGCCTCTATGTCGGGCAGGGCAAGAGTTACGTCTTCGACCGCCTGCCGCCGCATCCGCTCAACCAGTGGCACAGCATCGCGTCGGAGCACGTGCGCGCGCCGACGACGGCGAGCGGCGCCGTGCTGGCTTGGCTTGAGACGCTGCGCAAAGCGCGCTAGCTGGTGCGGCGGACGGCGCGGCACCGCATTTCGGGGGCACAGACATGGCACTGAACCGCAACTACATCGCCGGCGACTGGGTCGACGGCGTCGACGTCAACCGCAACCTCAATCCGTCCAACACCAACGACGTGGTCGGCGAGTACGCGCGCGCCTCGCGCGCCCAGGCTGAGACGGCGATCGAGGCGGCATCGGCGGCGGCGCCGGGCTGGGCGGCGGCGACGCCGCAGCAGCGTGCCGATGCGCTCGACATGATCGGCAGCGAGATCCTGGCGCGCAAGGACGAGCTCGGCAAACTGCTGTCGCGCGAGGAGGGCAAGACATTGCCGGAAGGCGTCGGCGAGGCGATGCGCGCCGGCCAGATCTTCCGCTTCTTCGCCGCCGAGGCGGTGCGCGTGCCGGGCGAGAAGCTCGCCTCGACGCGGCCCGGCGTCGACGTCGAGATCACGCGCGAGCCGGTCGGCGTCGTCGGGCTGATCACGCCGTGGAATTTCCCGATCGCGATTCCGGCGTGGAAGATCGCGCCGGCCCTGGCCTACGGCAACTGCATCGTCTTCAAGCCGGCCGACCTGGTGCCGGGCTGCGCCTGGGCGCTGACCGAGATCATCGCGCGCAGCGGCCTGCCCAAGGGCGTGTTCAACCTGGTGATGGGCCGCGGCGCGGAGGTCGGCGAGGCGATCCTGAATTCACCCAAGGTGGCGGCCGTCAGCTTCACGGGCTCGGTCGAGACCGGCCGCAAGGTGGCGCTGGCTGCCGTATCGCGCGGCGCCAAGGTGCAGCTCGAGATGGGCGGCAAGAACCCGATGGTGGTTCTCGATGACGCCGATCTCGGCACCGCCGTCGGCGCGGCGGTGAACGGCGCCTTCTTCTCGACCGGGCAGCGCTGCACGGCGTCCAGCCGCCTGATCGTGACCGCCGGCATCCACGACAGGTTCGTCGGCGCCATGGTCGAGAAGCTCAAGGCCCTGAAGGTCGACGACGCGCTCAAGGCCGGCACCGAGATCGGGCCGGTGGTCGACCAGAGCCAGCTCGACCAGGACATGCGCTACATCGAGATCGGCCGCCGCGAGGGCGCGACGCTGGCCGTGGGCGGCGAGCGGCTGAATCGCGACACGCCGGGCTTCTATCTCTCGCCGGCGCTGTTCACCGGCACGACCAACCAGATGCGCATCAACCGCGAGGAGATCTTCGGGCCGGTGGCCAGCGTGGTGCGCGTCAAGGACTACGACGAGGCCCTGGCGGTCGCCAACGACACCGACTTCGGCCTCTCCAGCGGCATCTGCACGACGTCGCTGAAATACGCCAGCCACTTCAAGCGCAACAGCCAGGCGGGCATGGTGATGGTCAATCTGCCGACGGCGGGCGTCGACTACCACGTGCCGTTCGGCGGCCGCAAAGGCTCCAGCTACGGGCCGCGCGAGCAGGGCCGCTACGCCGCCGAGTTCTACACCACGGTCAAGACCGCCTACACGATGGCCTGACCGGCCGCCCGCGAGGCCGGGCCGTTCGCCTTGCCAGGAGTCCGCCATGCCGCATCCGCTCACGCTCTGGCTCGATTGCCGCAGCCCGTATTCCTATCTCGCCAAGGACCCGGCCTACGCGCTGGAGCGCGACTACGACGTCGCGCTCGACATCAAGCCGTACACCATCGAGCTGGCGGCGGCGGCCAATTTGAGCGACGCCGCGTCGGTGGCGCGCGGCATGCGCAAGATCAAGTACCTCTACATGGACGCGCGCCGCTTCGCCAACCCGCGCCAGATGACCATCCTGGGGCCGAAGAAAATCTTCGACGGCGCGCTGGCGCATCTCGGGCTGCTTTACGCCGGCGACAACGGCCGGCTGCGGCCCTATCTCGACGCGATCTACCCGCGCTTCTTCGAACGCAAGATCGACATCGAGAAGGTCGAGGACATCGAGGCGCTGCTGCGCGACATCGGCCTCGATCCGGCGGGCTTCGCCGCCCTGCGCGACGGCGAGGGGCCGGCCCGGCTGAAGGCCCTCACCGCGGCGGCCGAGGCCGAGGGTGCCTTCGGCGTGCCGAGCTTCGTGCTGGACGGCGAGCTGTTCTGGGGCCACGACCGCATGGAGCTGCTGCGGGCGCGGCTGGCGGAGAAGGGGCTGCGCCGCGCCTCATAGCTCCTCGAACGGGCCCAGCGCCGATGCGAAGCGGTGGGCGCATTCGACGCCGAACTCGGTCGGCGCCAGGGCGGGCGTGCGGTCGTGCACCGCGTCGCGCATGCCCAGCCGCCAGGCGGCGATGCGCTTGCCGTAGCACACCAGCATGTCGATCGACTGCATGACGAAGACGATGCCGGGCAGGATCTCGCGATAGAGGCTCTCGGCGATCGCCTCGTTCTCGCCGTCGTCCAGGGTGCGCATCAGTCCGAAGATGCGCACCTGGCGGTCGAAGAAGTCCGGCGCCGGGATCATGCCGTCGCAGCCGGCCCGCATGTTGTCGGGCAACTCCAGGCCGCCGCGGCCGTTGAACACGGCGATGCCGCCTTCGGTCTCCTCGATGATGCGCTGGATGGTGGTGACCGGCGACTCGCCCTTGAGCATCACGAAGTTGGCGTGGTTGCGGTGCAGCGCCTTGATGGCAGGCGGCGAGAGGCCGACGCCAAGATAGTCGGGCGCGTTCTGGATGCCGACCGGCAGCGGCGCGCCGTCGGCCACGGCGCCGAAGAAGCGGCTGAGCGCCAGTTCGTCGATCGGCTCGCCGCGCGGCGGCTGCAGGATCACCATCGACGCGCCGGCTTCGGCGGCAAAACGCGCGAAGGCGAGCTGGTCCTCCGGCGTCTCGCCGGTCACCGTCACGGCGAACGGGCGGCGGCCGTCGAGGTCCTCGGCCAGCCAGGTGACCAGGGTGTGGCGCTCGGCGTCGGTCAACTTGTTGACCTCGGTCGCCAGGCCCAGCACCGCCACGCCGTGCGCGCCTTCGCGCACGCAGGCCTCGACCTGGCGCCGCATGAGGGTGCGGTCCAGTGCGCCGCTGTGATCGAAAAAGGCGTAGAGCATCGGCCAGATGCCAAGGGGTCGGAACGTCATGCGGCCCTAGGTCTCCTGCGTTTCCGGGCGCCGTTGCGGCCCATGCGCGTCAGTCGTAGCCGGGCGGCGCCTCGAAGGCATGATACTCCCGTTCCAGCAGGCGTGCGAAAGCGAAGCCGGTGCGATCGCCATATTGCCGCGAGATGATCTGCACGCCCACCGGCAGGCCGCGCGGCGTGAAGCCGATCGGCGCCACGGTGCCCGGCAGGTAGCAGACGCCGTTGATGCCGGCCCAGAACAGCTGGTCGGTGGTCGGCACGCGCTGGCCGTTCACTTCGATGGTGCGCTCGTGGCGTTCGCCGACATGATCGTGCGGGAACGCGGCCGAGGCGGCGGCCGGGCACAGCAGCACGTCGTAGTCCCGGAAGAATTCGGCCCATTTCAGCCGCAGCTTGTGGCGCCGCTCGTTGGTCGCCAGCCAGTCGCGGTGGCTCAGCGTATTGGCCTTCACCATGCGCGCGTAATAGCCCTCGGGATCGACGGGGCGGCGGTTCGCCTCCGCCTGCTGGAAGGCGAAATCGGCGTCGCTGAGGCGTCCCGACGTCGCCGAGCGCAGCAGCTGGATGTAGAGCCGGTGCAGCTCGGCGGTGTCGATGTCGGGCCGCGCCGTGTCGCTCACCTTGGCCTTCTTGCGACCGAGGAATTCGGCGAGCTTGACGATCTGCGACTGCACCTCGTCGTCGACCGCCGAGTTGGGATCGTCCAGCATCACCGCCACCCGGAAGTCGCGCAGCTTCTTGTGCGCCGGCCTGGGCAGCTTCAGGCGCCAGCCTTCGCCGTCGACCTCGTCGGGGCCGGCCATGGCGTCGAAGGCCATCTCGAGGTCCTGCGCGCCGCGCGCCAGCGGGCCGATCACCGAGATGTCGCCCTGCGCCACCCGGCCGGGCAGGGCATGGCCGCGCGGGCTGACGACCCCCCAGGTCGGCTTGTGGCCATAGACGCCGCAATAGTGCGCCGGATTGCGGATCGACGAGCCGATGTCGCTGCCCGCCTCGAGGCCGGTCAGGCCGGCGGCCAGCGCCGCCGCCGAGCCGCCCGACGAGCCGCCGGGCGAGCGGCTGGTGTCCCAGGGATTGCTGGTCGTGCCGTAGATCGCGTTGTAGCTCTGCCAGTCGGCCAGCATCAGCGGCACGTTGGTCTTGCCGAACAGCGTCACGCCCGCCGCCTTCAGGCGCATCACCGACAGCGCGTCCTTCAGCGCCACGTTGTCGCGCAGCGCCGGATCGCCCCAGGTGGTCGGCAGGCCGGCGACGTCGTAGCTCTCCTTGATCGTCATCGGCACGCCATGCAGTGGCCCCCAGACGTCGCCCTTGGCCAGCGCCTTGTCGGCCGCCTTGGCGCGCTTGCGGGCGCCGTCCACGTCCATGGCGATGACGGCGTTGAGGCGCGGATTGTGCGCCTCGATGCGCTTGAGGTAGAGGTCGAGCAGCTCGACGCAGCCGATCTTCTTCGACCGTACGGCGGCGGCCAGCTGCGTGGCGGTGCGGAAAGGCATGATGGTCATGGACTATGCGCTCCCCCGGACAATGAATCACTGTAGCGGGGCCGGGCGCCGTCTGTCGAATGATGAGAACAGGCAGCAACGGCGCGGCTCTGCGGCACAAGCCGCGCGCGCAGTTGTTCGATGGTCGGTCGATGACGAGCGGAGGACGGGCCGCGGCGTCTAGCCCGCCCAGGGCAGCGACCACGTCTTGACGTTGGTGAAGCTCTTCATCGCCTCGAGCACGCCTTCCTTGTAGCCAAGCCCGGAATCCTTGATGCCGCCGAAGGGCGACATCTCGATGCGATAGCCCGGCACCTCCCAGATGTTGACGGTGCCGACCTGCAGCTCCTCGACGAAGCGCGTGATGTAGTCGAGCCGGTTGGTGCAGACGCCGGACGACAGGCCATAGGCCGTCGAGTTGGAGACGCGGATGGCGTCGTCGATGTCCCGGACGCGGATGATCGGGATCGCCGGACCGAACGTCTCCTCGCGCACCAGCTCGCAGTCGTAGGGCACCTTGTCGACCACCGTCGGCGGAAACAGCGCGCCCTGCCGGTCGTTGCCGTGCAGCAGCTCGGCGCCCTTGCCGACCGCGTCCAGCACGCGGTTCTGGAACAGGATCGCCGACTTCTCGTTGATCACCGTGCCGACGTCGGTCTCGGGATCCATGGGATCGCCGGCCTTCAGCTTTCGCGCCTTCTGCGTCACCAGCGCCGCGAACTGGTCGGCGACGGCATCGACCACGAGGATGCGCTTGACCGCG
>JAHCJT010000134.1 GCA_026126245.1 Alphaproteobacteria bacterium
GCATGGTTCAGCAACTTGGCCAGGGCTGTGGTCGCGCGGGTGCCGCCCAAATGCGCCAAAGCCCATGCCGCCGACTGGACAACGTTCGGGTCGGCGTCGGCCAGACGGCAAATCGCGGTGTCGACACGTATCGTGAAGCTGAACGATTCCGGACTGCGGTTCTTGGCGCCGATTTGCGCCAACACATCCAGTCCACGGGCACGCGCCTTGGGATCAGGCGACTCGCAATACTGCAAAGCCAGGTCGAGGACATCGCTGGTGCCACGAACTTGCAGCTTCGTGACCGCCTCCCACGGCGCGTCGTCGTCGAGATCGCCTTCAAGTGTGGCGGCGAACAATCGAGCTGTGGTCCAAGCATCAAATGCACGCCACCGCAGCTCCGCGTCTTCGGGCAAAACAGCCGCTTCTTCCTCACCAGTCGACGCGCCAGACGCGGACATGAGACAAGTCTCCAGCTGCGACGTACGATCGCTCTGCCGACTTCCCTACTTCTGAGCGACGGCACCTGTGGTCCGCAACCTGCTTACGATCGCGTCATAATTTTCCAGCCGCGTCACCGGTCCGAGCGCACAAATGCCGGGTGTCGAGGCGAGCAGGCGGCGCGCCACTCGGCGCACGGCGGCCTCGTCGACGGCTTCGATGCGCGCCACGGTCTCGGTGTAGGGGATGATCCGGTTGTGGATCAGCAGCTGGCGGGCAGCCTGCTCGCAGCGCGAGTGGCTCGACTCCAGGGCCATCAAAGTGCCGGCCTTGAGCTGGGCGCGAGCGCGGGCGATCTCGGCCTCGCTGACGTCCTCCGCCACCTTGCAGAATTCCTCGCACACCATCGGCACCAGCTCGGGCAGGCTCTCGCCGGCGGTGCCGGCATAGACGCCGAACAGGCCGGTGTCGCGGTAGGCGGCGGTAAACGAATAGATCGAATAGACCAGGCCGCGGTCCTCGCGGATGCGCTGGAACAGGCGCGAGGACATGCCGCCGCCGAACAGGGTCGAGAACACGGCCAGCGCGTGGTGATCAGGGTCGAGATAGCCGAACGCCTCGCCGCCGATCACAAGATGAGCCTGTTCCAGGTCGTCGAGGTCGCGATGATCGCCGCCGCCGAACTGCGGCGCCGTCAGCACGGTATCGGCGGTGGCGCGCGGCAGGCGCCCGAAGGCGCGCGCCGCCAGGTCGACGAAGCGCTCGTGCTCGACCGCGCCGGCGGCCGACAGCACCATGCGTTCGGCGACGTAGCCGGCGCGCAGCCAGTCGAACAGATCGCCGCGCGCGATGGCGTTGACGGTCTGCTCGGTGCCCAGCACCGGCCGGCCGAGCGAATGGGCGGGAAAGGCGATGGCCTGGAAGCGGTCGAAGATGACGTCGTCGGGCGTGTCGTTGGCCTGGCCGATCTCCTGCAGCACCACGCCGCGCTCGCGCTGCAGCTCCTCCTCGACAAAGGTCGACTCGAGCAGGATGTCGGCGATCAGGTCGACGGCCAGCGGCAGATCTTCCTTGAGCACCGCGGCGTGATAGGCGGTCAGCTCGCGGCCGGTGAAGGCGTTGATGCTGCCGCCGACGTTCTCGATCTCCTCGGCGATGCCGCGCGCGGTGCGCCGCTTGGTGCCCTTGAAGGCCATGTGCTCGAGCAGATGGGCGATGCCGTTGCGCACCGCCGGCTCGTGGCGCGCACCGGCCGCCACCCAGACGCCCAGTGCCACGGTCTCGACGTGCGGCATGCTGTCGGTGACGACACGCAGGCCGTTGTCCAGGGTGGTGACGCGCACGCTCATGCGAACACCGAGACGCCGTCGATCAGGCGCTTCAGCGCGCTGATGTCGTTGGGCAGCACCTCGTAGCGCTCCGGCCGTGTCGCCAGATCTGCCAGACGCGCCGGCAGCGGCGGCGCCTCGCCGGTCGCCTGCCGCACCGCATCGGGGAACTTGGCGGGGTGCGCCGTCGACAGAACGACCATTGGCACCTTCCGGTCACCGCGCTTCTGGCGCGCCACGGCATAGGCGACGGCAGTGTGCGGATCGAGCAGCTCGCCGGTTTCGCGTTCGGCCTCGGCAATGGCGCGCAGGGTTCCCGCATCGTCGAGCCGTCCCGCGTCGAATGTCTGCCGGGTGCGGGCCAGCTGGGCTGCCGTCACTTTCATGGCGCCGGTGGCCCTGAAGTCCTCCATGGCGGCAGCGAGGGCCCTGCCATCGCGGTCGAACAGGTCGAACAGGAAGCGCTCGAAGTTGCTCGACACCTGGATATCCATGCTGGGCGAGAAGGTCGGCGTCACGCCGGAAAGGCGCTGCTCGCCGCTGTCGATGAAGCGCGTGAGGATGTCGTTGCTGTTGGAGGCGATCAGCAGGCGCTCGATCGGCAGCCCCATGGCGCGCGCCGCGTAACCGGCATAGATGTTGCCGAAATTGCCGGTCGGCACGCAGAAGGAGACCGGCCGGTCCGGTGCCCCGAGCTTCAGCGCCGCATCGAAGTAATAGACGATCTGCGCCATCACGCGCGCGAAGTTGATCGAGTTCACTGCCGTCAGGCAGTGCCGGTCGCGGAACGGCAGATCGTTGAAGCAGGCCTTGGCGAGATCCTGGCAGTCGTCGAACGTGCCCTCGATCGCAATGTTGTGCACGTTGGGCGCCAGCACCGTCGTCATCTGCCGGCGCTGCACCTCGCTGACGCGGCCGCGGGGATGCAGCATGAAGATGTCGATGGCGGCGCGATCGCGCACCGCTTCGATCGCCGCCGAACCGGTGTCGCCCGACGTGGCGCCGACGATGCGGGCATGCCGGCCGGAGCGCTTCAGCAAGGTGTCGAGCATGCGGCCCAGCAGCTGCAGCGCCACGTCCTTGAAGGCGAATGTCGGGCCGTGGAACAGCTCCAGCACGTACAGATCGTCGACCGGCAGCGGCTTCAGCTTCACGACGTCGGTGTCGTCGAAGCCGGCGTAGGCCTCGCGCACCAGGCGCGCCAGGGTGACGGCGTCGAACGTGTCACCGACGAACGGTGCGATGATGCGCGTCGCCAGCTCGACATAGGACAGACCGCGCAGGGCGGCGATGTCGGTGCGCGACAGCGTCGGCCAGCTTTCGGGCACGTAGAGACCGCCGTCGCGCGCCAGACCGGCCAGCATCACCTCCTCGAAGGTGAGCCGTTCCACGGGCGGGCGGGAACCCTGTCGGGTGCTGATATAGCGCAGGCTGGTCATGTCGGGTCGGCGGCAGGGCGCGGACCATAGCGGCGGTTGTCCACAGGCGCAACGGCCGTGGATTCTCTGCTAAATCAACAACTTAGGATTTCGGCGGCGGGATTGCCGGGTCGGCGGCCGGAATGCAGGGCGCGTGCGATTTGATCACCCGCTTGGCCGATGGCGGGAACTTGGCGAGCAGCGCGGCCGGCCGTGTCGGGCGCCGAACCAGATCGCCGCCGCAGTTGGGACAGCGGCCGCCGAGACGGCTTTCCGCGCAGGCCGCGCAGAACGTGCACTCGAATGTGCAGATCACGGCGTCCGGCGCGCCGTTCGGCAGGTCCTTGCCGCAGCACTCGCAGTTGGGACGCAGCTCGAGCACGCGGACCTCCCTGTGACCGCGCGGCGTGTCGCCAAGACTGGCGAACGACGCCGCCGCGATCGCCTCGCGACTCAGCCGACGGCGACCTTGGGCGGCGCGCCGGCACCCGGCTCATTGGCGGCCGGCGGCGTGGTCGCGGGCGCGGCTTCTTCCGTCTGTGTCGCGCCGGCAACGTCGGCGGGATCGCCGGCGATCGTCGGCGGCGCGCCGTCGGCCGGCGCCACCGGCGCGTCGGTGCCGTCGGTCGCCACCGACAGCGGCGTCGCCGGCTCGCCCGGCGACATCAAGTCGGCGGGTGCGATCTCCGGTGGCGGCAGCGCCTCGGCGGTCTCGGTGTCGATGGCGGTGCGCGCCGCGTCCAGCTCCTTCTGCGCGTCGCTGGCGCCGTCCTCGATCGCCGCCTTGATCTCGCGCGTCGGATCGAGGCCCTGCAGATCGAGCACGGCGTCCTTGGTGCCAGCCTCGACCTGCTTCTTCAGCTCGTCCAGCTCGGCCTGGCGCATCATCTCATCGACGTGGCCGCGGAACTCGCCCGCCATGTTGCGCGCCGTCGCCATCCACTTGCCGATGCTGCGCAGCATGGCCGGCAGCTCCTTCGGACCGATGAATATCAGCGCGACAAGAGCGATGACCAGCAGCTCGGGGGCGTCGATGCCGAACATGGGGCGGCGCGTGCGCTGACGACCGGGCGGCGCGGGCTCAGGTCTTGACCTGTTCCTTGGCCGCCGTATCGGCGGTCGAGCCCTGCCCGATGGGCTTGGCGCTGTCGCCCGGCGTGGCCGTCTTGGCCGCCTGGTCCGGTGCGCCGTCGCCCGACACGCCCTTCTTGAAGGCGCTCAGCCCCTTGCCGAAATCGCCCATGAGCTGCGAGATCTTGCCGCGGCCGCCGAACAGCAGCAGCACGACCGCCAGCACGATCAACCAATGCCAAATACTGAAACTGCCCATCGTCCGCCTCCTGCCTGTCGATGGCCGGGCTGTTGCCCTGGAGTTTGTACCGTCTTATGGCCCACTGCCCGCCGTGCCGCAACACACCCGCGCCCGCCATCGATCCGGTCCTCGGAGCGCAGGCAAGCCAGATGTCAGGTTCCGGCTGACGTCATGTGGGGTCTTGCACCGCAAAAACGAAGGCCTGGCGTGGATCGAGAGAGACCTGCAGCAGGCTGCCCTCCGCCGGCAGGAACTGGCCGGGGACACGCACGTGCCAGTGGCTGTGGCGTTGCGGCGCATCCGGTTCGTCATGGCGGTGTGCCGGGTCGGTATCGAAGCAGACGTGGACCCAGCTCGTACGGCCCAGCAGCCGCGACGCCAGCACCCGAGCCGCCAGGCTGCCAATTGGCGCCGCGCCGAGGATGCCCTGGTCGGCACCGGCGATCTTGAGCGCCTCCGGCCGGATCAGGACGTGCACGGCCGTTCCGTCGGCATGATCCGGCGTCGGCAGACGGCCAAATGGCGTCGCCACCGAGCCGTCGTGCACCACACCGTCAATGCGGTTCACTTCGCCCATGAATTCGGCGACGAATTCGCTGGCCGGCTGCGTATAGATGTCGGCCGGCGCGCCAACCTGCTCGAGACGTCCGTCCCGCATGACCGCGATGCGGTCGGCCATGAACATCGCCTCTTCCGGATCGTGCGTGACCACCAGGGTGGTGACACCATCCGCCTTCAGCAGATGCAAGGCCTCGTCGCGCACCACCGAGCGCAGCCGCGTGTCGAGCCCGGAGAACGGTTCGTCGAGCAGCATGACGCGCGGCGCCGGCGCGAGCGCCCGCGCCAGGGCGACACGCTGCTGCTGGCCGCCGGACAGCTGATGCGGCCAGGCCTTGGCATAGCCGGTGAGGTGAACCCTCTCCAGCAGCGTCTCGACGCGCCTGCGCCGCGCCTCGGCAGACTGGCGGCGCAAGCCGAAGCCGACGTTGTCGGCGATGTCCAGATGCGGAAACAGCGCCACGTCCTGGAACACGAAGCCGACGCCGCGCGCTTCGGGCGGCAGATCGCGGCCCGGCGCGCCGACGACGCGGCCATCGATGATGACGCGGCCCTGCTGCAACGGCTCCAGTCCGGCGACCAGCCGCAGGACGGTCGTCTTGCCGCAGCCGGACGGTCCCAGCAGGCACACCAGCTCGCCGGCGGCGATCGTCAGTGCGAAGTCGCGCACCACCGCCGTACCGGCATAGGCATGATGAATGTCGCTGAGGTCGAGGCCGGCGGCTCCGGTCATGCCCGGTTCATAGCCGCTGGCGGACTGCTACTCCAGTGCGCTGCTCAGATGGCGATGGCCGCGATCCCGCCGTCAGGCCGGCGCCGGCGTCGCGCCCATCGACCAGGCCTGCACCGTCGTATCGTTGCGATGGTCGCGGATCAGCCCGATCGGCGGCGCCACCGCGTCGAGCTGCTCGTAGCGATACGTGCCCAGGCGGATATCGGGGACACCCTTGCTGGTGGCATAGATGTCGACCGTTTCGCCTTCCTCGATCGTCAGCAACAGGCCGGACCGATGCCATACCCCACGATTGACGGCCTCGTGCCCCGGCGCAACGAAGAATGATTTCGACATGGCGGACAGACCTTCGCGGATGCCCGGGCCGTCCCCGCAGCCCTCGCCGTGCACTCTAGCGGCCCGCGCGCAGTCCACCGGCAATCCAGCAACCGGTGCGACGTGAAATCGTCGCCTGCAGTCGTGAGAACAAAACCGTATCCGCGACCCGCTGCCGCGGCGATGTGATGACGATTTCACGCTGGTCTGTGGAACCCGGCCGCGCTGGTACCGCCAAGCGCTGTCACGGCCGCTGGTTGCGGCGCCGGTCCTCGTCGCGATCCCACATCAGGAAATCCGGCCCCAGCTGGTCGAGGCTGGGACAGCCGATCTGGCCCATGGTCAGATCAATTTCACGACGCAGAATTTCGACGGCCTTGGCGGCGCCGGCGCGTCCGCCAGCCGCGGCGCCGTACAGAGTGGCCCGGCCGACGAACACGAACTTGGCGCCCAGGCACAGCGCGATCAGCGCATCGACGCCGCGCCGCACGCCGCTGTCGAGCATCAACGTCATCTTGTCGCCGACCGCGTCGCGGATGGCGGGGAAGACCTCCAGCGGCGACGGCGCGCGGTCGAGCTGCCGCGCGCCATGGTTGGAAACCATGATGCCGTCAACGCCCAGCGCCGCGGCGCGCAACGCGTCGTCGGGGTGCATGATGCCCTTGATGACGAACTTGCGCGGCCACAGGCGCCGGAAGTTCTCGACGTCGCGCCAGGTCAGCGGCGCCGCCGTCTGGGTCGCGACGAAGGCGGCCACCGTCTCGGCGTCGGCGTTCTTGCCGGCATAGGGCGCCCAGTTGGAAAACATCGGCGTGCCGTGCTTGATATAGTCGGCCAGCCATGCCGGGTGGCGCAGCGCCTCCAGCTTGGTCGCCATCGTGAGCTTCAGCGGCCGGGTGAAGCCGTTGCGCTGGTTGCGCTCGCGGTTGGAGTGCACCGGCACGTCGACGGTCAGCACCAGCGTCGACAGGCCGGCGGCGTCGGCGCGGCGGATCATGTCTTCCGAGATCTTCTTGTCGCGCGCCGCGTAGAGCTGGTACCAGCCGTGCTCCGGCGCCACCTTGGCCAGTTCCTCGATCGAGGCCGTGCTGCTGCCCGACATGATGAACGGGATGTTGGCGTCGCGCGCCGCCTCGGCCAGCATCAGATCGGCGCCGCGCCGGAACAGGCTGGCCAATCCGGTGGGCGCGATGCCGAACGGGCTGGCGTATTTGCGGCCGAACAGCACCGCCGACTGGTCGCGCGTCGAGACGTCGACGAGGTAGCGTGGCACCAGGCGCGTGCGACGGAAGGCCTGCTCGTTGGTGCCGAGCCCGTCCTCGTCCTCGACGCCGCCCTCGATGAAGTCGAAGGCGATCTTGGGCAGCCGCCGCTTGGCCGCCCGGCGCATGTCATCGACGTTGAAGACGCCGTCCATCGGTTTCCCCCGCTCCGGCTTGCCGCCGATCGATCAACCTTAGCGCGTTGCCATGACCGCCGTCAGCGGCCGATCGACAATGGCTGCCATGCGACCGGCCGCACCGCGGCCATGGACGCGCCGCGGCGACGATCATGTCATGCCGCGCCTTGTTCGCGCGGCGCCGCTGCTGCACGCTGCGGCAACGGTGCCGGCCGCGGCTGGACCGCCGAAACAGAATGTCGGGGGGAGGATCGATGGCGGCGCAATCACGCACCCAGGTCGGCATCATCGGCGCCGGACCAGCCGGCCTGCTGCTGGCGCGGCTGCTGAAGGTGCACGGCATCGACAGCGTCATCCTCGAGCAGCGCGACCGCACCTACGTCGAGGGTCGCATCCGCGCCGGCGTGCTGGAACAGGGCATGGTGGCGCTGATGGAAGAGGCCGGTGTCGCCGACCGCCTGCACCGCGAAGGCCTGGTGCACGACGGCGTCGAGATCGCCGTGCGCGGCCGGCCGTTCCGCATCGACTTCCGCGGCCTGACCGGCAAGGCGGTCGTCGTCTACGGCCAGACCGAGGTGACCAAGGACCTGATCACCGCGCGCCTGGCGGGCGACGGCCCGATCGTGTGGAATGCCGACGACGTCGCGCTGCACGACGTCGAGAGCGCGCGCCCGCTGCTGAGCTACCATTGCGAGGGCGAACGGCGCGAACTGGCCTGCGACTTCATCGCCGGCTGCGATGGCTTCCACGGTGCCAGCCGCCCGTCGATTCCGGCCGACAAGATCGCGATCTACGAGCGCGTCTACCCGTTCGGCTGGCTGGGCATCCTGGCCGACGTGCCGCCCTGCTCGCACGAGCTGATCTACGCCAGCCACGAACGCGGCTTCGCGCTGGCCTCGATGCGCTCGCACACGCGCAGCCGCTACTACGTGCAGTGCAACCTCGACGACGAGCTGGACGCGTGGCCCGATGCGCGCGTCTGGGACGAACTGAAGCTGCGCCTGGGCGAGCGCGCCGCCGCGCAGATCACCACCGGCCCGTCGATCGAGAAGAGCATCGCGCCGTTGCGCAGCTTCGTGGCGGCGCCGATGCGGCATGGCCGGTTGTTCCTCGCCGGCGATGCCGCCCATATCGTGCCGCCGACCGGCGCTAAGGGACTGAACCTTGCTGCCTCCGACGTGCACTATTTGTGCCGCGCCCTGGTCGCCCACTACAGGACCGGCAGCGATGCGCTGCTCGAGCGCTATTCCGACATGGCGCTGGCGCGGGTCTGGAAGGCGGAGCGCTTCTCGTGGTGGATGACCACCATGCTGCATAATTTGTACGACCCGACCAGCTTCGAGGCACAGATGCAGCTGGCCGAGCTCGAGTATCTCGCGGCCTCGCAGGCGGCGCAGACGGCGATGGCCGAGAACTACGTCGGGCTGCCGTATTAGCGCGCACCGCTTTTCCGGATAGCCGGTGGCGCTGGTCGCTTCGGCGCAGGCGGGGGTCATTTACCGCCCATAGCGGGGGTCGCCGCGACACCTCGCCACTGCCGGCAAGACGTCGCGGCGGCATGCGCGTGTACAACATAAGAACTTGTTTATAATATACTGCGCACTATCGGCCCTTTTACTGTGAATCCGTATTTCCCATGGCAAGCGCCATGAAAAATTCGGCCCGCATTTCTGCAGAGTTCCAAGACGGTCCAAGAACAGTCTCGCCGGCTGGCAGAAGAACCGTGCCGGATCTCTGCCGGCTGACTTGCCGGCGTCAAGTCGATCGCTATCCGGCGCAGCTGCGCCGCAGCGGATTGCGCCGCCCCCGCCGCGTCTTGGCCTATACCCGCTCGACCTGCTTGCGTCCGAACAGGCCGTGGGGCCGCACGAACAGCATGACGATCAGAACGGCATAGGCCGCCACCGAGCCGAAGCCGCCGCCCAGCAGCGGATCGAGGTAGCCGGCCGACAGGCTTTCCAGCAGGCCGATCAGCACGGCGCCGACGATGGTGCCGGCGATGCTGTCCAGCCCGCCGATGATCACGATCGGGAAGACCTTCAACCCGACCAGGGCCACGCCGAAGCCGCCGCCGGCCACCGACGTCCACAGCGTGCCGGCCAGGACGCAGACCACGCCGGCCATGGCCCACGCCAGCCCGACATAGCGGTGCACGTCGATGCCCGCCGCCATCGCCGCCTGGCGGTCGTCGGCGACGGCACGCAGCGCCAGGCCGGTGCGGCTGCGCTGGTAGAACAGCGCCACGCCGGCGACGACGGCGATTGCGACGGCGGCGGCCATCAGCTTCTCGGCCGGCAGCCGCAGCTCGCCGATCGCGACCAATTGGCCGCCGGCCGGCAGGGCGATGCCGCGCGGCACGCCGGCGAAGACCAGTGGCGCGGCGCCGCGCATCAGCGCGCCCAGCCCGAGCGTGACCATGATCAGCGCGATCAGCGGCCCGGCCAGCAGAGGGCGCAGCACCAGCCGGTCGAACACCAGGGCAAAGCCGATCATCGCGACGCAGGCCGCGCCGACGGCCGCCAGCAGGCCGAGCTGCAGGACGTGCAGCGCGGTCGCGACCAGCAGCGCGCCCAGCACCACCCACTCGCCCAGCGCGAAGTTGATCATGCGCGCCGCCTTGTAGACGATGACGAACGCCACAGCGGTGAGCGCGTAGAGAATGCCGGCGAGAAGGCCGTCGACGACAAGGGCGAGGAAGAAGGTCACGCCGGCAATCTACAACACAATGCCATTTGACAAGGCTTGCGTCCGCGCAATCGCATCAGTCCGGCATATCGTGGCGTCCGAGTATTGTGCGATGCCACCGCATCGACCTTTGACGGCCATGCTTTGTTTCGAGGACGAGCAGATCTTCGTGCGCAGTTATTGCTGGAAATGAATGCATAATGTAGCATGCACTCTATAGGTGTGAGATTTCTATGAAGTTCCCATTTGTTGTCACATTCATTCTGTGCGTCGCCATCGGTTTCCCGGCCTCGGCAATGACCCAGGCGCAGGCAGACTGCACTTGGAACAACATGGCTCCCGCGGTCCGCGACGAACTTCTTCTGATCGCCCGTGGCAAGGCCGACATCGGTGAAATCGTCGTGGACGGACAACTGGATGCCGCCGAAGCTTGCGGGATTCACAGCGACAGCGCTGGCCGACAAGACCGCGTTTTGGAGTACATGCTGCACAGGGCATTGATCGAAGTCGACCTGGCCGCGGCTGAGAGTGTCGGCGTATCGCAAGTCGACTTGGACGCGGTCTGGAATGAGCTGACACGCGACGAGCGCACGACGCTTGTCAGACACATAATGGCGCCTTCCTCGTTAGTGCGCCCGTTCGACGGGACGCCGCTGACCAGGGCGGCGCAACGGCTCGGCATCCAATGTGTTAAGGATGGACGCAATTTTGTCGTTGGCTATCACCGGTCCAAAATACGGATGTTGGCGCTGATTGACCCGGACGACGACTGAGTCGACGGCCGCCTACTCGGCCGCCTGCACCTTGGGCGCGCCGTCGTCGCCCTCCAGCGGCTCGACCGCCTCGTCCTCGTCGCCTTCCAGCGGCAGGTCGGCTTCGTCGGGGCGATAGATCGACACCTCGGCCCTAACGTCGAGCAGGCCGGCGGCCTTCAGCTCGTCGTGGCCCGGCAGATCTTCCAGCGCCGCCAGCCCGAAATGCTCGAGGAAGAACGGCGTCGTGCCCCAGGTCACCGGCTTGCCGGGTGCGCGGCGCCGGCCCATCGGCTGGATCCAGTTCTGCTCGAACAGGAAGTCCAAGGTGCCCTTGCTCAGGCCGACGCCGCGGATCTGCTCGATCTCGGCCCGCGTCACCGGCTGGTGGTAGGCGATGATCGCCAGCGTCTCGGTGGCAGCGCGCGAGAGCTTGCGGTTGATCGGCTGCTCGATCTTCAGCTTCTGCGCCAGATCGGGCGCGGTGCGAAAGCCGTAGCCGCCGGCGACCTTGACCAGGTTCACGCCGCGCGGCGCATAGATCTCGGCCAGCTCGGCCAGCAGCGCCTCGATGTCGGTGTCGGGCGGCAGCCGCTCGGCGATGGCGTCGATGCCCAGGGTCGCGGCCGACGCGAACAGCAACGCCTCGACCAGCCGCAGGTTCTGGGCATGCCGGTCGTCGGGCGACATTGCCGAAGGCGCGTCGGCCGGCTCGTCGGCGTCCATGTCGAGCTCGATGCGATCGTCGCGGTCGCTGTCGGTCATGCGATCCATCCCTTACGCCGCCGGCGCCGCCGGCGGGCGTTCCTCGCCCTCGGGCGAGGTCTCACGGTGCTTGCGCAGGAAAATCGGGCCGAAGGACTCGGTCTGGCGCAACTGCACGACGCCTTCCTTGGCGAGCTGCAGCGAGGCCACGAACGTGGCCGCGACGGCGGACCTTACCTTCATCGGATCGGTCAGACCCGGCGGCAGGAAGACGGCGATCGACGCCCACTCGACGGCGATGCCCAGCATGCGCGACAGACGTTCGACCGCCTCCTCGGGCGAGAAGAATTCCATCGGCGCGATGTGATAGGGCTCGGCGGTCTTCGGCTTGTGAATGTCGCCGTAGGCCTTGAGCAGGTCGTAGAGCTGCACCTGCCACAGCGACTTGCGCACCACCAGCACGCCTTCGGGCTGGCCGCGCACGAAGGTGTCGATGCCCAGACGCGGCCGCGACATCAGCCGCGTGCCGGCCTGCTGCATGGCCTCCAGCAGGCGCAGCTGGCGCTGCAGCGCCTCGGCCATCTGCTCGCCGCTGGGTTCCTCGTCCTTCGGCGGCTCGGGCAGCAGCAGGCGCGATTTCAGATAGGCAAGCCACGCCGCCATCACCAGGTAGTCGGCGGCGATCTCCAGACGCAGCCGGCGCGCCGTGGCGATGAACTCGAGGTACTGGTCGACCAAGGCGACCATCGAGATGCGCCGCAGATCGACCTTCTGCTCGCGCGCCAGGACCAGCAGGATGTCGAGCGGACCTTCGTAGCCCTCCAGGTCGAGGATCAGCTCGCCCTCGCCGGGCGCGATGACCTCCGGCTCGCCGCTGTCGAACCCGTCGCGCCCCGACATGGCCGCAACGCGCTCCGCCGGCCGGGGCTCGTCCGGCCGGTCCTCCGGCGAGAAGGTGTCAGGCTCGCTCATGGCGCGGCATCAAGTGTCATTGTTCACTAGATGTAGTCTACATGACACCGGCCACGCCACCAGATTCGGGGCCGGCGTTATCCCCAAAACATCGACGAAAAATCCAATTGTACCAATACCTTGAGGCGGCGCACGACGGCTCTCAGGCGACCGGCCGGTCCATCAGGCGGGCGAGGCGGCGGCGCAGGTGCTCGAGCGTCTCGGCGTCGGCCCCGTCGCGGGCGCGATGGCGCAGCCGCTCGCCGCGGGCCAGGCGCGCGACGCCGGCCGTCGACAGGGCCGGCACGACGCCGGCG
>JAHCJT010000135.1 GCA_026126245.1 Alphaproteobacteria bacterium
TGGGCTGGGAGCGCAGCCGCCGGTGCCGTCGTGGGGCCGCATGCTGTACGACGCGCAGACCTACCTGTACGACGCGCCCGGGCTGGCGATCTATCCCGGCCTGGCAATCGCCCTGACCGTGCTGGGGCTGAACATGCTGGGCGACGGCCTGCGCGACCTGCTCGATCCGCGCCTGCGCCTGATGCGCGTCGGCTGAGGCGGTGGCTCAGGCGCGCCGCGCGGCACGCGCCGGCGTCAGCGCCAGGAACAGCGCCGCCACGGCGCAGGCCAGCGCGCCCGCCTGCGCCGGGCCGAACGGCTCGCCGTGCACCACGACGCCGCCGGTCATCGCCACCACCGGCACCAGGATGGACGACAGGGCGCCCGCCTGGGCCGGCAGCAGATCGACGATGCGAAACCAGACGAGCGTGCCGACTGCGGTCGGCACCAGCGTCAGGAACGCCACCACGGCCACCACCGTGGCGCTCGGCAGGACCGGCCGCCACTCGATCAGGAACAGCGCCCCGATCACGATCGGCACGGCGCCCAGCAGCAACTGCCAGGCGGTGAGCGCCAGGGGATGCAGGCCGCCCCAGTCGGTGCGCTTGTTGATCAAGGTGCCGCCGGCCCAAGCCAGCCCGGCCAGCAGGGCAAACAGGATGCCCAGCGGCGCGCCCGACAGCCGCGCCAGGTTGGGCCAGGCCAGCAGGGCGACGGCGCCGGCGCCGCAGGCCAGCGCCACGGCCAGTCGCAGCGTGGGCGGCTCGCGCAGGAAGACGATGGCGATCAGGGCCGCCCACAGCGGCATGGTGTAGCCCAGCACCGACGCCTGGCCGGACGGGATGTAGAGAATGGCCGTCGTCGCGGCCAGGTACCAGACGGTGATGTTGCCCAGCGCGGCGCCGATCAGCGGCCGCCAACGTCCCGCGGGCACGGCCAGCGAAATGCCGAGCAGGCGCACGATCAGCATCATCGCCAGTCCGGCGCCGGTGACGGAGACGGCGCGAAAGCTCCAGACCGACAGCTCGCCGAGCACGATCGGAAACAACGGCCAGCTGCCGCCCCACAGCGCACCCAGCAGCGGCACCAGCCAGACGGCGGAGCGCGACGGACGCGGCATGGCTCAGGCGCGGGCCGGCGTCGCCGTGCGCGGCGGCACCAGCGCCAGATACAGCGCCGCCACGGCGCAGGCCAGCGCCGCGATCTGCAGCGGTCCCAACGGTTCATTGTACAGCAGCACGCCGGCGATCACCGCCACGACCGGGATGCAGACCGACGAGAGGCCAGCGATCTGGGCCGGCAGCAGATGCACCAGCGCGAACCATGTGGCGGTGCCGATCGCCATGGGGACCAGCGCGATATAGACGGACACGGCCCAGGCCAGCACGCCGGCCGTCGGCCAGGTGCCGTCGACCAGCAGGAAGCCGAGGGCAATCGGCGGCACGCTCAAGAGCACCTGCCAGGCCGTCAGCGCCAGACCCATGCCGCCCCAGTCGGTGCGCTTGACGACGACCGTGCCCACCGCCCAGGCGAATCCCGCCGACAGGCCGGCCGCCAGGCCCAGCGGCGCATGGGCGTAGCTGGCGAAGTTGGGGATCATCAGCAGGGTGACGGCCGCGATGCCCAGCAGGATCGCCAGCAGCAGCCGCAAGGTGAACCGCTGGCCCAGGAAGATCGCCGCCAGCGGCGCCAGCCATAGCGGCATGGTGTAGGCCAGGATCGAGGCCTGACCGGACGGCAGGTAAAGAACGGCCACCGTCGTGGCGATGCCCCACACCGTGATGTTGCCGATCGAGGCGGCCAGCAGCGGCAACCACAGGCGTCGCGGCACCGACAAGCGCTCGCCGCGCAGCTTGGCGGCGCCGAACAGGGCGACCGCCGCGATGGCCGCGACGAAGGTGCGGAAACTCCACACCGACAGCCCTTCGAGCGCGAGGCGGAACAGGGGCCAGTTGGTGCCCCACAGCAACGTCAGCAGCGCCAGCAGCGCAAGCGCCTGCGGCGGCGCGGAACGGTTGGTCATGGCGGAAAGAGAAGTGCCCGCAGGTCGGCAGCGTTTCCTTGCGGCCGGACCCTAGGGACCCCGCGCGCCAGCGTCCAGCCGGGCCGCCGCATGGCGACCATGCGCGCCGGCGGTGATGCTAGACCGACTGCTCTTCGGGCCCGCCCAGCGCGCAGCCGGCGACGCGCCATGTGCCGTCGGGCTGTTTCTCCATGATGTAGAAGGCGGTGACGGCGGCACCGTCGGGGCCGACGATATGCACCTTCTGCACGATCTGGCCCTCGATCACCTCGATCGCGCCGAAGCGGTAGGTTTGCGGCCGGTAGACCGGCCGGTAGCCGCCACGCACCATCTCCATGAAATTGTCGACCGTGCCGAACATGTGCCGGATCGAGGGGGCGGCGAACGAGAACGCCCGCTCGCCGTCGTCGCGGCGAAAGGCCGCGATCTGGCCGTCGATCACGTCGCGGATCGCGCCGCGATCGGCGGCGTCGGGCGGCTCGGCGGCGCGGGCGACGTGGCCCGCCATGGCCAGCGCCAGCACCAGCCACGCGCCCAGGATCGCCCGCCGGACCGTCATGATGCCGCCTCCCGAACCCGCCTGTGGCCATGCTACGCCAAACCGGCAGGCGTTGGCGGCAGGATGGCGCGCCGCGACATCACATGCCGGTGACGACCGGCAACGGCGGGCGTCGGGCGATGGCGCGCCGGCCGGCCGGGTCCGGGGAAGGGGGCGCCGCCGCCTGTTCCGGGGCCGCGGCCGGGGCGAGTCGCCGCGCTTGCGCCGGCGGGTCGATTTGAGTAGGTTCCGCGCCTTGCCGGCAGGCCACTGGCCGCGCCGCGTATTGTGGCATAAGCGCCCGTAGCTCAACTGGATAGAGCATCTGACTACGGATCAGAAGGTTAGGAGTTCGAATCTTCTCGGGCGCGCCAACCTCTTCAATCGCTTAGCGGAAACCGTTCCACCATAAGTCCCGCATCGGGTAACGGTCGCTCGATAAGTGAACCTTCGACGGAACAGGCCCCGCGCGCCAAGCTTGTCGCTTGGGCGGAGAGGCCGCTGCAGCTGAGTCGGTTGTACGTTTTCGGAAGCCCGGCGGGCGGCGCCATCCCGCCGACGTACAGGACCGCGATGGCGCCCACACGCTGCTGCGCCAGGCGCGACGGCGCTTTCCGGTCATCGAGCGCATCTACGGCGATGGCGGCTATCAGGGCCCGCAAATTGCCGCTGTGGTCGCCGCCACGGGCAACTGGCGGCTCGAGATCGTCAAGTGTTCGGACGCCGCCGGCTTCAACGTCCTGCCCAAGCGCCGGATCGTCGAGCGCACCTTCGCCTGGATCGCCACCTACCGGCGTCTTGCCAAGAACTTCGAGCGCCATGCCAACAAGGCTGTCACCTTCATCAGCCTCGCCATGATCCGCATCATGCTCGGAAGACTCATCACCAACCACTTCAAATGATTCGCAACTTCCCGGATCGGCTCTTGGACAGCGCGCACGTTTTCTCGGGCATCCCGATGATCCTGCTGCTAAGGATTTTGCTCGACCTCTCGGCGCGCCTGGTCGAGCGGCGGATACCATGCTGGCAGACTGACGTCCGACGCGGGCTCTTCGCGACCGTACAGAACGCCAACCAAATTGCCGGCGCCCGCGCCGGTCCGATCCTGGGAGTGCAACCATGGCCGAAGCCCTGCTGCAGACCACCGTCGTCGGGTCTTACCCGCAGCCCGACTGGCTGGTGAATCGTGAGATGCTGTCCAAGATGGTGCCGCGCACCCGGGTCAAGGAGCTGTGGCGTGTGCCTGAACGGTATCTGAAGCAGGCGCAGGACGACGCAACCCTCCTCGCCATCCGCGACATGGAGCGCGCCGGGATTGACATCATTACTGACGGCGAAATGCGTCGCGAAAGTTACTCCAACCACTTCGCAACGGCGTTGCAGGGAGTCGACAACGAGAAGCCGGCGGAGATCACCAACAGGCGCGGCCAGAAAACTTTGGTGCCGCGCATTGTCGGCAAGATCCAGCGCACGCAGGCTGTTGAGGTGCGCGACATGCAGTTCCTGCGCGCTAACACCAACAGGCCAGCCAAGATTACCCTGCCCGGCCCATTTACCATGGGCCAGCAGGTGAAGGACGACTTCTACGGAGATCCGGTGGCGATGTGCATGGACTACGCCCAGGCGGTCAACGAGGAGGCGCGCGAACTGGTCAAGGCCGGCGCCGACGTCATCCAGCTCGACGAGCCGTGGCTGCGCAACAATCCCGAAGAGGCCAAGCGCTATGCCGTGCAGGTGATCAACCGCGCACTCGAGGGTATCACCGTGCCGACGGTGGTACATCTCTGCTTCGGCTACGCCGCCGTTGTGCCGGGCCTCAGCAAACCGACCGGATACTCGTTCCTGCCGGAGCTTGCCGATACGATCGCGCAGCAAATCTCGATCGAATCGGCTCAGCCGAAGATCGATCTTGGCGTGCTGAAGGATCTCGCTCCCAAAAAGGTCGTGCTGGGCGTGCTCGACCTCAACGATCCCGAGGTCGAAACGCCGCAGAAGGTCGCCGAACGCATCCGTGCAGGGCTGAAGTTCCTGCCGCCCGAAAAGCTCCTGCCCGCGCCGGACTGCGGCATGAAATACCTCCCTCGCGAAACGGCGTTCGGGAAACTCAAGGCCCTGGCCCAGGGCACCGAGATCGTACGGCGGGAGCTCACCTAGTTGCTGGGCGGCCATGCTCCCAGCAATCAGGCGGCCCGCCTCGTGATGGAGCGGTCCTTCATCAGTGCCTCGCCCTGGATACCTAGCGCGGCGTGCTGGCGCGTTCTGACAGCTGACTGTTGACGGTCACCAGAAGCGCATCTTCCGCCCACCGCAGAAGACGGCACATTCATCAGCGATGCGGGCGGATTGTGTTGTTGACTTCTCTACGGCCAGCCACCCACTGCTGCAGGGTTTTGTGAGCCGTGTCGCGCTGCCAAGTATTGATCCGGTCGACATCCGGTGGATCCACGGTGAACTCCACGATGAGCCCATCGGGATCAGCGGCATAGATCGACTTGCAGTAGCCATGGTCCCGCTCGCGCACCGGAATGCTCGCGGCTGTAAGGCGGGATTTGATCTCCTCCTGAGCAGCCTCGGTGACGGCCAACGCGAGATGCACGAAGAAGGGCTGCTGTTGAGCCTTGAATTTGGCCGCGGCTTGAGGATCGGAAAACTCGAAAAAGGCTAGTGCGCCGCCGTCGCCAATACCAAAGAAGGTGTGCACATAGGGTATTTTTCTGCCGGGAAACTCGGGGAACTCACCCTCCTCGATCCAAGTGGCGATCAGCGGAAGTCCAAGGATGTCCTCATAGAAATGTCTTGTTGCCTCTTGGCTCTTGCAGACGTACGCGTTGTGGTGAAGCCGTAGCGGTAGCCGGCTCAGAGTTGGCACTTCGGCTCGCATTGATTCGTGGGGCATAGTCGCCTTTCCTCCGCTGTTAGCTTCGGGCCGTTGACGACACCGACTCCATTTGTCGCGAGCACGATTGTACCTTTGGCTATTCATTGTCAATCAAGTGAAGATTGTATCAAAGCCTGGCTCAGGCGTGGGTAGATGCGATCCCGTCGTCCACGTGTCAGCCGTCAGCGCCTGTGGGACGGATAGAGGGGTTTTCACAACGGAGGATTTCGGGTTCATCGCAGTGACCGAAGGAAACGTAGATGAGTCGGAAAACCATGCCGTCGAAGGACACCGCCGGGGCGGCGGTCCGGGACCGCTGGCGCCGCACGCGCTAGCAGTATTCAGCCGAAGAAAAGTTCCTGATGGCGTGTCCAGCCTGCCATCATGACGTCCGAAAGCTCCAAGGCCGGGTGGTCCAAAGATGCGTTTCAGCGCGGAAAGACCAAGGCTCCCACTATCCCTGTGGGACCAGCGAGGAGCAGGTCAAGCGTTCCCCCGCAGGGCCTTTGAAACCTTCGGCTGTCGACGCGCAAATTGGACAGTTTCCGGGATTGTTGCGGACTCTTCTATCGGCGTGCCGCAGCCAGCCGCTCGATCAGGGCCATCGCCGCGGCCGGCGCCTTGGGCTTGAAGCCGTTGATCATGTAGACGAACACGTCGCGCGTCGTCGGCGGCTTCTTTTCCGGGCCGGCAATGCGCTCGAGATCGGACGGCACGGCGCCGCGCGACCAGGCGTCGGCCCGCGTCGCCCAGGCCTGCAACGCCGCGTCGGTGTAGCCGGTCGCCTCCTCGTCACGGGCGCGCTGCAGGCGGGCGTACACGAAAGGCGCAGTGACGTCGGCGATCTGCGGATGGCTGTCGCTGTCGGCCAGCACCGCGGCAACGCCGTACACCCGCAACAGGGCGACGAACGACGGCACGCGAAAGCTCGGGTGGCGGACCTCGACGACGTGGCGGATCGTGCGGCCGTCGAGCCGCGGTGGCAGCAACTTGAGGAACGCCTCGAAGTCGGCGGGGTCAAAGGCCTTGGTCGGCAGGAACTGCCAGTTGATCGGCCCGAGCTTTTCCTTCAGCTGCAGCACGCCGCCGGTCAGGAAACGCTCGATGGTCGGTCCGGCGTCGGCGAGCACACGGCGGTTGGTGACGAAACGCGGCCCTTTGACCGCGAACACGAAGCCGTCTGGCGTCTCCGCGTGCCAGCGGGCGAAGCTCTCGGGCTTCTGTGCGCCGTAGTAGGTGCCGTTGATCTCGATCGAGGTCAGGCGCCGGCTGGCGTAGTCCAGTTCGCGTTTGTGCGGCAGGCCTGGCGGATAGAAGACGCCGCGCCACGGCTCGAATGTCCAGCCACCGATCCCGACGCGGATCGCGCCGGTGGCGGCTTTGGTGGATGCTTTGCCGGGCATCGGGCGCTCCCTGCGTGGCGCGGCGTACGCAGCGCAGGGTCGGCCCATGGCGGGCCCTCGTCAACGCGCGCGGCCGCGCGGCGGCGCAACCCCGCGGCGGTGCCGCGACTACGGGCGAATCGCCGCGCTGAACGTGCCGACGACGTCGTAGGACGTCTTCAGGACCTCGCCGAACATGCTCTTCTGCCCGGCCGCGACGCACAGGCGGATCTTGCCGGGCAGCTGATCGCCGCGGCTGGCGCCGAACTCGACGCGTGCCGAGGCGACGAATTCTACATGGTTGACGTCGATGTTGCGGCCCTTGATCGACCAGGCCTGGAACAGCACGTCGCCGGTCGGCGATTTTTCCTGCGCGTCGAGATCCTTCACCGGCACGCGATGGAACGTGCGGCCGTCCAGCTTCTGCCCGGCACGGCTCAGCACGACGACCTGCGCCTCGATCGTCGCGCGTCCGGCGCTGTCGGTCAGCGTCAGCGCCTGCATGTCGTAGGTGACCTCGCCCGTGTCGCGGGACATCTTCATGGTCGATTGCACGCGCAGGCTGGCCGCGGGCAGCGCCACGTCGGGCTGGCCCGGCGCGCGCAGCACCGCCGGCTGGTCGGGGATGGGCGCCTTGCTGCAATCCGCCGGCATCGGCTGCGCCGCCGCCGACCCGGCGCCGCAGATTGCCGCGGCAACAACGGTCATGAAGGTGAGCGAACGCGCGGTCATGGCAGTTTCCTTTCCCGGGTAGCAAGGATGCGCAGTGCGCCGGGGGCGTGCCGCATCACACGGTCCACCAGTAGCGCACGACGTGGAAGAAGATCGGCGCGGCGAAGATCACCGAGTCGAGCCGGTCGAGCATGCCGCCATGGCCCTCGATCATGTGGCCCCAGTCCTTGACGCCCAGGTCGCGCTTGATGGCCGACATCACCAGGCCGCCGAAGAAGCCCATCAGGTTGACCAGCAGCGCGATGCCGAAGGCATGCAGCGGCGAGAATGGCGTGATCCACCACAGCGCCGCGCCCAGCGCCGAGGCGCTGAGCACGCCGCCGACGAAACCCTCGACCGTCTTGGACGGCGACAGCAGCGGCGCGATCTTGTGCCGCCCGAACAGCTTGCCCCAGACGTATTGCAGCACGTCGCTGGACTGCACCACCAGCACCAGGAAAGCGATCAGCAGCAGGTGACGGCCCTCGTAGCCGGGGATCTGCAAGGTCATCAGCGCCGGCACGTGCGAGACGCAGAAGACCGAGACCATCAGGCCCCACTGCACCTCGGCGATGCGCGTCAGGAAATGCCGCGTGTCGCCGCGCAGGGCGGCCACGATCGGCATCACCAGGAAGGCATAGACCGGGATGAAGATCGAGTAGAGGCCGTACCAGTCGATGCCGATCAGCACGTATTGCGCCGGCAGCACGACGAAGAAGGCGCCGGCGATGGCGATGTGATCGCCGCGTCGCGTGCGCATCAGGGTCAGGAACTCGCGCAGCGCCAGGAACGAGGCCAGCGCGAACAGCACGATCAGGCCGGTCTTGCCGAAGATGAAGGCGACGCCGATCAGCGCCACCATCACCCACCACGCCTTGATGCGGGCGTTCAGGTTGGCGATGCCGGGGCTCTCGCCCTTGGCCCGGCGCGCCAGCACGAAACCGACCGCCGAGGCGATCACCAGCAGCCCGCCGATGCCGCCGAACAGCGCCAGCGTCTGTTCCTGCGCGGTCATGGGCACGGCCTCCGCCGCCCCGCGGGCAGGGCGGTCGCATCAGGAAGTCTTGTCGTGGCTTTTCGTCGTCCTGAGCGCAGCGAAGGACCTTGCGGTGGTTGCTTCAGGCGCTGCGAGACCAGTCGTTCACCGGCGCTGCCGTTCACTGTCATCACTACCGCAAGGTCCTTCGCTGCGCTCAGGACGACGGCCAATTCGCGATTCGCGATGCCCCGACCTCTCGGGGTGAAGACGACTTTCGTGAGTCCCATCATCGCCTCACTCCCCGTTGTCGTGCGGCGCCAGCGCCAGCAGCGCGTTGCGGGCACGCTCGATGAAGGCGTTCTTGTCCTCGTCGGCGCCGACCTTGATCGGCGCGCCGAACGTCAGGGTGCACAGCAACGGGATGGGCAGGAACTCGCCCTTGGGCAGCACGCGGCTGATGTTGGCGATCCACACCGGCACGCATTCGACCTCCGGCCGCGCCTTGGCCAGCCAGTACAGGCCGCTGCGGAACGGCAGCAGGATGTCTTCGGTCGTGTTGCGCGTGCCCTCGGGAAAGACGATCAGCGAGGCGCCCGCATCGAGGGCGGCGCACATCAGGTCGTTGGCCTGCTGCGCGCCGCCGCCGCGCGGGATGGCGACGGCGCGGAACACGCGCTCGCCGATGAAGCGGCGCGCCGCCGATTGCAGCCAGTAGTCGGCGCCGGCCACCGGCCGTGTGATGGCGCGCAAGGCCGGCGGCAGCGACGTCCAGAGCAGGACGAAATCGCCGTGGCTGGAGTGGTTGGCGAAATAGATACGCTGCACCGGTTCGGGCTTGCAGCCCTGCCAGTTGGTGCGCATGCCGGTCACCAGCCGTGCAAACACGGTGATGACGGTGGCCGCCAGGCGTTCCAGCATGACTAGGCTCCCCGGGTGACGGCGAGCAGCCAGCCGCCGGCGACCAGCAGTACGACCTGCGCCACCGCCAGGGCCGCCTGCCGGGCCAAAAGCCGCATGGCGCCGCGCACCCGGTCCGCCACCGGCCGACCGGCCTTGTCGACCGGCACCAACCCCAGCGCGCCCATCGCGGCGTCGAAGTCGGTCGCCGTCAGCCCGTCGGCCTCGTCGCCGCGCGCCAGCCGCTGAAACGCGCAGGCGTCGAACGCCACGCGCGCGGCGAACCAGAGCTCGGCCAGACCGGCGACGACGACCAGGCTGGCCAGCGCCATGGCCGGGCGGGATGGCTGCGCCAGGGCGAGGAGTGGCATGGCCAGCGCACCCACGACCGTCAGCGGCAGCGACAGGCGATGGAGCAGGGCGCCGTACGACAGCAGGTCTGCGGCAACCGCGGCTTCGGCGCGGGCGTCGGTTTTCGCGTCGCTCATGGCTCGGCCTGTGCCGGAAGCGGCAGCGGTGTTGCCATCGCCGTGCTCGCCAGGGCGCGGGCCAGCGCCGCCGTGTCGAGCGCGATCTGCGGCCGTGCCGCCCGCAGCAGCAACAGCGCCGCCTCGGTGTCGGTGGCGCGACCGCTGTGCACCAGCCAGGCGGCGATCGCCGCGGCGCTGCGGCCATAGCCGAGGGCGCAGGTCACCAGCAGCACCCCGTCGCGCCGCAGTTCCTCGATCAACCCGGCGACGCGGCGCAGCGTCGCCGCGTCCAGCGGCACCAGGTCAAGCGCCGGGCAGGCGCGATAGCGCGGCGTGCCGCGCGGTCCCGGCAATTCGGCGCTCAGATCGAGGATGGCGCGGGTCGGCTGCGCTGCCGCCTCGCGGGTCGAGGGCACGCGACCGATCCAGACGCCGTCGGCGACATGGTTGGGCGCCGGCTGCCGGCGCGTCCACAGGCGCGAATTGATCCACGCGCCGATCAGATAGGGCAGCAGCAGGACATGGGCGGCCAGGCTGAGCTGGCCGTCGGTGCTCTTCTGGAAGCCCTCGGCGCCGATGAACCCATAGAAAGCTGCCACCATCGCGAGCGCCACCGTGCCCCACAGGAACCACAACCAGGCGCTGCCCAGACCGAAGGCGACGACGGCACACAGCGCGGCGCCGGCGCCGTAGAGTACCGCCAGCCGCCGGCGTTTGGGATCGCTGGCCAGCGCCGCGCCTTGCAGCGGCGAGGGCCGGCCGAGCGGCCAGAGCCACAGGGCGAAGAAGCCCAGCAGGGCGCCGGTGGGAATGTCGATGAAATGGTGCTGGTAGGTGGTCAGTACCGACAGCCCGATCGACACGAACCACAGGCGCAGCACCCAGCGCCACGCCGGGGCGGCATGGCGGGCGTAGAACTCCAGCAGGATCACGGTCAGCGCGATATGCAGCGACGGCGCCTGGTTGAACGGCTTGTCGAACGCGCCCAGCGACTCGAACATGAAGCCGGCGAAACCTGACGTGTCCGGCTTGGCGAAGGTGAAACGCAACGGGAAGAGCAGGAAGCAGGACACGGCGATGATCTGTGCCGTCAGCAGGCGACGCACGTGTGTGGCCAGCTCGGACTCGCTGGCGCAGACAAACAGCGACAGGCCGTAGAAGGCGTTGATCGACCAGTACGGGAAGATGGTCCAGTCGATGAACGGGATGTGGCGTTCCCAGTCGAACACCACCTGGCCGACGTCGCTGCGCCGCGCCGCCATCCAGTTGGCGAAGCCATAGGTGGCGTAGAAGAACACCGCCAGGATGGCCAGCCACAATAAGGCCTGCTTCCACGGTCTGCCTTGTTCCTTCCCCCGGAGGGGGAAGGTGCCCGAAGGGCGGAAGGGGGATGCCGGATCCGTCGCTACAGCAAGGGCTGGGTTCGAGTCCGTTTGGACATCCCCCTTCCGGCGCTTCGCGCCACCTTCCCCCTCCGGGGGAAGGGAGCGGTGCGGCTTTTCGCTCATCACGGCATCTCGATCCGTTGCGCCAGCGACACGGTGAAGATGCCCCACTCGTCGATGCGCTGGTCGAGCTTGCGGAAGCCGGCGGCGGCAACGAGCTGATCCATCTCTTCCTGCGTGCGGCGGCGCATGATCCAGGCGGCGCCGGCACGGTGGCTGGTCAGCGCCCGGGCGATCAGCTCAAGCTGCGGATGCCAGGGCTGGCCGGTGTAGACGAGATAGCCGCCGGCCGGCACGGCAGCGGCCATGCCGGCCAGCGACCGGCGCACCATGGCATTGTCGGGGAACAGCTCGTACAGGCCGGAGACGATGCCCAGCGTCGGTTGCGGCTCGACCCTGGCCAGATCATCGCGGTCGAACGCATCGCCCTTCACGAAGCGGGCGATGTCGATCAGGTCCTTCTCGACGATCAGGCGCGCGCCGCTCTCGACATTCAGGTCGCTGTAGTCGCGCAGCAGGATCGAATCGGGCCGCGGCAGGTCATCCGACTCCAGTGCCTCCAGCACGTAGCGGCCATGGCCGGCGGCGATGTCCATGATCCGCACCGGCTGGCCGCCGGCGCGGAGGCGCTTCATGGCGCTGCGGATCAGTTCCTCGACATGGATCTTGCGCTGCCGGATGCCGCGCCAGCCGATCGAGTCGAGATAGGCGCGATCGATCAGGCGACCGACCGGTCCGAGGCCTTCTGCCGTATTGCGGTAGACGTAGTCGAGCGTCGAGCCGGAATCGAAGCCGGTCTTGTGACCCAACCGGATGCCGCGCGACAGCCAGCCGCCAATCTTCATCGAGGCGCGTGTCATGGCCCAGTAGAGGCCGCGCCGCGACGTCAGCGGCAAAGGCGTCGCCAGTGTGTCGGCCTCGTCTCGGGTATAGCCCCAGCGGTGTGCGTCCAGCAGGTCCGGGCGGTGCAGCGCCTCGGCAAAGCGCTCTGTAATGAACCGTCGTGCATGGCCGACGGCGACGGCGCGCCCCAGCTCGCCCAGGGTATCGTGGTAGAAGCCGGGCAGTACGTGGCGTTCCTTGATCGGCGTGCCGAGCCGCTCGTAGAACAGATGCTGTGGCGCGTGGTGCACCACCCAGTCGGCGCCGGAGATCAGCAGCTGGGTCGGGATGGTGATGGCGCGCGCGTCGGCGACGATGCGGTCGGCCGCATCGTACAGCGCGGTCAGGATGTTGACCGAGATGGCGCGCGTGATCAGCGGGTCGGACTCGAACGAGGCGATGCGGTCGGGGTCGTGGGTGAGGAACTTGGCCTTGACGTAGCTGTTGACGAAGCGGCCGGGCTTGAGGCGTTCGAGCAGCTTCAGCGCCGGGCGCGCGAAGGGCACGTAGAGCTTTACCTTGAACGCGGGCGACGCCAGCACCATGCAGCGCACC
>JAHCJT010000136.1 GCA_026126245.1 Alphaproteobacteria bacterium
CATCCGCTTCGACAACCGCGTCGCCATCGTCACCGGTGCCGGCAACGGGCTGGGCCGCGCCCATGCGCTGCTGCTGGGCTCGCGCGGCGCCAAGGTGGTGGTCAACGATCCGGGCGGGGCGCGCGACGGCCGCGGCGGCGACCACGCCGTGGCCGACAAGGTCGTGGCCGAGATCAAGGCGGCCGGCGGCCAGGCGGTGGCCAACTACGACAGCGTCGCCGAGCAGCCCGCCGCCGCCAATATCGTCAAGACCGCGATCGACGCCTTCGGCACGGTCGACATCGTCGTCAACAACGCCGGCATCCTGCGCGACAAGTCGTTCCCCAACATGTCGATGGACGACTTCCTGTTCGTCATGCAGGTGCATCTGATGGGCTCGGTGTACGTCACCCACGCGGCCTGGCCGGTGCTGCGCCAGAAGGCCTACGGCCGCATCGTGCTGACCTCGTCGAGCTCCGGCCTCTACGGCAATTTCGGCCAGACCAACTACTCGGCCGCCAAGCTGGCGCTGGTCGGGTTCATGAACACCCTGCGGCTGGAAGGCCAGAAGTACAACATCATGGTCAATTCGCTGGCCCCGGTGGCCGGTACGCGCATGACCGCTGACCTGATGCCGCCGGAAATGGTGGCCAAGATGAAGCCGGAGCTGGTGTCGCCGATGGTCGGCTACCTGTGCAGCGAGCAGTGCACGCGGTCGGGCGAGATCTGGGCTGCCGGCGTCGGTTATTTCTCGCGGGTCGAGTACCGCGAGGGCAAGGGCGTGCGCGTGGCCGGCCAGCCGACTATCGAGGACGTCGCCGACAATATCGACAGGATCGCCGACCTGACCGAGAACACCGCCTACCGCATGGCCAACGAGGAATCCCAGGCGGTGCTGAGCGGCGCCTAGGCGCCGCGCCGACGCCGGCCTCGAACGTCGCGCCCGGTTGTGCTACGTCGGGCGCGGAGGACGATGGCGATGGACGTTGCCCTGGGCCGTGCGACGCGGCTCGATCCGGTGATCGACTGGATCGCGCGCGACGGCCGGCTGGAACCCGACCTGCAGGGATTCTTCAGCCGGCTGATGGAGCGCATGGTGGCCGCCGGCATCCCGCTGTGGCGCGTCTATCTCGGCCTGCAGCTGATGCACCCGCAGTTGCAGGCGATGGGCGTCGTGTGGCGTCGCGACGAGGCGATGCAGGTCCAGGAGATCCCGCGGCGCCACGGCATCCAGTTCACCACCGCCTATGTCGGCAGCCCGGTGCAGGAAATCCGCGAAAACGACCGCGAGGTCCGCCACCGCCTGGTGCGGCCCCTCGGGGACAGCCACCACATCGTGCTGCACGAGGTTCGCGCCGCCGGCGGCACCGACTATTTCGGCCTGCCGATGCGCATCAGCCGCGGCCGGCCATTTCCCGTCCTCACCTTCGCCACCGACCATCCCGACGGCTTCAGCGACGCCGACATCGCCGATCTGCGGCGGCTGATCGACCACGCCGGCGCCGTCGTGGAGATGCACATCAACAACATGATCGCCGCCACGGTGATCGAGACCTATCTCGGGCGCGAGACCGGCCAGCGCATCCTGCAGGGCCTCATCAAGCGCGGCGACGGCGACCGCATCAATGCCGTGCTGTGGTTCTCCGATCTGCGCGACTTCACCGGGCTGAACGAGCGGCTGCCGGCCGACGAGCTGCTCGACATGCTGAACATGTACTTCGAGACGATCGGCCAGGCGCTGAAGGCGCAGGGCGGCGAGATCCTGAAATTCATTGGCGATGGCGTCATGGCCATCTTCCCCGTGCTGGACGCCATGTTCCTGCCCGACGCCACCGCCGGTGCCGTGCGTGCGGCGCGGGCGGCGCTGTCGGCGGTCGAGGAGGTCAATGCCGGCCGGGTCGAGGCCGGCCGCGAGGCGATCCGCTTCGGCATCGGCCTGCATGTCGGCCTCGTGACGTTCGGCAACGTCGGCACCGAGGAGCGGCTCGACTTCACCGTCATCGGCCCGGCCGTCAACCGCTGCGCGCGCCTGGAAAGCATGACCAAGGTGCTGGGCGCGCCGGTGCTGGCGTCGGCCGATTTCAACCGCGTCTGCCCCGATCCGATGCGCTCGCTGGGCCGCCACCGCCTGCGCGGCGTGCCCGATCCGGTCGAGATCTTCACGCTGCCATGACGGCCGCTTTGGCTGTCCACGCGTGCCCGCGATCCGAAATCGGTCGGTCCGACGCGAATTGCGCACCGGTCTTGCCGTCGTATACTCGCGCGCATGCGACGCACGTCCTTCGCCCACATGAACTGTTCGATCGCCGCCGCGCTGGACGTGGTCGGCGACCCGTGGACGCTGCTGATCCTGCGTGACGCCATGTACGGCGTGCGCCGCTTCGACGAGTTCCAGGCCAATCTCGGCATCGCGCGCAACGTGCTGACGGCGCGGCTGAAGGCGCTGGTCGAAGCCGGCGTCTTCCGGCGCGTCGCCTACCAGCAGCGTCCGGTGCGCTACGAGTACCGGCTGAGCGACAAGGGCGCGGCGCTGTTTCCGGTGATCGTCGGACTCAAGGAATGGGGCGACCGCTTCGGCGCGGCGGCGCAGGACGGCCGGCCGATGGAGCTGGAAAACGCCGCCACGGGCCAGCGCATCGAACCGGCGCTGATCGATCTGCCCAGCGGCCACAGGCTGGATCTCAGCAACGTGCGCGCCGTCGCCGGCGAAGGCGCCTCGCCCGAGACCCGGCGGTTCTTCGAGCGCATGGCCTTCGAACGTGCCACCGCCCGTCGTCTGGCGCGCGGCTGATTTCCTGGAGCGGAGTTCAATGTCTGGAACGGATTTCGACGTCGTCATCGTCGGCGCCGGCTTCGCCGGCATGTACATGCTGCATCGCCTGCGCGGCATGGGCTTCTCGGCACGGGTCCTGGAAGCCGGCGACGGGGTCGGCGGCACGTGGTACTGGAACCGCTATCCCGGCGCGCGCTGCGACGTGGAGAGCATGCAGTATTCCTTCCAGTTCTCCGACGAGCTGCAACAGCAGTGGAACTGGAGCGAGCGTTACGCACCGCAGCCCGAGATCCTGCGCTACGCCAACCATGTCGCCGACCGCTTCGACCTGCGGCGCGACATCACCTTCAATACGCGCGTGACGTCGGCGGCCTTTGACGAGGCGGCGGACCGCTGGATCATCGAGACCGCCGGCGGCGCCACGCTGAGCGCGCGCTTCTGCGTCATGGCGACGGGCTGCCTGTCGGCGCCCAACAAGCCGACGATCGAAGGGCTCGAGTCGTTCCGCGGCGCCGTCTATCACACCGGTGAGTGGCCGCATGAGGGCGTCGACTTCAGCGGCAAGCGCGTCGGCGTCATCGGCACCGGATCGTCGGCCATCCAGTCGATCCCGATCATGGCCCGCCAGGCGGCGCAGCTCTTCGTCTTCCAGCGCACGCCGAACTACACCGTGCCGGCGCACAACGGGCCGCTCGACCCGGCCTACCAGAAGGCGGTCAAGGCTGACTACGCCAGGCTGCGCGCCCGCGCCAAGAGCAACCCCGGTGGCATCGATCTGTCGTTCAACGATCGCTCGGCGCTGTCGGCGACGCCCGAGGAGCGCCGGCGCGAATACGAGGCGCGCTGGGCCGAGGGCGGCTTCGCCTTCATGGGCGCCTTCGGCGATCTGATGTTCGTCCAGGAAGCCAACGACACCGCCGCCGACTTCGTGCGCGGCAAGATCCGCGAGATCGTCAAGGATCCGGCGGTCGCCGAGGCGCTGTCACCGCGCAACGTCATCGGCTGCAAGCGGCTGTGCGTCGACACCGGCTACTGGGAGACGTTCAACCGGCCCAACGTCACGCTGGTCGACGTCAGCGACCGGCCCATCGAGGCGATCACCGCCACCGGCGTGCGGGCCAACGGCCGGGACTACGAGCTGGATGCCATCGTGTTCGCCACCGGCTTCGACGCCATGACCGGTGCGCTGCTGCGCATCGACATCAGGGGCGTGCACGGCCAGGCACTGAAGGACAAGTGGCGCGAGGGGCCGAAGTCCTATCTCGGCCTGGCGATGGCCGGTTTCCCCAACCTGTTCACCATCACCGGGCCGGGCAGCCCGTCGGTGCTGACCAACATGCTGCCGTCGATCGAGCAGCACGTCGACTGGATCGCCGACTGTCTGGCGTATCTGCGCAGGCAGGGCCTGAAGCGGGTCGAACCCAGCCGCGAGGCGGAGGAGGCCTGGGTGGCGCACGCCCGCGACGTGGCCGGCATCTCGCTGCGCGCCACCTGCAGCTCGTGGTACGTCGGCGCCAACATTCCCGGCAAGCCGCGGGTGTTCATGCCGTATATCGGCGGTTTCCCCGCCTACGTGCAGAAATGCCAGCAGGTCGTGGCCAACGGCTACGAGGGCTTCACAGTGGCGTGAGCGGCGACGGCAAGGCGGCGTCTGCTGCCGGCCTGCGGCCCGCTGCGCCGCCGCCGGTCGGTCACGTCTCGGTGTCGTCGTCGCGGCGGTGCGCGTCGTGCGTCCGCTGCGCCCGGGCATCTTCCAGCCGCTCGCGCGTCTTTTCGGCCTTGGTACGGCCGAACTTCAGCCGGTTGGCTTCGGCCTGACGCTCGCGCTCGGTGCGCGCCTTCTGCCGGCGCGCCTGTCGCAGGTTCACGATCTCGGCCATGTAGATGCCTCTGCGGGAACCATAAAGTCGCCGCTATTCTCGGGTGCTTTGGCCTAGAATGAAAGCGGGGCGCGGGACCGCGCGCCGCCATGGCGAGGAGCCGAGCCATGAAGAAGATCCTGATCGGCGTTGGGGTGGTGATCGTCGTGTTGGTGGCGGCGGTGCTGGCGGCACCGCTGCTGGTCGACGCCAACGCGTTCAAGCCGCGGATCATCGCCGAGGCCAAGAAGGCCACCGGCCGTGACCTGGTGATCGACGGGCCGCTGCGGCTGTCGCTGCTACCGACGCCGACGGTGTCTGCCGAGGGCGTGCGTTTCGCCAACATGCAGGGCGGACAAGCGCCGCAGATGGTCGACCTCAAGGCGGTGCGGGCCGGTGTCGCGCTGCTGCCGCTGCTGTCGAGCCGCGTCGAGATCACCGAACTGCGGCTGGTCGAGCCCAGGATCGCGATCGAGGTCGGTCCGGACGGCCGCGCCAACTACGACTTCAAGCAGCGCGACGGCGGCAAGCCGGCCGCGCCCCAGGGCGGCGCGCCGCAAGGCGGCACGACAACGACGACCAACAGCGATGCGTCCGGATTCGGGGTCGCTCGCGTGGTGATCGAAAACGGCACCCTGACCTACAGCAACGCTCTCACCAAGCGCAGCGACAAGTTCGAGAAGATCGACATCAGCCTGTCGGCGCCGTCGCTGCAGGGACCGTTTGCGGTGTCGGGCTCACTCACGGCCAACGGCGTACCGGTGAGCCTCGATGGCCGCATGGGTGTCAAGGCGGCATCGGGCGTGCCGATCGAGCTGCAGGTCAAGACCGCCGACGGCGAGGCGCGGCTCAACGGCACGGCGTCTGAGCTGACGCCGGCGGCGCGGTTCACGGGCACGGCCAAGCTGTCGGCGTCGGATCTGTCGGCCTTCACGCGCGGCCTGGCGATGGCCGCCGGCGCGTCCGATCCGGGCCTGCCGCCGACGCTGGCGCGCAAGGTGTCGTTCCAGGGTGCCATCGAGGCGGCGGCCGACTCGGTCGCGGCCAAGGATTTCAAGCTGGCGGTGGGCGAGGACCAGGGCAGCGGCACGGTGACGATCGCCTTTGCGCCGGCGACGCGCATCGAGGGCAAGCTGTCCTTCGCCAAGCTCGATCTCGACAAGTGGCTGGCCGGCGGCGGGCCATCGGCGCCGACGCCGTCGTCAACCCCGTCGGCGCCGCCGTCGGCGTCCCGTCCGGCGCCGCCGAAGCCGCCGTCGATGCCCGCCAACGTCACGGTCAAGCTGGTCATCGATGCCGATGAGATCATCTACAACGGCGCTGCCGTGCGGAAGCTTGCGACCGACGTGGCGCTGGAGGGCGGCCAGCTGGCGGTGCGCCGCATCGCGGCCGTGCTGCCCGGCGATGCGCACCTGGCCGGCAGCATGTCCGCTGCCGCCGATGGCAAGTCCTATGCCGGCGACATCACGCTCGCCGGCCCCAAGCTGCGCGAGACGTTGAGCTGGATGAAGATCGACGTCGCCCAGGTCCCGTCCGACAAGCTCGCCGCCTTCTCCTTCAAGGGCAGGCTGCAATCGACGCCGGGCGGCGCGTTGTCGGTCAACGATGCCACGGTCCAGCTCGACGGCATGACGGCGCGCGGCAATGTCAGCGTCGCACTGGGCATGCCGCTGCGCATCGTCGCCGACGTCCAGGCCGACACCGTCGACGTCGACGGCTACCTGCCGAAGAAGACGGCCGCTGCGGCGCCGTCCGGCAAGCCCGCGCCGGGTGCGCCGTCGGGCAAGCCGGCCGCGACCGCGGCCCCGGCGGCTCTCGACGCGCGAATCAAGGCCAAGATCGGCCGCATCGTCTACAACGGCGAGCGCATCGACGTGGTCGACGCCGACGTCACCTATCGCGACGGGCGGCTGACGTTCGGCGATACCCGCATCGGCAGCGTTGCCGGCGCGTCGGTCGCGCTGAAGGGCTGGGTCGCCAACCTGTCGACCATTCCGAGCTTCGACCTTGCGGTCAGCCTGCAGACCAGCGAGGCGGATCGCGTGCTGAAGCTGGCCGGCGCCAAGTCACCCGTGAAGGGGCCGATCGGCGCGGTGTCGCTGCAGGGCGGCGTTGCCGGCACCCAGTCGGACCTCGTGCTGCGCGACTTCACCATCAACGCCCTCGGTGCCACCCTGAAGATGACCGGCAAGGTGGCGCCGACAGCCGGCAATCCGCGCTACGACCTGACCGCCTTCAGTTTCCAGACCGGCGATCTGGGCAAGCTGCTGACGGCGCTGGGCGACAGCAAGAGCGGTGACGGCATCGGCAGCGTCAGCGCCAGCGGCGCGATCAAGGGCGACAGCAAGAACGTCGCCTTCAACGGCACGTTCTCGGCCAAGGGCGTTCAGGGCAGCGGCACGCTCAACGCGGCGCTGGCTGGCCCGGTGCCGCAGATCGTCGCCCGGCTGAAGACCAGCGAGCTCAATGTCGATCAGCTGACAGGCCAGGAGGACGGCAAGCCCGGCAGCTCCGGCGGCGGCTCCGGTGGCGGCGAGTCGGGCGGCGGCCGCTTCTCCAAGGCGCCGATCAACCTCGCCTTCATGAAGAGCGTCGATGCCGACCTCGACCTCACCGCGCCCGCCCTGATCAAGGCGCCGTGGCGTCTGGAAAACGCCTCGCTGCGGGCGACCCTCAAGGGTGGCGTGCTGACGATCGCGCATCTGACGGGCGGTCTTTACGGCGGTTCGGTCGAATTGGCCGGCACGCTGAGCGCCATCAAGAGAACCTTCGACGCCCGGCTCGCCGGCAACGGCATCAATCTCGGCACCGCCGCGCGCGCCCTGGGCGACACCAAGCGGGTCGATGGCACCGTCAACATCGACCTGAAGCTGGGCGGCAGCGTGACCAGCACGGCCGACCTCATCGCCAGCCTGAACGGCGACGGCAAGGTGGGCGGCACCGTGCGCTTCAACGCCAGCGCCACCGAACAGATCGGCGGCCAGCTTGCCGGCAGCGCGCTCAAGGGAGTCGGCAAGCAACTCGACAAACTTACCGGCGGCCGCGGCGGCACCGACGAGATCGGCGATCTGCGCGCCGCCCTGAAAGTGGCCAACGAGCGGTTCGCCAATCGCAGCGGGCCGTTGTCAGGTACGATCGCGATCCGCAACGGCGAGCTGCGCACGACCGACCTGCGGGTCGAGGGGCATCGCGCCTGGGCGATGACGACGGCCGACGTCAACCTGCCGGCCTGGACACTGGTCTCGACGACCAACGTGTTCATCGAGGAGGCGCCGCAGGCACCCTACGTCATCGTCCGTCAGAAGGGCCCGGTCGACAATCCGAGCCGCTCGGTCGACCGCGGACCGGCGGCGGCCTCGGCTGGACAACCCGGCGCGTCGCCGACGACGCAACCCGGCACGCAGCCCCAGCAGCAACAGCCGCCGGCGCAGCAGAAGCCGACCGATCCGCTGAAGAAGCTGAAGAAGATCTTCTGAACCCCGGCGCGGCGCGCCTCATGCCGTGCCTGGCGGCGGTGGCTGCGGTTCAGCCGTCGTGCCGGCGCCCACATCGGCGGCGCGCTTGAGCTCTTGCAGCACGTGCAGCCGCAGCGCGCTGGAGAGGTTGGTTGCCGTGCGCAGGTCGCGGCCCTGGATGCGGTCGCGGTCGATTTCGGCGACCAGCGCGTTCAGCGACAGGCCGCGGCGCGCGGCGATGGCCGTCAGCTCGCTCCAGAACGCGGCTTCCAGCGAGACGCTGGTGCGGTGACGGCCGATCGTCACCGAGCGCTTGCGGATGCGGGCGCTGCCGGCGCTCATGTCGTGCCCTCGTCGGGTGCCGTCATGCGTTCGGGCCGCACCCAGGCGTCGAACTGCTCGGCCGTCACGTAGCCCAGGGCCAATGCGGCTTGCCGCAGCGACAGGCCTTCCTGATGCGCCTTGCGGGCGATCTTGGCCGCCTTGTCGTAGCCGATATGCGGATTCAGCGCCGTGACCAGCATCAGCGACGCGGCCAGCAGCTCGGCGATGCGGCCACGGGCCGGCTCGATGCCGTCGATGCAGTTGCGCGCGAAGCTCGCGGCGCCATCGGCCAGCAACCGGATCGACTGCAGCACCGCGTCGGCGATCACTGGCTTGTAGACGTTGAGCTGCAGATGTCCGCTGGCGCCCGCGAAGGTCACGGTCGTGTGGTTGCCGATGACGCGTGCCGCCACCATGGTCAGCGCCTCCGCCTGGGTGGGATTGACCTTGCCCGGCATGATCGAGGATCCGGGCTCGTTCTCCGGCAGCAGCAGCTCGCCCAGTCCGGCGCGCGGCCCCGACCCCAGCAGGCGCACGTCGTTGGCGATCTTGTGCAGCGACACGGCGATGGTATTGAGCGCGCCGGACAGCTCGACCAGCGCGTCGTGGCTCGCCAGCGCCTCGAAGGTATCGGGCGCGGTCCTGAACGGCAGGCCGGTCAGCGCCGCGACCTTCTCGGCGAACAGCGATGCGAAGCGGGGATGGGCGTTCAGGCCGGTGCCGACCGCCGTGCCACCCTGCGCCAGCTCCAGCACGCGTGGCAGCGCAGCGTCGAGGCGGGCGATGCCGTTCTCGACCTGCCGCGCCCAGGCGCCGACCTCCTGGCCGAGCGTCAGAGGCGTGGCGTCCTGCAGATGCGTGCGTCCGATCTTCACGACGTCGGCGAAGGCGGCCGCCTTGGCCGCCAGTGCCGCCTGCAGTTGCGTCAGCGCCGGCCGCAGGTGCTGCGTCGCCTGCCGCGCGGCCGCGATGTGCATAGCCGTCGGGAAGGAGTCGTTGGACGACTGGCAGCGGTTGACGTGGTCGTTGGGATGCACCGGGCTCTTGCCGCCGCGGCGGCCGCTCAGCAGCTCGTTGGCGCGGCCGGCGATTACCTCATTGGCGTTCATGTTGGTCTGGGTGCCCGAGCCGGTCTGCCAGACAACCAGAGGGAACTCCTCGGCCAGCCGGCCGTCGATCACCTCGTCGGCGGCGCGCAGGATGGCGTCGGCGATGTCGGCCGGCAGCAGCCCGAGCGCCCGGTTGGCCTCGGCCGCGGCCTTCTTCTGGATGCCCAGGGCGGCGATCAGCGCCGCCGGCATGCGCTCGCCGCCGATGCGGAAATTCTCCAGGCTGCGTTGCGTCTGGGCGCCCCAGTAGTGGGCGGCCGGCACGGCGATCTCGCCCAGCGAGTCGGTCTCGATACGCGTCTCGGGCGTCCGCATGACCCACCTTCCACGCTGTAGGGCGCCGGGAAGAGCCGAAAGGCGGACCGTCGCCGGTCCACCCCTCATGTCGGTCGCCGCAAGCCGCCGGTCAAGGTGCCGTCGGACGCCGTTCAGCGCGGCAGGTCGCTGGACCCCATCAGGAACTGGTCGACGGCGCGGGCGCATTGCCGGCCCTCGCGGATCGCCCAGACGACCAGCGACTGGCCGCGGCGCATGTCGCCGGCGGCGAACAGCGCGGGCACCGAGGTCTGGTAGTCGGCGACATTGGCCTTGATGTTGCCGCGTGGATCGAGCTCGACCTTGGCCTGCTCGACCATGCCGCGCCGTACCGGGCCGAGGAAGCCCATCGCCAGCAGGACCAGATCGGCCTTGAGCTGGAAGCCGCTGCCGGGGATCTCCCGCATCGTCATGCGGCCGGCGTCGTCCTTGACCCACTCGACCCGCACGCAGTCCAGCGCCTCGACCTTGCCGTTCGATCCGACGGCCCGCTTGGTCAGCACGGCGAAGTCGCGCTCGGCGCCTTCCTCCTGCGAGGACGAGGTACGCATCTTCAACGGCCAGTCCGGCCAGGTCAGGGCCTTGTCCTCGTGGTCGGGCGGCCGCGGCATGATCTCCAGCTGGGTGATCGAGGCGGCGCCCTGCCGGGTCGAGGTGCCGATGCAGTCCGACCCGGTATCGCCGCCGCCGATGACGATGACGTGCTTGCCACGGGCGGAGAGGGTGCCCTTGGGGGCGGCGCGCGCCTCATCGTCGCCGGCGTTGCGCTTGTTCTGCTGGGTCAGGAAATCCATGGCGAAATGGATGCCGGCCAGCTCGCGACCGGGTACCTCCAGGTCGCGCGGCGCCTCGGCGCCGCCGGTCAGCGCCACCGCATCGTAGCCCTCCAGCAGCGACTTCACCGAGATCGTGACGCCGACCTCGACGCCGGTGCGGAATTCGACGCCCTCGGCCTCCATCTGCCGCATGCGGCGGTCGATCAGGTGCTTCTCCATCTTGAAATCGGGAATGCCGTAGCGCAGCAGGCCGCCGATGCGGTCGGCCTTCTCGAACAGCGTCACGGCGTGGCCGGCGCGCGCCAGCTGCTGGGCGCAGGCCATGCCCGCCGGGCCCGAGCCGACGACGGCGACGCGCTTGCCGGTCTTGCGCGACGCGACTTGCGGCGCGATCCAGCCTTCTTCCCAGCCGCGATCGACGATGGCGCACTCGATGGTCTTGATGGTCACCGGGTTGTCGTCGATGTTGAGCACGCAGGACGCTTCGCACGGCGCCGGACAGATGCGGCCGGTGAACTCCGGGAAGTTGTTGGTCGAGTGCAGCACGTCGAGCGCCTGCTGCCACTGATCGCGATAGACCAGGTTGTTCCAGTCGGGGATCAGGTTGTTGACCGGGCAGCCGTTGTGACAGAACGGGATGCCGCAATCCATGCAGCGCGCGCCCTGCTGGCGCAGCTCCGCCGCCGGCAGCGGCTTGACGAATTCCTTCCATGTCTTGATGCGCGCCTCGACCTTCTCGTAGGGGCGGTCGTGACGCTCGATCTCGAGGAAGCCCGTCGGCTTTCCCATGGCCTGAACTCCGATATGCGGGGATGCGCGGGCGACTACTCGGCGGCGACGGCGCGGCTGGCCGCGCGCTCCGCCTTCAGCTCGGTCAGGGCGCGGCGATAGTCGACCGGCATGACCTTGACGAAGCGTTTCACCGCGTTGTCCCAGTCGTCGAGGATCTCCCGCGCCCGGGCGCTGCCGGTATAGAGCAGGTGCCGCTCGACCAGGATGCGGATGCGCTCGGCATCGAAGCGCAGCAGGTCGCCCATGCCGGCGTTCTCGACGCTGAGCGCGCGCTGCCGCGGCCGCTCGGCGTCGTCGGCCGCGGCCGGTTCGGCCGGCTCGACGGCTTCAAGCTGGACCATGGACTTGTTGCACAGCATGTCGAAACGGCCGGCCGGGTCGTAGACATAGGCGATGCCGCCCGACATGCCGGCCGCGAAGTTGCGGCCGGTGTCGCCCAGCACGCAGACGACGCCGCCGGTCATGTACTCGCAGCCGTGATCGCCGGTGCCTTCCACGACGGCGACGGCGCCCGAGTTGCGCACCGCGAAGCGCTCGCCGGCGACGCCGGAGAAATACGCCTCGCCGGCGATGGCGCCGTAGAGCACCGTGTTGCCGACCACGATGTTGCGGGTCGGATCGCGCCGGCTGGCATCGGGCTGCTTGACGACGACGCGGCCGCCCGAGAGGCCCTTGCCGACATAGTCGTTGCCGTCGCCGATCAGTTCGACGCTGACGCCGCGCGCCAGGAAGGCGCCGAAGCTCTGGCCCGCCGTGCCGGTCAGCCGGATCGCGATGGTGTCCTCCGGCAGGCCGGCGTGGCCGTGGCGCTTGGCGACTTCGCCCGACAACATGGCGCCGACGGTCCGGTTGACGTTGCGGATGGTGCGCTCGATGCGCACCGGCTCGCCGCTCTCCAGGGCCGGCCCGGCGGCGGCGATCAGTTCATGATCGAGCGCCTTGTCGAGCCCGTGGTTCTGCCGCTCGCAATTCCAGATCGCCACGCCCGGCTTGGCCGGCACCTGGTAGAGCAGCTTCGACAAATCGACGCCGCCGGCCTTCCAGTGGTCGACCGCACGGCGCATGTCGAGGCGGTCGACGCGGCCGATCATGTCGTTGAGCGTGCGGAAGCCGAGCTGCGCCATGATCTCGCGCAGTTCCTCGGCCACGAAGAAGAAGTAGCTGATGACGTGCTCGGGCTGGCCGGTGAAGCGCTTGCGCAGCACCGGATCCTGCGTCGCGATGCCG
>JAHCJT010000137.1 GCA_026126245.1 Alphaproteobacteria bacterium
ACGGTGAAGCGCAGCGCCCGCGGCACCAGCTGCGTCGGCTTCTCGATGAAGACGTCGTACTGGTCGTAGCGGCTCTCGTAGGCGATCTCCAGCGTGTCGCGAAAGCCGTCGGTGGCGATCAGGGCGGTCCTGGCGCCCTTGCGCTCGATGATGGCGTTGGTCGCCAAGGTCGTGCCGTGCATGAAAACGTCGATGTCGGCGAAGCGCCGGCCGGCGTCGCGCAGGATGGCGCGGGTGCCATCCATCACCGCCGCTTCCGGCGCGCGCGGCGTGGTCAGCACCTTGCGCGTCAGCCGCCGGCCGCCGGCCAGCGGATCGCCGATCTCCAGCACCACATCGGTAAACGTGCCGCCGATGTCGACGGCCAGACGCATCGCCCCACTCACACCCACGCTCCCCCGGACGCCCGACGCATGCCCTGACGGCGGCGGCACACTAGAGGCTGGACCGGCATGACGCAAACCGCGCGCCGCTCGCGCCGCCGTGAGCCGGCGTCGCCGAAATACCCCAATTCGACCCTATTCGCGACACGCCGGCGCGGTGTCATCACGCTGCCGGCGCAGACCAGCCAGACTGCTGCGCTGAACGGTTTTTGGAGGCGCGCATGTCCCGCCGTATCCTGCTGCTGCTGCCGGCTCTGGCGCTGCTCGGCGCCTGCGTCGAGGACGGGCCGCCGCGCACCTATTACGGCGGCGGCTACGACGGCGGCTACTACGACAGCGGCAAGTACGGCGGTACCTACTACGACCGGGGTGGCTACTACGACCGCGGCGATGCCTATCGCGATGGCCGCCGCCGCGGCTGGAGCGACGGCTACTACGACCGCAGGGGCTACTACCACCCGCCGGGCTGGAACACGGCGCCGCAGCGCGGCGATCCCAACCCGCCGGGGCCGTGACGTCCGGCCGGCCGCGGCACCTCGCCGCCGGCAGCGGCCATCTTCAGTCCACAGACACAATGATATGCCGGCGGCGCGACCGGCCCGTGGCGGCGCCGTCCGGCCGGCTGCGTCGGACGTCCCGGCACGTTGCTCAGGCCGCCGGCGGCGGTGATTCCGCTTCCGGCGCCTGGAGCAGGGCCCAGGTCAGCTCGTGCTTGTTGTGGTGGGCGTGGAACAGCACGCTGCCCTCGATGGCGGCGAACGCCGCCGCGGTAACGTGATCGGTGGCGCCCTGGAATTTCAGCGTGCAGACGAAGTTGGCCGCCGTGCCGGCCGCTCGCCAGCGCTGCACCAGCTTCAGCAGCCGCGCCGGATAGCAGGCGATGTCGGCGCACAGCCAGTCGATGCGCGGCAACGCCGTTGGATCGAGCGCAAAGGCGCTCTGGGCGCGCCACGTCACGCCCGGCATTGCCGCCACCGCCGCGTCCAGCGGCGCCTTGTCGACCGCGATGACGCGCGCCCCCAACCTGGCCAGCGCCCAGGTCCAGCCGCCCGGCGTGGCGCCGAGGTCGAGACAGAGCGCGCCCGCCCGCGGCCATCGCCCGAGGCGGGTGAAGGCCTCCCACAGCTTGAGATAGGCCCGGCTGGGCGGCCCGTCGCGGTCCTCGACGAAGGCGACCTCGCCGTTGGGAAACGGCGAGGCGCAGCGCGCGGCGTAGAGCAGCCGGTCGGGCGCCAGCAGCGTCCACGACCCCAGCGGTGCGCGCGGCGGTGCGGCGGGAAAACGCAACGGCCGGGCCGCGACATGCGGCAGCCGGTCCTGGATCAGCGCCGCGCGGCGATGGTGGCGCGGCGCGTACATCGCCCAGTTGCGCTGCACGGCGCGCAGCTGCTGTGCCGCATGGCCGATCGAGTCGATCGCGATCTCCTGCACGTCGTGCCACACGTTGGCGGCCCAGGCGCAGGACACGGCCTCACCATCGGCCAACAGCAGCCGCTCGTGCGCCAGCTGCACGCGCACGCCGGCGCGGCGCAGTTCCTCGGCGAGCTGCGGCGCATAGTCCTCGGCGGCGAGATAGGCGGTGCGCACGATGGGTGGCGGGTGGTGAGCGGGGGACGGTCGGCAGCGTCAATGGCGGACCGGTGCGCGCGACGCAACGCCCAACTGGCGGCCGCGGCTAGGCGCCGTCGGCGGCCGCCTCGTCGGCGGACGGCGGGCGGTCCCGTCGCGCCTGCGGGATCAGCGCCCGCAGCCGGTCGGCGAAGGCGCGCAGGCAGACCTCGCGCGGCGACTGCGGGCCGGCGGCGTAGCTCGACGACGCCATGCCGGCCTGCACCTGGTCGATCAGGGCGGTGTCCTCGGCATTGACCTGGCGGTTGATCCGCCAGTTGAGGTAGCGCGCGGCGCGCACCTCGCGCCCGGCGCCGGGCAGCCCGTAGGCGATCTCGCGGATCAGCGTGCGGGTCGGCGACAGCGGAATGAACTGCATGAAATCGACCTGGTCGGGATAGACGTCGAAGGCGACGTTGGGCCACAGCTTGAAGTAGGCCCAGACGCGGCGGCGCTCGGGCGGCAGGTGCGTCATCGCCGGCAGCAGCGCCTGGTAGGCGCGCTCCGAGCCGTTGGCCGAGGGCCGCGCCTGCACCTCGCCCGACATGCGGTCGACCCAGTCGCGCGCCTCGATGCGATAGCTCGACCCGAACAGGCGCACGAGGCCGGGATGGGCGACGCCGACATGCAGGGCATCGACGTAGTTGTCGGCGACGGTCTTCCAGTTGACCGCGCGCGGCCGCAGGGTGACGCGGCCCAGCGGCACCATGCTCGCGAGGCGATAGGGCGCCAGCTCGGCGGCGTAGGGCGCCATCATCTCGGCCACCGCCGGCAGGCCGCCGGCGAAGCGCACGAAGATGAAACCCTGGAAGATCTCCTGCTCGATCGGGTGCAGGCCGTGCGCCGCCTTATCCAGGTCCTCGAAGCCCTGGCCGGCCGGCACGCCGGCCAGCCGGCCATCGAGCGCGTAGCTCCAGGCGTGGTAGGGGCAGACGAGGCGGGCGCCGCAGCTGCCGCGCGGTTCGGGCGCCAGCCGCGCGGCGCGATGGCGGCAGACGTTGTGGAAGCTGCGCACCGTGCGGTCGGCGTCGCGCACAGTGACGATCCGCTCGCCCAGGATGTCCAGCGTGATGTAGCTGCCGGCCGCCGGCAGATCGCCGAGGTGGCCGACGATGTGCCACGCCTGGCGGAAGACCCGGCGGCGTTCCAGCTCGAAAAAGCCGGGATCGTGGTACAGCCAGGCGGCAAGGCTTGTCGCGGACAAACGCGGGATCCCCTTCCGGACGCGGCCGGCAGTCTACGCCGGCACGCCGGCAACGGCGATGCATCGCGTTTCGCCGGCGGGTGCCGGACGCGGCTTGCGTGCGATGGCGCCGGTGTGGTGGCGTCCGCGCGCTGGCGCCCTACGGCGAGGCCGCCGGTCCGCCGCTGCGCGCCGCCGGCCAGGTCAGCTCGTAAGTCACCAGCGAAGCGTCGTGATCGGACGGCCGCGATCCGTCGGCCTGTCGTTCGAACATCGCCTCGATGCGGATCGGGCGGACCGACACCGTCGCGCCGCTGGCGAAGCCGTGCAGCTCGTTGGTGAACAGCCAGGGTGCCTCGGCGTCGCGCCGCGCGCGGACATCGCATTGCGAGTCCGGCCGCTGGCAATAGACATGCACCTCCGTGCCGGGCATGCGGGCCGCTTCGTAGGCGAAGCGCTCGGGCGAACCCTTGGTGTTGAAGTCGCCGCTGTAGATGAAGGGCAGGTCGGGGCGCATCCGGCGATCGAGGAAGCGCCGCGCCTCGTCGACCTGCCGCTGATGCGCGTAGAGCGAGCGGCCCGGATCGACGCCCGAACCGTTGCGCGAATTGAAGTGCGCGTTGAACACCTGGACCGGCCCCGGCAGGCCGGGGATCGAAATGCGCGCCAGCATCACGCCCTTGTTGGCAAGACAGTCGTATCCGGCGCAGGTGCGGGCGCCGAACGGCGTCGTGTGCAGCTCGGTGATGGGATAGATGCTGTAGATGAAGAGGCCGCTGGCGGCCAGCTTGCCGGTCCGCTCGCCTTTCCAGAAGCTGCGGGCGTCGAGGAAGGCCGCCGGCAGTGCCGTGCCATCGATCGCGCTGGGGTCGTCGGCGGCAGGGCCCTGTGCCCGGTTGGGATAGCCGGCGCGGGTGCCGACGTCGGCCGCCGTCGGCGTGAAGGCCTCCTGCAGCAGCAGAACGTCCGGCGCGCGTCCCGCCGCGCGCAGGCGCCGCAGGTCGTCGCCGATCTGCTGCAGGGCGGTCTCGCGGCCCAGGCGCACCGGCCACGGCAGGCCGGCGATGTTGTAGGTCAGCACCGTCAGGGTGGTGCGCCAGGCGCCGCTGGCGGCGTCGCGCGACACCTCGGGTCGCTGGGCCGGCAGGTCGGGCAGCCGGGCCGGCGCGCGGCGGTCGGCCAGGGCGGCGACGCACGCCAGGCCGATCGCGACGGCCAGCACCAGGGCCTGCCGGCGCGCGCCACGATGTCCTCGAATCAGGTGCAAGCCGCTACCTCTCATGTCCCATCACCCGGCGGCACCGTCGCGCGGATGACTGAGACTGATCTGACGGGCCGGCGCCGTGTCGGCGCCGGCCGTCGCGCGGCCGCATCTTGCCGTCGTCGTGCGCCAGCCGCGAGGCCGGGCTGGCGCCTGCCGACGATCGCTAGTGCTTGGCGACCAGCGGACAGCCGCCCTCGTTCAGCGGCCGGAAGGCGTCCTTGCCCGGCACCGTGGCCACCATCTTCACCAGGTCCCATCCGCCCTTGGACTCCTCGGGCGTCTTGGCCTGCATCAGGTACATGTCGCGGATGACGCGGCCGTCGGCCCGGACGCTGCCATTCTTGGTCATGAAGTCGTTGATCGGCAGCTTCTTCATCTGCGCCATCACGGCCTTGGCCTCGTCGGTGCCGGCGGCCTTCACCGCCTTCAGGTAGTGCATCACGGCGCCGTAGGTGCCGGCCTGGATGAAGCTCGGCGGCCGTCCCATCTCCTTCGTGAAGCGGTCCGTGAAGGCGCGCGCCTCGGGCGTCATGTCGTAGTAGAACGGGCTGGCGATCAGCAGGCCCTGCGCGATCTTCAGCCCGATGCCGTGGATGTCGGGGAACTGCGCCAGCGGTGCGCTGATGCGCATGCCCTGCTTGCCCAGCCCGAATTCGGCCGCCTGCTTGACGCCGTTGATGATGTCGTTGCCGCCGTTGGCGAACATCAGTCCCTTGGCCTTCGATGCCTGGGCCTGCAGCACGAAGGCCGAGAAGTCCGAGGCGTTCAGCGGATGGCGCACCGAGCCCAGCACCTTGCCGCCGGCTTCCTTGATGAACTTCGTGGCGTCGGCCTCGACCGCCAGGCCGAAGGCGTAGTCGACCGTGATGAAGAACCAGGTGTCGCCGCCCATCTTGCTCAGCGCGTTGACGATGGTCTTGCCCTGGCCATAGGTGTCGTAGATCCAGTGGATGCTGTGCGAACTGCAGGACTTGCCGGTCAGCTCCGAGGTCGCCGCCGCGGTCGGCATGACGATGCGGTTCTTTTCGGCGGCGACCTTGACCAGCGCCAGCGCGATCGCCGAGTTGGGGATGCCGACGATCAGGTCGACGTTTTCGTCATCGTACCAGCGCTTGGCGATGCCGACGCCGACATCGACCTTGCTCTGGAAGTCGGCCGTCACCAGCTCGATCGGCTTGCCCAGCACCGAGCCGCCGAAATCGGCGATCGCGAACTTCACCGAGGCGACGTCGCCCGGCCCGGTGTTGTCGGCGTAGGGGCCGGACATGTCGTCCAGCACGCCGATCTTCACCGCCTTGTTCTGGGCCGGTGCCGCCCCGGCCAGCAAACAACTCGACAGCAATGCCGCGGCGGCAACTCTGATGTATCGCATCGTTTCCTCCCGTTAGGAATTGTTGCGCCAACCCTAGCACACTTGGCGCCGTCGCCTACCCCACCCGCGAGCGCCGCCTGGCCGGCCGACGACGCGGCCAGTCGCGGGTCGCCTAGCGCCGGCGCGCGCGCACGTTCTCGCCGCAGTCGAGCCGCCGGATCGCGCCGGTCGACCGGGCGCTGTCGCTCTGTCCTGCGCTCGCTGCGGTAACGGGCGCGCGAAGCGCGGCCATCGCTTACGTCACCGCCGGTGGTCGATCACCCCGGCCTGGGCGTTGCCGCGGGCGGCGTCACCTGCCGGCGCGGCGCCAGCGGCGCCTGGCGGATCGCGTCGAGGTTGATCTCGGGCATCGGCAGGTCGAGGCACTGCAGCACGCCGTTGGCCAGCTCGTTGTAGCGGTTGAAGGCGCGGCGCAGCCGGCCGCGCCAGCTGGACGCGCCGCCGTTGGCGTGCAGCTCGAAGACGTGCTCGCGGTGGTCAAGGGTCGAGCCGACATGGTCCCACGCCAGCTGCAAGAGCGCGGCGCGCTGGCGGGCGCTGTAGCCGCCGCCGGCAAAGGAGTCTTCCAGGCCGCGCGCCAGGTCGGGATCGGCGAGATCGCGGTCGGTCGGCGCCACGACCAGCGACGAGCCGGGCAGGATGCGCAGGATCTCGCCCATGCGCGGCCGCGCCCGCAACATCGCCAGGCTGCCGGCGGCGACGTGCGCGTGGTTGGGCGAGCACAGGCCGTGCGGCGTGAACTCGGGATCGAGTTCGGCGGCGGTCTGGCAGCTGCGCACCGTCTGCACGTCGGCCAGCAGGTCGAGCAGGTACTCGATGGTCGGGTCGTGCGATGCCAGGCCCATGGCGTGGGCGCAGGCCAGCGCCAGGCCAAGCGTGTACTCGGCCTTGGCCAGCCAGCAGTAGAGCTGGTGCCAGAACAGCCACTGCGCCACCGCCTCGGGCGACTGATCGGTGAGGAAGACGCGGTTCCACGGCACCAGCACGTCGTCGAGCCACATCTGGCCGTCGAGCTCGTCGAAGCGGTTGCTGAGCGGCATCGCGAACCGGCTGTCCTCGCGCACCGCGCGGCGGCGGCAGATCACCGTGACGCCCGGCGCGTTGACCGCGACCGCGAAGGAGGCGCGGTAGCCGCGCAGGTCGGCGCCGTTGAGGGCGCCGATATAGACATCCTCGGCGTAGGCCGGGCTGGTGTGCATGCCGATCTTGCCGCGCACGATGACGCCGGCGTCCGACTCGCCGACGATGCGCAGCGCGGTGCGCTCGGCCAGATCGGGCCGCAGGCGGTGGCCGATCGGCGCGGCGCCGGCGGCGAAGGTCACGAACCGGCCGGTGCGGGCGATCTCGGCGCGGTAGGCCTCGGCATTGGCGACCTGCTCGGGCGAGGCGTTGCACAGGCTGACGGCGTGCAGCACGCCCAGCGCGATCAGATGCCCGTAGGCCGGCGTGTGCGTGATGTTGCCGGCGGTCGGGAAGGTGGTCGCCATGAAACAGCGGCCCATGTGCGCCAGGTCCGCGGCGCTGCGCGGCACCAGGTAGCCGGTCGGGATGCGATCGCCCCTGGCGTCGGGCGGCGTCAGCACCGTGCCCTGCCAGGCCGGATCGAAGTGCCGGTCGTACCAGGTGACGTATTCCTCGACCATGGCGCGGGTCGTCGGATGCGTCACGACATCCTCGACGCGGCCCTCGCCCAGGATCCAGACGCGGCGGCCGTCGCGCAGGCTGTCGCGGTAGTGGGCACCGGTTCTCAGGGAAGACATGACCGAACTCCGTTGCTGAACGCCGGCTCGCGCCGGGTGCCGCACCTGAGGGCGCGGTCGAAGATGTGTGGCGTGTGGTTGAGGGTGGCGCGCCGCTACGGCCGGGCGCGACGGTGCGCTGCCATTGTGATTGCGCTGTCGCGAGCATCCTGTCCCATGGCGTATCCCTCCATCGTTGCAACAAGAGTGCACGATCGGAACGCCGGATCAAACATCCAGGCTTTGCCGTCGGCGGCTGCGGTCCGGCGCATTTCCGCGCACCCTGCCCATGGCGGCGTCAGCGCCGTCCCGTCGCTGCGCAGGCGATCGCCTGTGAACCTCCCCCCGCTGGGGCGAGGTCGTGACGTGCGTCACGGCGGCCATAGGTGATCGCCCTGCCGTCGCGGCCAGGCGATGCGCGGCGCTTGGCATCGGGCGGCGGCGCCCTCTAATCTCCCGCGCCTGACGCGTTCAACCTTCTTGCAGGAAGCCAACATGACCAAGTTCGGTATGGGCCAGTCGACGCGCCGGATCGAGGATCCGCGCCTGCTGACCGGCGGCGGCCGCTACACCGATGATACGAAGCTGGCCGGCCCGGCGGCGCGCGCCTACGTGCTGCGCTCGCCGCACGCCCATGCCGTCATTCGCAAGCTCGACGCGAGCGCGGCGAAGGCGGCGCCGGGCGTGCTGGCGGTGCTGACCGGTGACGATGTGAAGGCGGCCGATTTCGGCGACCTGCCGTGCCTGATCCCGATCCAGAACCGCGACGGCTCGATGCGCCCCGACACGCCGCGGCCGATGCTGGCGCAGGGCAAAGTGCGGCATGTCGGCGACCCGGTGGCGCTGGTCGTGGCCGGGACCTTGGAGCAGGCCAAGGACGCCGCCGAGCTGATCGAGGTCGACTACGCGCCGCTGCCGTCGGTCGTCGACACCTATGGCGCGGCGCAGAAGGGCGCGCCGCTGGTGTGGGAGCACATCAAGGGCAACGAGGTGTTCGACTGGGAGATGGGTAACCGCGGCGCCACCGATGCCGCCTTCGCCAAGGCCGACCGCGTGGTGAAGCTGCGCCTCGTCAACAACCGCGTCGTGGTCAACTCGATGGAGCCGCGCGGCGCCATCGCCGAGTACGACGCCGCGTCCGACCGCTCGACCTTGTGGGTTTCCTCGCAGGGCGTCAGCGTGATCAGGCCATACATCGCCGAGATGGTGCTGAAGATCGGCCAGGACAAGCTGCGGGTGCGCACCGGCGATGTCGGCGGCGGCTTCGGCATGAAGATCTTCGTGCATCCGGAGTACCCCATGGTCGTGTGGGCCTCGCGGCTGCTCAAGCGCACGGTGAAATGGATTCCCGAGCGGCAGGAGGCCTTCCAGTCCGACGTGCAGGGCCGCGACCACGTGTCGTTCGCCGAGATGGCGCTGGACAAGGACTGCCGCTTCCTCGGCTTGCGAGTGACGACCTACGCGGCACTGGGCGCCTACCTGTCGCACTACAGCGCTTTCATCCCGACCATGGCCGGCACCGGCATGCTGGCCGGCCTGTACCAGACGCCGGCGATCTACGTGAACGTCAAGGGCATGATGACCAACACCGTGCCGACCGATGCCTATCGCGGCGCCGGCCGGCCGGAGGCGGCCTATCTGCTGGAGCGCTTCGTCGATCACATCGCGCGCGAGACCGGGCTGGCGCCCGACGAGATCCGCGCCCGCAACCTGGTGCGGCCCGACCAGATACCGTGGGCGACGGCGCTGGGCGACACCATCGACTCGGGCAGCTTCGAGGCCGTCATGCGCAAGGCCATGGCGCAGGCCGACTGGGCCGGCTTCGCCGCGCGCCGTGCCGAGACGCAGAAGCGCGGCAAGTGGCGCGGCATCGGCTTGGCCACCTACGTCGAGAAATGCGGCGCCGGCGCGCCGGACATTGCGCGCGTGATGTTCAACGAGGACGATTCGCTGACCGCTTTCATCGGCAACCAGACCAACGGCCAGGGCCACGAGACGCTCTACACCCAGATCCTGTCGGACAAGCTGGGCGTCGACATCGACCGCATCCGCATCGTGCAGGGCGACAGCGACGTGGTGCCCGACGGCATGACCGGCGGCTCGCGCGCCACGCCGGTCGGCGGCGTCGCCATGGTCGGCGTCTCCGACAAGATCATCGCCAAGGGCCGGCTGGTGGCGGCCACCGTGCTGGAGGCGGCGCCCGGCGACATCGAGTTCAAGGACGGCAGCTTCGCCATCGTCGGCACCGACCGCCGCCTGTCGCTGTTCGAGGCGGCCAAGGCGGCGCGCGAGCCGAAGAACCTGCCGGCCGGCGCGGCGCCGGGGCTTGACGACGAGTTCATGCGCGAAGGCGACAACGCGACGTTCCCCAACGGCTGCCACATCTGCGAGCTGGAGGTCGATCCCGACACCGGCAGCGTCGACATCCAGCGCTACACCGTGGTCGACGATTTTGGCGCCGTCATGAACCCGCTGCTGCTGATGGGCCAGGTGCATGGCGGCATCGGCCAGGGCGTCGGCCAGGCGCTGACCGAGCGCACGGTCTACGACAACGAGAGCGGTCAGCTGCTGTCGGGCTCGTTCATGGACTACGCCCTGCCGCGCGCCGACGTGGTGCCGCACGTGCACTTCGACCTGCACAACTCGCCGTGCACCACCAACCCGCTGGGCGTGAAGGGTGCCGGCGAGGCCGGCGCCATCGGCGCGCCGCCGGCGGTGATCAACGCCATCGTCGATGCCCTGCTGCCGCAGACCGGTATCCGCCACATCGACATGCCGGCGACGGCGCACGCCATCTGGCAGGCGATCCAGGCGGCGCGCGGCGGCGGCAAGGTGGCGGCGTAAGAAGCTCCTCCCCACGACGTGGGGAGGGCTATCGCATATGGAAATATTGCCGCGATGTTCCGTCGTCCTGAGCGCAGCGAAGGACCTTGCGGTGATGATGACAGTGAATGGCAGTGCCGGTGAACACCGGTCCCGCCGTGCTTGAACCAACCACCGCAAGGTCCTTCGCTGCGCTCAGGACGACGGATAGCTCGCCATAAGCGATCGCCTTTGCCCTGCGCGGGGAAGTAAAGGATTCAGCCATGCCCGAGATCACCCTGCGCGACGGCGCCACGCTGTACTACGAGACGCACGGCAGCGGCCCGCCGCTGATGCTGGTGTCGGGGCTGGGCGGCATCGCCAGCTTCTGGCAGGCGCACGTCGAGGCCTTCGCGCGGCACTTCACGGTGATCCTGCACGATCACCGCGGCACCGGCCGCAGCGCGCTCTCGCGCATCGATTATTCGGTGCCGCAGATGGCCGATGACGCGCTGCAGCTGATGGACGCGCTGGGCGTGGCGCAGGCGCACTACCTCGGCCACTCGACCGGCGGCGCCATGGGCCAGGTGATCGCCACCGACCACGGCGCGCGGCTGTTGAAGCTGGTGCTGTGCGGCACCTGGGCCAAGACCGACGCCTTCTTCCGCCGCCTCTTCGAGGTGCGGGCGCTGATGCTGGAGCATCTCGGACCGGCGGCCTACAGCAAGGCCAGTGCGCTCGCGCTGCACATGCCGTCCTGGGTGCGCGATCACGACGCCGATCTGGCGGCGGCCGAGGCGATGGCGGGCCAGACCATCCCGGTGCCGCAGATCCTGCTGTCGCGCATCGCCGCCATCGTGGCGCACGACCGGCGCGAACGGCTGCGCGAGATCGCTTGTCCGACCCTGGCGCTGGGCGCGCGAGACGACCAGGTGACGCCGGCCTATTTCACCGAGGAGATCGGGATGCTGGTGCCCGACTGCCGCACCGTCGTGCTGCCCTATGGCGGGCACTTCTTTCCCAACGCGGTGCCCGAGACCTTCCGCCAGGTTGTGCTCGATTTCCTGTTGGGCTGAACGGATGCGGCGGTCATGCCGGGTTGGCGATTGACCGCGGGCGATGAAGTGACGATAATTTCGCGTTTTCCGCGCGCTGGAAGCGTGGCCCGTTATGTTGGGTTAACATTTTGATTCTGCATTATTTTTGGGCTGCAGTCGCGGCCCGCGTCGACATCGCCTTGAACCGTCTGAAGCCGCCGCCCGGCCGTTGCGCCGGCATCGTGGTGTGCCTGCTGTCGCTGGCCGCCGGCGCGCGCGCCGAGCCGGTGCCCGTGCCCTCGGTCGACTTCGAGGCGCCCTACATCTTCCGGCAAACGCCCGACGACGACATGCCGGGGCGCGTGCATATCCGCCACTCCGGCGGCTGGTACCGTCAGGACGTCGAGTTTCCCAATCCGCAACAGCACATGAGCGCGTTTTTGCGCGAGGGCTATGCCGGCGCCATCGTCATCGCCGAGTTCGGCAACGCCAAGCTGGCGGTGCGGGTGGCCTCGATCGCCGGCGATCCGATCTCCGATCTGTGGGGACAGCAGGGCACGCGCCTCGACCCGAGCGAGATGATCGGCGAGCCGTGCAGCTACTGGCGAATCGAGCCGCCGGCGGCGGCCGGTGCCACGACGCGGCGGCTGCTGGCCTGCATCACGGCGGACGGCATTCCGCTGCATATCGCCGTGGAGGGCTCGCCCAAGAAGCCGCTGGCGCGCGCGCTCAGCCTGCAGCGCAAACGCCAGGATCCGGCGTGGTTCAGCATGCCGCCGGGGGTGCGCCTGCGCGATGTGCCGGACATCGCGGCGCTCCAGCAGGAAATCGCGACATGGACGGCCAGCGTGGCGAAGCCGCGACGCAAATAGCATCGCCGGTCGCGTCTGGCGCATAACGCAACGCGACGCCTGCGCGCCTTCGTGACCGGCGCAACGGACGATGAGAGGATTCAGGTGAACCAGCGTCGAGCCGAACGGCACCTGCGTCAGAGCCCATCCCGCGCAAGGTGAATCACCCCTCAAGTTATCCTGAGCGCAGCGAAGGATCTCGGGGCGATGATGATCGTCAATGGCAGTGCCGGTGAATCACCCCTTCCGCCACGCCTGAACCAA
>JAHCJT010000138.1 GCA_026126245.1 Alphaproteobacteria bacterium
GCTCTGTTTCATGAAATCCCAGGCGGCGCGTTCGGCGAGCGTCTTGGACTGCGCATAGGGCGATGTGTCGGGATGCGCCGGATTGGACCACAACGCCTCGGTCATCGGACCGGCCGGCGGCGGTTCGTGGCCATAGGCCACTGCCGCGACGGATGAGGTCATGACCACGCGCTGCACGCCGGCGCTGGCGGCGGCGCGCAGCAGGCGCAGCGCGCCCTCGCGGGCCGGCACGATCAGCTCGTTGGCGTCGCGTGGCGTGCGGGGTGGAAACGGCGAGGCGACGTGCAGGGCGTAGCTACAGCCCTGCGCCGCGGCCTCCCAGCCGGCATCGCTTGTCAGTTCAGCGGCGGCGAAGCTCAGTCGGTCGCCCGGATCGGTCTGGCGCGCGATCATGGCCCGCACCTCGGCCTCGCGCCCCAGGTCGCGGATCGTGGCGCGCACCCGGTAGCCGCGCTGCAGCAGGCCGATGACGCACCAGGCGCCGATATAGCCCGACCCGCCGGTTACCAGCACGGTGGTGTCCTCGGCCATGTCGTTTTTCTCCCTTTTAGGGGCGGTAAGTTCGTCTGGACGTGCCCATTTCACCGCGATTTTCTTATCGCGCCGATCAACGCCACACGGGCCGGCCACCGCCCTACCTTAACATGCACCACCGCCGACCACTGCGGCTGTGGCCGCGCCGAAAGCCCGGCGGGTCACTGACCGCCGGCGCAACGACGGGCACCGGCGCCCGGGCGGTTGCACGCCTGCTGGCCCGCCAGACATTGTTGCTGCGTTGGCGGGATGCCCGAAGAGTGTGCATCAGCCGGACTTGCGCTCGACATCGCCGGACACATGGTCTTGGATCGCCGGCTGCATCCAAACGCGAGGAACCGCCCATGCCCGCCGACATCAAGGCCTGCATCTTCGACGTCTTCGGCACCGTGGTCGACTGGCGCACCAGCGTCAGCAAGGACCTGGCGGCCTTCGCCGCGACCAAGGGCATCGACGGCGTCGACTGGCTGGCTTTCGCCGTAGCGTGGCGCAAGCTCTACCAGCCCGGCATGGACGAGGTGCGCAGCGGCCGTCGCGCCTGGACGATCCTCGACGTGCTGCATCGCGAGAGCCTGGTGCGGCTGGTCGGCGAGTTTGCCATCAAGGGGCTGAGCGAGGCCGACATCGACCATATGAATCGCGCCTGGCATCGGCTCGACCCTTGGCCCGACGCCGTGCCCGGCCTGACGCGGCTGAAGACCAAGCACATCATCGCGCCGTGCTCCAACGGCAACATCGCGTTGATGGTCAACATGGCCAAGCGCGCCGGCCTGCCATGGGATTGCATCCTGGGCGCCGAGACGGCGCGCGCCTACAAGCCGATGCCCGAGGCCTATCTCTCGGCCTGCCGCATGCTCGATCTGAAGCCGCCGCAGGTCCTGATGGTGGCGGCGCACAACGGCGATCTGAAAGCCGCCAAGGCGCAGGGTCTCTCGACGGCCTTCGTGCCGCGTCCGACCGAGCACGGGCCGGGACAGAAGACCGATCTTGCGGCCGACCTGAGCTGCGTCGATATCCCGGCCGACAGCTTCGTCGACCTGGCTGCCAAGCTGGGGTGCTGATCGCGACTTGGTCGCCGACGTCGCGGCTGCCCGGCGCGTCAGCGCCGCGCCGGCGCCTTCATCAGGGCGCGTGCGCCCTGTGCGACGCGCAGCGCGGCGCGGCGCAGGATGGCTTCGTCGGGCAGGCCGGTGGTCTTGCATTGCATCTCGGCCTCGAGCAGCAGGTCGAGCAGATCGGCCAGGCGCAGGCACGGCCAAGTGCGCGCCTGGCGCTGCAACGCGGCGCGGCGGCTGAAATGCGGCGGCGGCCGCAGACGCCCGATCGCCTCGTCGGCCCGCGCGCCGGTCTCGACGGCGCCGGCCAGCCGGTGCAGCAGGTCGGCGTGCCGCTGAAAGGCGCGGACCGCCGAGGCCGGCGCCACGCCTTCGGCGAAGATGCGGTCCAGTGCCCGATCGAGCCCGGCGGGATCGCCGTCGAACGCGGCATAGACTGCATCGTCCAGGCCGATCGCCGCGCCGTCGCCGATCACCGCCATGGCGTCGTCGAGCGTCACGGTGCGCGCCGACGCGGGCGCATCCTTCGGCGGGATGCCCTTGTAGAGCACCAGTTTCTGCAGCTCGCTGCGCGAGATGCCTCGATCGCCGCCAAGGTGGTCGACGAGGTAGTCGCGGGCCTCGTCGCTGGCGCGCAACCCGTCGCCACCCAGCACCGACTCGACGAGGTTCTCCAATGCCTGCTCGCTGTCCTCGAAGCAGGCGATCGCCGCGCCGGCCGGTGCCGCGGCCACCAGCTTGCGCAGCGCCGAGGCGGGCGGCAGGTTGCCGGCTTCCACCACGATCAGGGCATCGCCGGCGCCAGCCTCGAACACGGTCTCGACGGCCGCCACCACTTCGTCGCCGGCCGGCCGCACGCGCACCACGCGCCGGCCGCCGATCAGCGACAGCGACTGGAACTCGTCGGCCAGGCGTGCCGGATCGTCCTTGAGTTGCCCGCCGGTCAGTTCGACGACACGGAAGGCGTCGCCGAGCTCGGCGCAGATCGCCATCGCCAGCCGGCGGCCACGCTCGGCGATCATGCCCTCGTCGTTGCCATAGATCAGCGCCACGCGCAGCGCCGCATCGGGCTTGCGCGCGTAGCCTGTGACGAACGCCTCAGCCTGTCCCGTCTTGATGTCCATGGCTCGTCGCGGATTCGCCGTCTGCCGCCGGGGCCATGCGCACTTGTTTCACAGGCCCCGCCGGTGGGCGTAGAAAACGGCCAGCTTGACGCGGATATCCTCGGCCAGCTCGCGCGCGGCCCGTTCGCGGGCATTGTCCTCGGCGGCGATGGTGGCGTACTGCGAGCGCAGCGTGTTGTAGCGCGTCACCACCCGGCTGTAGCCGGTGTTGAGGATATTGCCCTGCGGGTCGCGCACGTCGTAGTCGGCGATCAGCCTCAGATTGGTGGCGGTCGAGAACTCGTCGCTGCGCGTCAGCACCGACTCCTTTTCCTCATGCAGCCGGACCACCAAGTAGTAGACGGGTTGTGCCGGCTCGCCTTGCGGATTGAGGCGATCGACAAGGTGATTGCGCAGCACCTGGCCGACGCGATCGGCGATGGTGGCGACACGCGTGCCCAGCATGTCGCTCTGCACGCCACTATCTGCCGGCGAACCGGCGGGCGGCGTGCCGGTGCGCTCGCCGTACATCGGCTCGAAGCCGCAGCCAGCCAGCGCCAGCGCCAGGACGGCGACGAAACAGCCGCGCGCAGTGACAGGGGATTTGTGCGAAGACGCCGGCAACGTACAGCCTCGCGAATGATCTTCTGGCCGAAACCGCCGGCGCGGCTGCCCCGGCAATGCCACTATCCTGTAGCACGAGCCGCCCGGCAATGAGGATGGAACCTGACGGCTCGCACCCCACTTTCATGGAGATGGCGACTCGCTCCCCCTCCCCGCTGGCCGAACCGGCCGCGCCTCGACCTGCCGCCGGTCCGTCGCGCTCCCTGTTCGCGTCGTACAGGACGCTGGTCCGGCGGTCCACGGCGGTTGGCCTGACGCTGATCGCCATGACGGCTGCGGCGCAGTCACCCGAGCCGACGCAACGGCGAACCGGCAAGGCGGTGGTGGCACTGACGATCAGGGGCGATCAAGCGGTCCAGAACGACCTGCGGCAGATCGTGGCGGCCGAGAGCAAGCTGCAGAAGGCCGGTGGGACGGCCGTGACGCTGCTGCAGCGCGCCCGCACCCAGCGCGACCTCGTGGTCAAGGCGTTGCGCGCCGAGGGCTACTACGGATCGCACGTTGCGGCACGGGTCGCCGGCCAGGACATCGACGCGGTGGCGGCGCTGGACGCAATCGATGCCCTGCCGGCCGGCGCCGACGTGCCGGTCGAGATCGCCGTCGATACCGGCCCTCGGTTCATCGTGCGCCGCATCGATATCGAACTGTCGGGCGCGCCGGCCGATGCCGTGGCGCGCGACAAGCTGCCGCTTGCCGTCGGGCAGCCGGCGGTGGCCGCCAAGATCCTGGCCACCGACGAGGACATCCTCGGCCAGCTGCAGCGCCGGGGCTACGCGCTGGCGCGCATCGCCAAGCGTGACGTTCTGATCGACCATGACACGCAGGCGGCGCTGATCACGTGGCGCGTCGAGAGCGGCCCGCCTGCCGGCATGGGACCGGTGACGTTCCGTGGCCTGCAGCGCACCGACGCCGATTTCCTGGCGCGGCGGGTGCCTTACAAGCTCGGCGATCCCTACCACCCCGATCGTCTGGACGCGCTGCGCACGCGCCTGACCGACCTCGGCATCTTTTCGTCGGTGCGCATCGTGCGTGCCGACGCACTCGACGCCGAGGGCCGCCTGCCGGTCGAGGTCGACGTCGTCGAGCGCCTGCCGCGCACCATCGGTTTCGCCGCCAGTTACGCCACCTCCGAAGGTGTCGGCGTGCGCGCCTACTGGCAGCATCGCAACCTTACGGGTGAGGCCGATTCGCTGCGCCTGTCTGCCGAGGCGACCGGTCTGGTCGACCACAAGCTGATCGATACCGGCTTCGCCGTCACGGCGGTCTATCGCAAGCCGGATTTTCTGCGGGTCGATCAGGCCCTGACGACGCAGGGCGCGATCCTGCGCGAGATCAGCGATGCCTATCGCCGCCGCTCCGCGTCCGTGGGCATGGGACTGGAGCGGACGATCGACAAGGGCTTCGTGGTGCGGGCCGGCGTCGCCGTCGAATCCGAGATCGTGCAAACGGCCGAGCGACGCGATACCTACCTGCCGGTCAGCGTGCCGCTGGGCCTGACTCTGGATCGCTCGAACGACGTGCTCGATCCGAGCCGCGGCTTTCGACTGGCGCTGGACGCAATTCCCTATTTCGAACTGGGCAACGCCGGCAAACCGTTCGTCAAGCTGCGTGCCACCGGCAGCACCTATTTCGATCTTGCCGGTGGCGGCACCACCGTCGTGGCATTGCGCGCCTCGGTCGGCGTCATGCCCGGCGCCACCAAGGACGCGGTGCCGCCCGACAAGCGTTTCTTTGCCGGCGGCGGCGGCTCGGTGCGCGGCTTCGACTATCAGAGTGCCGGCCCGCGCGATATCGACCATCGGCCGCTGGGCGGCCAGAGCATCGTCGAAGGCAGCGTCGAGCTGCGCCAGCGCCTGACCGAGACAATCGGTGCCGTCGCCTTCGTCGATGCCGGCACCGCCTACGCAGGTCCCTTTCCCGGCAAGGGCGACGGCCCGCGCCTCGGCGCCGGCATCGGCGTGCGCTACTATAGCGACTTCGGCCCGATTCGCGCCGACATCGGCGTGCCGCTTAACCGTCGGCCGGGCGACTCCCGCTTCGGTCTCTACGTCAGCATCGGGCAGGCGTTCTGATGGGCTGGGGTCGTCGTCTTCGGCGTCTGGTCGCGCTCACGGCCGGCCTGCTGATGACGCTGTTCGTCGTCGCGCAGACCGGCTTCGGCCAGCGCCTGCTGTTCGATGCCATCGCCTCGGCAGCATCGGGACCGGACCGCACGCTGCGTCTGTCGGGTCCCTCGGGGTGGTTCCCCACCGACCTGCGACTTCAGCGCATCGAGATCGCCGATGCCAAGGGCGTCTGGCTGAGCGCGAACGACGTGGCGCTCACATGGTCGTTTCTGCCGCTGCTGGCCGGTCGGCTCGACGTCGCTGCCGTGCATGCGGCGCGCCTGGAGATCGACCGGACCCCCGAGGCGTCGACAGGAGCTTCGACCGCGGCGCCCGGCGACGGCAGCGATCTGCCGCCCCTGCGTCTGGCCATCGACTCGCTCGTGATCGACGAGCTGCGGCTGGGCAGCGCCCTGGCCGCCGTCGAGTCGCGCTGGCGGATCGAGGGCTCGGCCCGGCTGGATGGCCTGTCGGGCGACAACAGCCTGTCGCTGACGGCGGTGCGCAGCGATGGCGCGTCGAGCCGGTTGGCGTTGCGCGCCCGTTACGAGGGGCCGCGTGGCGTGCTGAGCGGCGATGGCGATTTCGAGGAAGGCGAAGGCGGCGTGCTGGCAGCACTGCTGGGCCGTCCGGATCTGCCGCGCACGTCAGGACAGTTCAGCATTCAAGCCACGAAGAGAGAAGGCGAAGGCCGCGTGACCATCGAAGCCGGCGATGCGTTACACATCAGCGGCAGTGGCCGGATGCGCGAACAGCAGGCCGACCGCCGCATTGCCGTGTCGCTGGAAGTGCGCGGCGGGCGGCTGCCGAATGCGACCTTGGCGGCCGCCCTGGCCAGACCGGCAACGCTGCAGATCGACGCGACGTGGCTGTCAAACGGGCTGGTCGACCTGCACGCCGCACGTCTGGAGTCTGCGCCGCTGACGGCGACGGCGCGCGGCCGATATGCGCCCGGCAAAGAGCGCGTCCAGCTCGACCTGTCGGCGAGCGGCGCCGACCCCGCGGCGCTGGCGACAATCGTGCCGGGTGCCGGCTGGCGCGACCTTCGACTCGAGGCTCGGGTGGACGGCTCGCTGCGTGCCCTAGAAGGCACGCTGGTGCTGCACGCCGCGGACCTGCGCACGTCGCAGGTCGCGGCGCAGGACGTCGATCTGACAGCTGCGATCAAGAGCGGCGACCTGTCTGATCGCCCGACGCTTGGCGGCACGCTGCACGGCACGATGGGCGGCCTGACCTGGCGAGGCGACCGCGGCGAGCTGAACGCGCGCGCTATCCGCCTCAAGATCGCGGGTGAGCGCGCAGCAACAGGCCGCATCGTCCTGTCGTCGTTCGACGTCGCGTCGTCACTGGCGAACGTCACGGCGAGCGGTGCGCTCGAGACCGATGGGCGCGTGGCGGCGACGGCCATGCTCGATGCCATCGACCTGTCGGCACTCAAACCGTTTGTCGATCGTCCGATTGCCGGCGCCGGTCGCGCCGAATTGCGTCTCAGCGGCACACGCGAGCGGCCTGTCGTGACCCTCGACGCCACCGTGCGCGATGCCGTCGTAGCCGATGTGCCGCCGGCGCTGCTGGCTGCGCCGCTGCGCGCCACGGCCAGCGGGACCTTCGATCGCCGGGCGTGCGACTGGCGACTGGAGTCGCTGTCGCTGTCAGCCGGACCGCTGGCGGTCAGGGGCAAGGGCGCCGGGCGCTGCACGACGGGGACGGCCGATCTGGCGGTGAGCCTGGCGGATCTGGCGACGCTCGGTCCGCGCTATGCTGGCAGCCTGACCGGCAACATCCACGTCGAGGCGGGCGAAGCCCGCAACGACATCCGACTGAAGGCGACCATTGCCCAGGCGACGATCGACGGGACTGCGATTGAACGCCTCGACCTCGACGCGGCGCTGGACCTGCGCCGTGATGGCCTCGATGGCACCTTGCAACTGGGCGGCCGCAGCGGCGATCAACCGCTGCGGGCCACGGGACGTATCTCGGCAACGGCCGGCGAGCGCCTGTCGATTCCGGTGTTCGAGGCATCGCTGGGCAGCACGACCCTGTCGGTCCGCGATCTTGTGGTCGACCGGACGTCGGCGACCGGGTCGGCGCGCCTCGTGGTCGGTGACCTGCGGGAACTGAGTGCGCTGACCGGCCAGAAAATGGCGGGCCGGCTGGAACTGACCGCCCGGCCCGATCCGGCGTCGCGAGACGGCGCCGTGAAGCTCACGCTGCGCGGGTCCGACCTGGCCCTGGACGCGCGTGGCATCGCATCGCTGACCGGCGAGGCGACGCTGGCCGATCCCCTGGGCCGCGCCACATTCGACGCCACGTTGACGGCCGGCGGCGTGCGCGGCATCGCCGATATCCGCGCGCTGACGCTCAAGGCGTCAGGCGATCGCGCGCGTGTCGCGGCCAGCGTCGACGTGTCGGGCCCGGGCCTGCGTGTGGCCAGTGCGTTCAAGGCCGCGCGGGTGGCCGGCGAAACGACGATCGACGTCGAGTCGATGAAAGGCACCTATGGCGGCCGGCCGTTCGCGCTGGCGCAGGCGGCGCAGATCCGTCAATCGGGCGAGCGGACCGCGGTGGCGCCGGTGCGCCTGTCGGTGGGCGGCGGCCAGGTGCGCATCGCCGGCTCGCTCGATGCACGCGACAGCGACCTGACCGTCGATCTCACGGCATTGCCGTTGGCCGAGCTGGCGAATCTCGCGGGTCTGGACACGCCGGTGACAGGCACGCTGCAGGGCCAACTGCACCTGCGCGGTGCACGCGCCGCGCCGCAGATCGAGGCGACGTACGCCCTGCAGGGCGCCCGCCTGCGCAGCCTCGAGCTGGCATCGGTGCCGGCCCTGGGGCTGACCGGCAAGGCGAGCCTGAGCGGCCGCGATGTGGCGGCCGACGCGACGCTCACGGCCGGCGGCAATACGCTGGCGCTGGCCGCCAGCGCGCGCTTGCCAGACGGTGGTGGTGCGCCCGATGGCCAGGTGACGGTCAAGGGGCCGGTCGATCTCGCGATCTTTGCCGCCCTTGTCGGCCCCGACATCCAGCGGCTGGGAGGCCGGGCGACTGTCGACGTTGCGATCGCCAGCCGCGGCGGCCGGCCGACAGGCACCGGCAGCGTGCGGCTGGAGGATGTGCGCCTGGCCGTGCCGTCGGAGGGATTGGTGCTGACGCGCGGTACCGGCCTCGTGCGGCTGGTCGAGGATCGCGTCGTCATCGAGCGGCTGGTTTTTCCGGCGGTGGGTAGCGGCGAAGTGACGATGCAGGGCGACGTACGGCTGGATCAGCAGCTGGCGCTGCCGGTGGACCTGCGGCTTGAGACGCGCCGTGCCCGCCTTGCCAACCGGCGCGACCTGGTCGCCGAAGTCACCTCGTCGCTGCATCTCAGCGGCTCGGTGGCCGAGGGCCTGACGTTGCAGGGGCCGATCCGGATCGACCGGGCCGAGATCAGCACCGCCATCGGCGACGCGGCGCGAGCGATCCCGTCGGTGCCGGTGCGGGAGATCGGCGCCGGCGCGCCCAAGGCGGCGCGTACCGCAACCCCATCCCGACCGCTGGCGCTCGATCTGAAGGTGAGCGCACCGCAGGCGGTGTTCGTGCGCGGCAAGGGCCTGGAAGCCGAGGTCCAGGGCGACCTTGAGGTCGGTGGTACCAGCGCCGCGCCGAGCATCACCGGCGGCCTGCAGCTGCGGCGCGGCACCTTCACGTTGCTTGGTCGCCAGCTGCGCTTCACGCGCGGCACCGTCACGTTCGTCAACGCCAATCGCATCGTGCCGTTGCTTGATCTGGTCGCCAGCGGCAAGGGCGGCGACGTCACCATCGAGGTCAAGCTGAGCGGCAGCGCGTCGGAGCCGAAGATCGTGCTCAGCTCCACGCCGGCGCTGCCGCAGGACGAGATCATGGCGCAGTTCCTGTTCGGCAAGGGAACCAACGCGTTGGGACCGACGCAGCTGCTGCAGGTGGCGGAAGCGGCCGCCGAATTGACCGGTGCCGTCTCCTCGGGCGGCGCGATCGACAAGCTGCGTCGTGGCTTGGGGCTCGATCAGCTGGGCATCGGTGCGGCCGACCAGGGCAGCACGTCCACGCGCAGCAGCGGCGTCAATTCGGCAGGCGTCGAGGGCGGCCGCTACGTCGCGCCGGGTGTCTTTGTCGGTGGCCGTCAGGGGCTGGACGGCGAGAGTCGCGGCGTCGTGCAGATCGAAGTGATCCCGCACGTCAAGATCGAGGCCGAGGTCGGCACGCGCTCGACCGGCCGCGCCGGCATCGCGCTGGAATACGACTATTGAGCCCGCATTTCCCGGATGAGCCATTGAACGGGCCCGCGTCGAATCCATTTGAGCCACAGGATTCAGCGTTTTGTTTGATCGGTTCGGTGTCGCAGATGGTTCAGCCAGCGGGTGAAGCGCAATCCGATACTCTGCGGCTCGATTTCGACCGCCACCTCAAGCTGGAGTTCCACGGTTCCAGCGTTATCTCCGATGCTGGATGACTTGCATATCGCGAACTCGATGACGCGCTCGGCCTGATGGCTGTCGCGGGTCAGCACCTGGTTGATGGCCGCACAGGTCGCCCATGGCTTACTCAGAACTTGGTGGAATGATAACTTTCGCACCGTCCCAAAGGGTTCATCTGGGGAATGTCAGGTAAATCCAGGATCAAAACAACCGGGAGACCCGCAATGCGAATCCTCAGCATCGGCGCCGGCGCTATCAGCGGCTATTACGGCGCATGTTTGCTGCGCGGTGGCCGCGACGTCACGTTCCAGGTGCGGCCGCGGCGAGCGGCGCAACTCGCCCAGGGCGGGCTGCGGGTCAAGGCTGAGGAAGGGGATTTCAGCGTTCCCGCACGCACGGTAGCGCCCGGCGAGGTTCGAACACCATTCGACCTGATCATCGTCGGTACCAAATCGTATGGGCTGAACGAGGCCATGGATCAGTTCGCCCCAGCGGTTGGACCAAACAGTATCGTCATGCCGATCCTGAACGGCCTCGCTCATTTCGAAATACTGAGCCGCCGGTTCGGTGCTGACAAGGTTATGGGCTGCGCCGCGCAACTCAGCGTCGCGATGGACGGCGACGGCGTTCTGACCCGCGTGTGGAACAACACGCTGCAATATGGCGAACTGGCGGGCGGCACCAGCGATCGCGTCCGCGCTCTATACGATGTCCTGAGCGTTCCCGGCCTGACGGTCGAGGCTCACGAGGACATCATGCATGTCCTGTGGCAGAAATTTGTCCAGGTCGGTATCAGCGCCGGCGTTACCGGTATGATGCGCGGCTCGATTGGAGAGATTCTCGCCGCCGGCGGGAAGGATCTCATACTCGGCGGTTTGGCCGAGTGCCAAGCGATCGCGACCGCCGCTGGCAATCCGCCAAGCCAGGCATTCATCGAGGGGTATAAGGAATGGTTGAAGACGGCGCAGGGATCGCCAATAAAAGCATCCTTGCTGCGCGATATCGAACGCGGTGCCCCGACCGAGAGTGAGCACATCATCGGTGATCTGACGGCACGCGCACGTGCGCTTGGCGTGGCGACACCGATCCTTGACATCGCTCGTGTCCATCTCGCTGTTTACGAGATCTCCCGGCGGGCACGGGAGGCTAACGGACCATAGCCGTGGCGTCGCGTTTCGCTTCCAGCTCCGCGATTTCAGCGACAAGGGCGTCACGATTTGCCTTCAACGCGCGTATCTCGTTCCCTTCCGCGCGCAACGCGCCAATGCGGCGTTCGAGGCCGGTCAACTCGGCTTTGAAATTGCTGAAGTCCGTCACAGCCTGCGCCAGCACCATCACGGCTTCATGCTGGCGGGCCTGGACCCGTATGACCTCTGCGGCTTCGTCCACCGTCATGGGTTATCCCATTTGAGGCGTTCGGTTCGCCACGTGCAATGCACGGAAGGCGGTCGAAGGGCGGATGGGGCTCTGTCTGTCATTCCGAGCAAGGCGAGGAATCCTTCAGGGCGGCACGTGCCATGCCGCTCAGAAAGGTCGCGCGATGCGCTCGCGACGACGGCTGCTCCCCTCCAGCTCCAGGGTGATCGGTACGTCGGCCGCCGGCAAAGACGGCCGCATGATCTGCCGAAGAAATTGCGTCAGATGGAAATTGACAATGACTATCTTATTGGAAATATACGCGACAATGCATTTGCCATCGACTACGGGCAGTTTTCGACACTGCTGACTCTATAGTCGACCGTTTCTTCGCGATGTGACTAAAGCGGCATTGCCCGGCCACGATCCGGAGTTTCGTGGCCTTTTAGGGGCGGTAAATGTCACCCGGATGAAGGTCAGGGCGTTTGCCATGAACCTCGCCCCGCTGGGGCGAGGTGAAGACGTGCGTCCCGGCGGCTATCTGCGATCGCCCTGCCGGCGGCCCTTCGGGCTGCCTCCCCACATTGCGGGGAGGTTGGTCACACCACGATGTTGACGATGCGGTTGGGCACGACGACGACCTTTTTCGCCGCCTTGCCGGCCATGGTGCGCTTGATCTCCGGCAGGGCCAGCGCCGCCGTTTCGGCAACATCCCTGGCCGCGTCCTTCACCAGCCGCACGGTAGCGCGCAGCTTGCCGTTGACCTGCACCGCCAGCGTCACCTCATCGTCGCTGAGCAGCGCCGGATCGGGTGTCGGCCACGGTGCGTCGGCCAGCAGGCCCTGCCCGCCCAGCAGCTGCCACAGCTCCTCGCCGAGATGCGGCGTCATCGGGCCGATCAGGCGCACGAAGACGTCCAGCGTCTCGCGCAGCGCCCAGCGATCGGCATCGCTCGCCGGCTTGAACGCCTCGATGGCGTTGGCCAGCTCGTAGAGCCGTGCCACCGCCTTGTTGAAATGAAAACGCTCGATGTCCTCGCCGACGCCGACCGCCGCGCGGTGCGCGGCACGGCGCAGCGCCATGGCCGCGTCGGCGAAGGTCGACGGCTTGGCCGAGGTTGCCGGCGGCAGATCGGCGATGACGCCCGACAGCAGCCGGTAGAGCCGCTGCTGGAAGCGCCAGGCGCCGGTGACGCCGGCCTCGGTCCATTCCAGGTCGCGCTCCGGCGGCGAGTCCGA
>JAHCJT010000139.1 GCA_026126245.1 Alphaproteobacteria bacterium
GGTCGGTCGTGTACTTGAAGCCGATGGCCGGCAACTTGGCGACCACCACCGACCACACCATCCAGACCGAGAACGACAGCAGCAGCGCCGGTATGGAGATCATCAGGTTGCGCCGCGCGATCGGCCGGCCGGTCTCCTCCCAGAACGTGCGGTCCTCCGGCCGCCAGTCCTCGATCAGCTTGCCGGACAGCGCTCCCTCGTGCTGCGGCTCGTGGATTTCGCGCATTTCCGGCAGCTCGGGCAGCTTGCCGAGCACGTCGCCGGCCACCTCGCGCTCCATGGCGCGGATCGCCGTGTGCATCCAGATCAGCGACACCGCGACGACCGCGAACAGCAGCATGAAGCAGCTGGTCCAGATGCCCGTCAGGTCGTTCAGGACGCCGAAGGCGATCGGCAGCACGAAGCCGCCCAGCCCGCCAACCATGCCGACGACGCCGCCGACGGCGCCGACGTGCTTGGGATAGTAGACCGGGATGTGCTTGTAGACCGCCGCCTTGCCCAGGCTCATGAAAAAGCCGAGTATGAACACCGCGACGGTGAACGGCACCAGCCCCATCTCCAGCGTGAAGTCGATCGGCCCGCTGATGCCCCTCACAACGTACTGGGTCGGCGGATAGGACAGCAGGAAGCAGACCGCGGCCGAAACGCCGAACGTCCAGTACATCACGCGCCGCGCGCCGTACTTGTCGGACAGGACCCCGCCGTAGATGCGGAACAGGCTGGCCGGGATCGAATAGGCGGCGCCGATCATGCCGGCGGTGGTGACGTCGAGCTTGTAGGCACCCATCAGGTACCGCGGCAGCCACAACGCCAGCGCCACGAAGGCGCCGAAGACGAAGAAGTAGTAAAGCGAGAAGCGCCAGACCTGGATGTTCTTCAGGGGCTCGAGCATGGCCGCCATCGGCTCGGGCTTGACGCCGGCCTTGCGGCGCGCCGCATGCTCGGGATCATCCTTGGTGCCGAACCAGAAGACGACGGTCATGACCACCAGCGCCAGCGCCCAGATGTCGGCGACCGCCTTCCAGCCGAACGCGACCATGACGAACGGCGCGACGAACTTGGTGACCGCCGCGCCGACGTTGCCGGCGCCGAAGACGCCCAGCGCCGTGCCTTGCTTCTCCCTGGTATACCAGCGCGAGACATAGGCGATGCCGACGGCGAACGAGCCGCCCGCCACGCCGACGCCCAGCGCCGCCAGCAGGAACATCTCGTAGGTCGTAGCAAACGTCAGCAGCCAGGTTGCGAGCGCCGCAGCCAGCATGACAAAGACGTAGACGATGCGACCGCCGTACTGGTCGGTCCAGACGCCCAGCATCAGGCGTACCAGCGAACCGGTCAGGATCGGGGTGCCGACCAGCAGCCCGAACTGCGTCTCGTTGAGGCCGAGGTCCTTCTTGATCTGGATGCCGATGATCGAAAAGATCGTCCACACCGCAAAGCACAGGGTGAACGCCACGGTGCTGAGCACCAGAGCCTGGGTTCTCCCCTGCGCGCCAGGCGTTGCGTCGAACCCGCTCGTGACCGAGCCGTTGCGTCCGATGTCCGCTGACTGCGCCATCGCTAGCCTCCCCTTTTCGCGGACAGACTCGGGGCAACACCTCCAGTCAACCTTGACTCACGTCAATCAAGCCGTCAGGGAGATCGAATGTCGCTCTCGTTTAACAAATATCAAACGCGCAAACACGACGCGTGAGACGCGAGCCGAAGGGGGAACATGTCGCCGGACGATCACCACCGCATCGAGACCATCGCGTTGCTCGAAGGCACGCCGCCGCATGTCGGCCGGCTGCTGGCCGAAGCGGCAGAGATACGGGCGCTCGCCGCCGGCGAGCTCGCCTTCGTCGCCGGCCAACGACCGCAATTCCTGCACCTCATTCTGTCGGGCCGGCTGGCGCTGATCGGTGAAGGTGCCGGCGCTGAGACCATGGTCGAGGCATTCGGCGAAGGCGAGGCCCTGCTGACGCCGGCCGTGGTGCTCGACCGGCTCTACCTGCTGTCGGCCCGCGCCATGATCGACTCGCGCCTCGCCGCGATCCCGGCCGAGTCGTTCCGCGCCCTGCTCGACCGCGAGCCGGCGCTGGCGCGGGCCGTCGTCACGCAACTGGCCCGTCACTGGCGGGTGCTCATCCGGCAGATCAAGGATCTCAAGCTGCGCGCCGGTGCGCAGCGGCTGGCATCCTACCTGCTGGCCCAGGACCGCGACCGCAGCGGCCGCATCTATCTGCTGATGGAACGTCGGCTGCTGGCGCGCCGGCTGGGCATGACGCCCGAGCATCTTTCGCGCGCCTTCGCGCAGTTGCGGCCGTTCGGCGTCGCGGCGGTCGGACGCGCCGTCACCATCAGCGACGAGAGCGGCCTGCGCCGTTTCTGCGACTACGACGCCGTGACCTGAGCGCCGTCAGGTGCCGTAGCGCGCGCCGTCATACGGCAGGCAGCCGGCGTCGTAGTAGCGCGGCGCGCAGCGCAGACCCATCGGCGGCGCCACCTGGTCGAGGCGCGCGTAGCTGTAGACGCCCAGGCAGCTGCCCGCCACCCCTCGGTTGGCGAGATAGACCTCGGCGTTCTCGTCCTCTTCGACGAACAGCGCCGCCTGGTGGTCGTGCCACAGGCCGCCGACCCGCACGAGAAATCCCGGCTCGACATAGAATTGTTTCGACATGATGCGCGACCCTTACCGGCCCGACGTGCGTGCAGAGTGGCCGGCAGGCTTTCGTACACCGTCGCGTGGCCCGGGCGCGTTGACTTGCATCAGGCTATTTACCGCCCCTAAAGGGACAAAGTGTCGCTTTTGCTCTCCATGCGCGTATATCCCTTGTTATCTGTTATCTATAGTTGTCTATCACTACTGCTGTGGACGGTCGCGACCGCGGCGCACGGCCGTCGCGTCCATCCACATGACAACGCGGCGCGCTCTTGCCTCGCCGCTTCCGGAATGCATAGTGTGCGCCTTTAATGACAACGCGCCCCCCGATCCCCGGGATGCCGAGGCATCTGCTCGGCATCGAAGGCCTGACGGTCGCCACGATCGCGGCCCTTCTCGATCTTTCCGAGACCTACATCGACACCAGCCGCTCGCTCGTCAAGAAGCGCGACCTGCTGGCCGGCCGCACGGTCATCAACCTGTTCTTCGAGAACAGCACGCGCACCCGAACCTCCTTCGAGGTCGCCGCCAAGCGGCTGGGTGCCGATGTCGTCAACATGGAGGTGCAAACCTCCTCGACGCGTAAGGGCGAGACCCTGCTCGACACGGCCATGACGCTCAACGCCATGCTGCCCGACGCGCTGGTCGTGCGTCACCAGGACTCCGGCGCGGTCAACCTGCTGGCCCAGAAGGTCAACTGCGCCGTGGTCAATGGCGGCGACGGCCAGCATGAGCATCCCACCCAGGCGCTGCTCGACGCCCTCACCATCCGCCGCCGCAAGGGCAAGTTGCAGGGCCTGACCGTGGCAATCTGCGGCGACGTGCTGCACAGCCGCGTGGCGCGTTCCAACATCCACCTGCTCAACACCATGGGCGCGCGGGTGCGGGTGGTGGCGCCCGCCACCCTGATGCCGACCGAGATCGAACGGCTGGGGGTCGAACCGCATTTCAGCATGAAGAGCGGCCTGAAGGACGCCGACATCGTCATGATGCTGCGGCTGCAGACCGAGCGCATGAGCGGATCGTTCGTGCCGACGGTCAGCGAGTATTTCCACTTCTTCGGCCTCGACGCCGAGAAGCTGCGGGTCGCCAAGCCGGACGTGCTGGTCATGCATCCCGGCCCGATGAACCGCGGCGTGGAGATCGACTCGGCGGTGGCCGACGACCTGCAGCGCAGCGTCATCCACGAACAGGTCGAGATGGGCGTGGCGGTGCGGATGGCCTGCCTCGACGCCCTGGTCGGCGACCGGCGCAACTTCGACATCCGCATCGCCGAGGGCGGGCGCTGACATGGCCAACGGTACCGGCGCCCCCGTCGCCTACATCAATGCCCGCCTCGTCGACCCCGTCGCCGGCAGCGACCAGCTGGGCAGCCTGCTGGTCGGCGCCGACGGCAAGATCGCCGACTGGGGACCGAGCCTGTTTTCCAGCGGCGCGCCGTGGGGCATCGAGACCGTCGACTGCCAGCGCCACTGCCTGGCGCCGGGCATCGTCGACCTGCGGGTCCACACCGGCGAGCCCGGCGAGGAACACAAGGAGACGCTCGACACGGCCGGCCAGGCGGCGGCGGCCGGCGGCATCACCTCGATGTGCATCCTGCCCGACACCGACCCGCCGTTCGACGACGCGTCGCTGATCGAATTCGTGCACCGGCGCTCGCGTCAGGTGCGGCTGAGCAAGATGTACGCCTACGGCGCGCTGACCATGGATCTGCTGGGCGAGCAGATCGCCGAGATGGGTCTGCTGGGCGAGGCCGGTGCCGTGGCGTTTACCGACGCCGACCGGCCGCTGGACAACGCCCAGATCATGCGCCGGGCGCTGTACTACGCCAAGACTTTCGGGGCGCTGATCGTGCACCTGCCGCAGGAACCGACCCTCTCGGCCGGCCACATGAACAGCGGCGAGCTGGCCACCCGCCTCGGCCTGTCCGGCAATCACCGGCTCGCCGAGGCGATCATGCTGGAACGCGACCTGCGCCTGGTCGAGATGACGGGGGCGCGCTACCACGCCAGCAAGATTTCCACCGAGGACGGCGTCGACGTGATGCGGCGTGCCAAGGCGCGCGGCCTGAACGTGACTTGCGATACCGCGCCGCACTATTTCGCGCTCAACGAGAGCGCGGTCGGCGAGTACCGCACGTTCGCCAAGGTCGTGCCGCCGCTGCGCAGCGAGACCGACCGTCGCGCCGTGGTCGAGGGACTGAAGGACGGCACCATCGACTGCATCGTTTCGGACCACCGGCCGCAGGACGTCGAGAGCAAGCGCCTGCCCTTCGCCCAGGCCCAGCCCGGCGTGGTCGGCCTGGAGACCCTGCTGCCGGTGTCGCTGGAGCTGTACCACAACCGCCACATGAGCCTGCCGGCGATCTGGCAGCGGCTGGCCAGCACGCCAGCCCGGCTGTTCGGCCTGCCGGGCGGCCGCTTCGACAAGGGAGCGCCGGCCGATCTCGTGCTGTTCGACCCCGACGTCGCCTGGGTGGTCGATCCCGAGCAGTTCAGCAGCAAGACCGGCAACACCGCCTTCGACGAACGACCCACTCAGGGCCGCGCGCTGATGACGATCGTCGACGGCCGCGTCATCTACCGCGACACCAAGCGCTGGCTGCCGGCCGGGTAGTGCCGTTCCGGCCGGATCGGGAGACGCGGCGTGATCGAGTACGAGGTCGACATCAGGACCGCCGACGGCGAGATGGACACGTTCATCGTGCGCCCGCAGCGTGGACTGCCGCATCCTGCCATCGTGATGCTGATGGATGCCGCCGGCGTGCGCGAGTCGGTGCGCGACATCGCGCGACGGATCGCGACCTCGGGCTATGCGGTGTTCCTGCCCAACCTCTACTATCGCATCGCGCGCGGCTTTGTGGCCGGGCCGCTGCATTCGCATCCCGACGCCGAACCCAACATGCAGCGCGTCATGCAGCACCGCAGTTCGGTCGGCCACGCCGAGGTGATCCGCGATGTCGGCACCCTGCTGCGCCACATCGAGGCCAATCCCATCGCGCGCCGCGGCAAGATCGGCACCGTGGGCTACTGCATGAGCGGGGCCTACGTGGTGACGACAGCCGCCAGCCACGCCGGGCGCATCGCCTGCGGCGCCTCGTTCTACGGCACGCGACTGATGGAGGACCGGCCCGACGCACCCTGGCGCCGGCTGGGCGAGGTGCGGGCCGAGCTGTATTTCGCCTTCGCGGAAACCGACTTCTATGTGCCGCTCGCCGAAGTCGAGGCGTTCAACGAGCGTCTCAGCGGGGCGCCGTTCACCAGCACGGTCGAGCTCTTCCCGGGAACCGGTCACGGCTTCGCCTTCCCGGACAGCAGCCACTACGACAAGCCGGCGGCCGAGCGGCACTTCGAGGCTATGCTCGACCTGTTCCGGCGGTGCCTGTGAGGCCGGCGGCGGCGTGACGTCCACGCCACCGGGCGGATGCGTGCTTATCGGGCGCGACGCCACATTTTCGCCATGTCCCGGACCAATGTCGCGTTCAGGCTGTCGATCGCTGATGTATAGTGACGCTCCCGGAGCCGAGTTCAATTGATGCGAATTGCCCCACTCTGCGCCGCCGCGGCGCTGGCCCTGCTGCAGACCGGCGCGGCGATCGCGCAGCCTGCCTCGCTCGACCGCTCGAGCGAGATGCTCGACGCGATGATCCGCCGTATGAAGCTGTGCGCCGAGATCACCGATGCGGCGGCGCGGCTGGCCTGCTACGACCGGATCGAGGCGGGCGAGGCGCCCGTGCCAGCTGCCGGTTCGCCCGCTGCACCGGCCACGACCGCAGCGCCGCGGCCGGTATCCGCACCGCCGGGCGCACTGCCGCCGCCCGCCGCGCCCATGCCTGATCCGGCCAAGGTCGGCAAGGACGACAAGCCGGTGCCGCCCGAAGACAAGGCCTTCGATCCGCGCGCCCAGGGCCGCGGCGGCCCCGGCTCGACCGTAGGTGCGGCGCCCGGCGTCATTCTGCCCGGTCAGGGAACCGGCACGGTCGCTCCGCCATGGCGGCGGATCGGCGCCGTCCCGATGCGCTCGGTGCCCGGGTCCAGGGTGCCCGTCGTGACGCTGGAACTGCCGGGCCTGCGGCCCGGCGCCGACTATCGCTGGCAGCTGTCCATGGTGTTGGCGAACAACACGCCGCGCACCTTCGATGTCACCATTGCCTGCGCATTCCGCAATGGCGACCGCCCGGTCAGCGACCTGACGGTCATCCTGCGCGGCGTGCGCGGCGGCGAAAAGGTCGCCGCCGAGATCAGCGGGCCGCCGACGCACCAGTTCGTCGACAACGCCCCCTGCCACGTCGTCTCGCCACTGCAGTAGGACGTCGGCGGAGTCGCGCCGCCAGGTTCAACGGCCGGCGCGCAGCGCCTTGACGAAGTCGGACAGGCCGGTCAGCCGGTGCCGCTTGAGGCGCTCGGCGGTCAGGATGGCCTTCAGCTGCAGCAGGCTCGACTCGACCCGTTCATTGACGATCACGTAGTCGTACTCGGCCCAGTGGCTCATCTCGTCGGCCGCCTTGGCCATGCGCCGCAGCACCACGGCCGGCGGGTCCTGCGCCCGCGCCACCAGACGGCGCTCCAGTTCCTGGGTCGAAGGCGGCAGGATAAAGACGCTCACCAGATCCTGGCGCGCCCGTTCGGCGAGCTGCTGCGTGCCCTGCCAGTCGATGTCGAACAGCATGTCACGGCCGGACGACAGCGTATTCTCGACCGGTGCGCGCGGCGTGCCGTAGTAGTGATCGAAGACCTGGGCATATTCCAGCAGTTCGTCGCGTGCCACCATGCCGAGGAACGCCTCGTGATCGACGAACTGGTAGTCGACGCCGTCGCGTTCGACCGGCCGCCGGGCACGCGTCGTGACTGACACCGACAGCTCGATATCGGGCTCGTGCTCCAGCAGCATGCGCGACAGCGTCGTCTTGCCGGCCCCGGACGGCGAGGACAACACCAGCATCAGGCCGCGACGCCCGACCGCCGGCGCCGCCGACGCGGCATCGCCCGGTGCCTGTTGCTGCCCCGCGGCCGTCTCACTCGACATTCTGGACCTGCTCGCGCATCTGCTCGATGGCGCTCTTCAGCTCGATGCCGATTCGCGTCAGCTCGATATCGGCTGATTTCGAGCACAGCGTGTTGGCTTCGCGGTTGAACTCCTGGCACAGGAAATCGAATTTCCGGCCGATGGGATTGGACGGCGCCGCCGCCTTCATCAGTTCGCGGGCGGCGGCGATGTGCGCGTGCAGCCGGTCGAGTTCTTCGCGCACATCCGCCTTGCCGACCAGTAAGGCGATCTCCTGGGCCAAGCGCTCCGGCGACAGCGCCGGCACGCGCTCCAGGATTTCGGCGAGTTGGGCCGAGAAGCGGGATCGAATGATATCGCCCTGGGCGGCGGCGCGCACCTCGGCCTTGTCGCGCAACGCCGTGATCGCCGTCAGATGGCCGTCCAGCATGTCCGCAAGCCGCGCGCCTTCGGCGGCACGCGCGCCCACCAGTCCGCGCAGGGCCTGGCGCAGCACATCCATCATGCGCGCGTCGCGCGCCGCCATCTCCTCTTCCGACAACGGCCGCGCCATCTCCTCCTCGATGACGCCGCGCACCCGCAACAGTCCGTCGGCGCTGGGCGGCGCGATGTCGCCATGCGCCCGCAGTTCGCCAATCACCGCCAGCAGGTCGCGCACCAGCTCGCCGTTGATGCGCACCGGCTGCTGGGTGCGCAGTTCGGCGACCTGCAACGACACCGACACGCTGCCGCGCCGCAATGCCTCGGCCACCGCGGCGCGCGCCTGATGCTCCAGCCGCTCATAGCCCGGCGGCACGCGCAGGCGGGTCTCCAGGGCGCGCCCGTTGACGCTGCGCGCCTCCCAGGTGAATGACATCGCGCCATCGCTGCCTTCGGCGCGCGCATACCCTGTCATACTGGCGATGGCCAAACGCTGCTCCCCCTGCTCCGACCGGCCCGCGCCGGCTGCCGCAACCTAGCCGGTCTTTGCGTCACAGTGAAAGGCGGATGCCGGCCCGCATTGTCGCATTCGCGGCAGTGGCACCCCGATCGCGGCGCCACCACCGGCATCGTCCGGTTCACGCGGCCGCGCACCGCGGCCGGCCGGGAAGTCTCCTTCTAGTACGTGCCGGGGTATTGGCCGCCATCCATGAGGATGTTCTGGCCGGTCATGTAGCCGGCATGCACGCTGCACAGGAAGGCGCACATCGCGCCGAACTCTTCCGGCGTGCCGAAACGGCCGGCCGGATTGGCGGCGGCGTTGATTTTCATCTGCTCCTCGAGGCTGCGATTGGCCGCCCTGGCCTGCGTCGTCATCGTGCCGCGCAGCCGGTCGGTGTCGAACGGGCCGGGCAGCAGGCCGTTGATGGTGACGCCGCGCTTGACCGTCTTGCGGGCGACGCCGGCGACGAAGCCGGTCAGCCCGCAGCGGGCGCCGTTGCTGAGGCCGAGAATCTCGATCGGCGCCTTCACCGAGCTGGAGGTGATGTTGATGATACGGCCGAAACCACGCGCCATCATGCCGTCGACGGTCGCCTTGATGAACTCGATCGGCGTCAGCATGTTGGCGTCGATCGCGGCGATCCAGTGATCGCGCGTCCAGTCGCGGAAGTCGCCCGGCGGCGGGCCACCGGCGTTGTTGACCACGATATCTGGCTCGGGACAGGCCTTGAGCACGGCGGCACGGCCTTCGGGCTTGGTCACGTCGCAGGCCACCGCCGTCACCTTGACGCCCGTCGCCTGGCGGATTTCCTCGGCCGTCTTCTCCAGCACGTCGGCGGTGCGGGCGTTGATCACCAGATCGACACCCTCCTTCGCCAGCGCCATGGCGCAGCCCCGGCCGAGCCCCTTGCTGGCCGCACAGACGATCGCCTTGCGACCCTTGATGCCCATATCCATCGCGTCCTCCCGGTTTCGCAAAGCCCGATAGAACCACAGAGGTGCCGCGACGCGGAGCACAAAAATCTGCCGCCCGTAGCCGCTGCCACGGGGTCGCCTAGCTGTCGTCCAGGCCCAGATCGGCCGCCATGTCGCGCAGCAGCTTCAGCGACACGGCCCGCTTGTCGGCCAGCGTGCGGCGGTCGATGCGCGCGACGATCAGGCGCGCCGCCGAGAGCGAGCGCTCCATGCGCCGCACCAGGTATGCAATCACGTCTTCGCCGACCGCCACCTGGCGGTCGTGGAAAAGCTTGACCAGGACGGCGCCCAGCAGCGCGTCATCCGGCGCGCCGATTTCCGCCACGGGCGCAGCACGCAGGCGCGACGCCAGATCCGGCAGCCGCAGCGGCCAGCGCGCCGGCGGGTTGCGCGCCGCCAGCAGCAGCGAGCCGCCGCGTTCGCGCAGCCAGTTGTACAGATGGAACAGCCGGCGCTCGGCGTCGGGCCGGCCGGCCACAGCTTCGGCATCGTCGACCGCGACACGGCGGGCGGCGCCCAGGGTGTCGAACAGATCGGCGACTCCCGGCCGATCGAGCGTCACGCCGGCCACGATCAGCGCCTGCGCTCGCTCCGCCCAGACGTGCAGCAGATGCGTCTTGCCGCTGCCGGCCGGACCAACGAGGACGGCGGCCGGACCGGGCCAATCCGGCCAGCGGTCGATCCAGGCCAGCGCCGCGGCGTTGGCATCGGCCGGCAGGAAATCGGCGCGGCCATAGGCCGGCGGACCGGCGAGGTCGAGTGGCAGCTGTTGCGTCATCGAAGCCGATCAGTCGTGGTCGGTGTCGACCAGCAGACGCTCGGCCGTTCCCCGGTAGTACGGACTGTTGCGGTACTCCGCGAGCGCGAAGCGGACCAGCACGCCGATGACGGCGGCGACCGGCACCGACAGCAGCAGGCCGACGAAACCGAACAGCGTGCCGCCGGCCAGCAAGGCGAACATCAGCCATACCGGGTGAATGCCGATGCTGTCGCCGACCAGCTTGGGCGCCAGCACGTTGCCCTCGAGGAACTGGCCCAGCGCGAAGACCGCCACGACCTTGCCGACCCCCACCCATTCCGGCGAGAACTGCGCCAGCGCCATGCCGATCGCCAGCACGCCGCCGCTGATGCTGCCGACATAGGGAATGAACGAGATCATGCCGATGATGATGCCGATGATCAGGCCGAAATCGAGCCCGACCACGGCCAGGGCGCTGCCGTAGTAGAACGCCAGCACCAGGCAGACGGTCGCCTGGCCGCGCACATAGCCGGCGATCGCCGTGTTGGCGTCGCGCATCAGCGTGCGGATGGTGTCGGCATGGGCGCGCGGCAGGTGGCGGTCGACCGCGGCCACCAGCCGGGGCCAGTCGCGCATGAGATAGAACGCGATGACCGGCGTCAGGAACAGCAGCGCCAGCAGATTGACCAGCGCCAGCCCGCTGGTCAGCAGCGAGCCCAGCACCGAGCCGATGACCTTCAGGGCATCGCCGGCGCGCGACGCCAGCACCGATTCGAAATCCTTGGCATCGCCGGTATCAACGCCGAACCGCTCCTGCAGCATCTGCAGGATGGGCAGCAGCCGGCTGTAGAGGCGGGCCGTGTATTGCGGCAGCTTGCGCGCCAGATTGCCCAGCTGTTCCGATACCAGCGGCGCGATGGCCAGCAGCAGCCCGATCACCACCATGGTCGAAATAGCCACGATGATGATGGTCGCCAGCGTGCGCGACCTCACCAGGGCCTCGATGCGGTCGGTCAGCGGATTGAGGAAATAGGCGATCGCCAGCCCGGCGACGAACGGCAGCAGCATGCCGCGCAGCAACCAGAGCAGCACTCCCGCGCACAATGCGCCGATCAGCCAGAACCGCAGCTGTTGAGTCGCGGTCATTCTTGCGGATGCTCCTGCTCGGCGCTCTCGCGCTCCCACGCCGTGACACGCCGCGACCATGTTACCACATAGGTCGCACCCGACAGCACGGTCGTCACCGCCACCAGCAGCGCACCCACGAAGACGATCTGCGCCGGCAGGGCGAAATAGGCGCGCTCGGCCATGACCATCACCACCAGCCCGATCTGCAGCGCGGTATTGACCTTGCTGATCATCATCGGCTCGACGCTGAAGCGTTGGGTCAATGCCTGCACGGTCAGCGCGCCGCCGACGATCAGCGCGTCGCGGAACACGACCAGGATGGTGAGCCACATCGGCAGCGCGTCGCGCAGCGTCAGGGCGACGTAGGTTCCGACCAGCAGCGCCTTGTCGGCCAGCGGATCGAGCCAGGCCCCGAACCTGCTGGTGACCTTGAACCGCTTGGCGATCATGCCGTCCAGCGCGTCGGACAGGCCGGCTGCCAGGAACACCCAGAAGGCGGCCGCGTTGTGTCCCGCCAGCACACACCAGATCACCACCGGCACTGCCCCCAGCCGCGCCAGGCTGATCAGGTTGGGGACATGGGCGATCATGGCGCAGGCCTCAGCGCCGCGGCTGACGACGACGCCGCGCGTCCGGCGGCAATCGCGGCGTGTCGCACCGGCCGGACGATGGCGTCATGCTCATGGCAACATCTCCTGCCGCCGCCCGGGGCTAGCGGTTGACGATCGACAACTCGCCGCCGGACTCGATCAGGCTCAGGCCGAGGCGTTCGAACGCCTTGTCGAGCTGGGCGCGCGTGCCGACGTACTGCAGGACGACGATGGCGCGGCTCTCCTCGACGGTCTGTACCTGCAACGTGCGCACCGGTACGGCGGCGGCGATGCGGCGGCGCATGCGCACCCACTCGGCCAGATCTTTGATCGGCACGACGGCGGTCAGCGTATCCGACACGTCGCGCGACAGCGCCGCCACCGTTTTCCAGCCCTCTTCCAGGACGGTGCGCTGGCGCACC
>JAHCJT010000014.1 GCA_026126245.1 Alphaproteobacteria bacterium
CAGGCCACGGCAGCGCCGACTGCAACAGGCGCGCCGAAGCCGATCGACCCGCCCATGTTGTTCAACCAGTCATGCGGCGGCGCACCCGCGCTGAACGGGAAGAAGCCACGGCCCGTGGTGACCGACTCGTCGACGACAACGGCGCCCTCCGGCATCGTGGCGCCCAGCGCCATTCCCAGGCCATCCAGTGTGATCTTCCCGTTGGGCTTATCGGGTCGCTTGGCGGCTGCGACACCGGCGGCCGGCAGGTCGAGCGCACCGAGTTCAGCGGCCAAGGCCTCCAGCGCCGCTTCGCAGTCGTCTTCCACGCCGCACAGCTTGGTGATCGTGCAGTCATCCGGCGCCAGCATGCTCGGCTTGCCAGGGTAAGCGAAAAAGGCCGCCGGTGCCTTGGCGCCACACAGCACCATCTGCTTGGTGCCTTTGAGAACCGCCGTGGCCTGTTCCACCACGAACGGCACACGCAGGACCTGGACTCGGCCGGCACCGCGCTGCAATCGTGCGCCGGCACCAGCCGCCTGCACCTTGCAACCGGTCTTGGTCGAGATTTTTCCCGCCAGCTCCAGCGCCCGCGCACGAAGCGACCGCCCGCCCAACAGCAGCATGCCCGGCTCACCGTTGGTCAACGCCTTGGCCGCAGTCGTGACGGCATCAGCCGTTGGCTTGGCCGGCGGTGGCGGAGGTGGCGTCTCGGCGATCTCGTGCGCCGTGCCCCAGGCGGTGTCGGCCGGCAGGATCAAGGTCGCGATCTGCCCCGGCGATGTGCGCGCCGCCTGGATGGCGCGCGCGCCGTCCCTGGCGACCGTCTTGGCGGTCGGCGAAGTCTTGACCCAGTGCGAGAACGGCTTGGCGATGCCCTCGATGTCCGCGGTCAGGGGGGTGTCGAATTTGATGTGATAGGTTGCGTGCTCGCCGACGATGTTGACGATGCCGGAGCCTGCCTTTTTCGCGTTGTGCAGATTGGCGCAGGCATTGGCCAGGCCCGGTCCGAGGTGCAGCAGCGTAGCGGCCGGATTGCCCGTCATGCGGTAATAGCCGTCGGCGGCACCGCTGCAGACGCCCTCAAACAGGCCCAGCACGCAGCGCATGCCCTGCACACGGTCGAGCGCCGCGACATAGTGCATCTCCGACGTGCCGGGGTTGGCGAAGGAGACGCTCACGCCACCCTTCACCAGGGTGCGCACCAGGCTGTCGGCCCCAGTCATCAGCTCGGTCATGGTGTGGTCCTGTTCCCTCGTTGTTCGTCAGGAAGACTACTGGCCGGCCGACGACGACGCCAAGCCACCCCTCCAAGAATAGTCGCATAGCCGCGTTGCGGGCGCCCGTCCGGCGCTGGCCCGGCCGCCGGCAGTGCGTACGTCGGCGCCTGAGGCAAATCCGTTGTCAGATGGCGGCGGACAAAGGAATGCCGCCGCCGGTCAGTGTCGACGTCACGTGCCGAACGCCGCTTGTGGATCATGCAAGCGCTGCAGCCGCTCGGCGCCGAGCCGTGCGCAGCGCAGGATCAACGCACGGCGTCGCGCTGGCGCTAGCCGGCTATCGGCGATCGCCCGCAAATCCTCACGCACGACTTCGCCGCCAAAAGCATCTGCCACGATTAGCCCGACCTCCTGTGGCAGCAGAGACTGCGGGAAATCGGCAGCAACCGCAAAATAGTAGCGGTCGCACCAGGCAAGGTAGTCGCCCCATTTTCCGTCGGCGCGATAGTCCTCGATCGAAGACTTCACCTCGGTGATCGCGATTTGCCCGTCGTTGGCCACGGCAAGAACGTCGGCCCGTCGGCCATGCGCCAGCGGCACTTCAATCAGCGGTGCCCATGCCCGCGCGCGCCACAAGCGGCAAACACCGCGTGTCACTGACAGCGTGACGTCGGGACGCGTCCCGGAAGCTGCGCTCGCGTTACTCATCGTCTACTCGGGCACGGTGAAATTGCCAACCTATGAAAATAAAGCGCTGGGCAGGGCATGCGATTGATTTCAGGAGGGCCGGAAACGAGTCGCCTCCGGGTGCCTCCAACAACAAGTTTTTTGTACAGTTTACCATATCTTGTGGCTAATCGCTCGAAGAGTTCAAAATGTGGTGCGCGGCCAGTCAAGATCTTGCCGGGCTCTCGCCTTAAGGCCGGGAGGGCCGAGTGGAAACGCGAGATGGTAAATGTTGCGTCATCATGCTATTCTTTCTTAAATACTCGAAATCATTGTTTTCCGGGGATAATTGGCGATGACTCCCGTGCAATCTGCGAACCCAATCCCGAATGTGGATGCTGACCGCCGTAGCGTGTCGCGCCGCCGGGCTTTGGCCAAACTCGGCCTTGTGGCCGGTGTTGCCTATGCCGCACCGACATTGACCGCGTTGGACCGTCCCGCATACGCACAGTCGACACCCTGCCCGCCGGGCTTGATCAGGCAGGGCAAAGGCCCAGGCGGCTGCACGCCGAAGAAGTAGGCGGCGAGGATCTTATCGAGCCACGCGCCGAGGGTAGCGTCGACAGGACCTGATATGGGTCCGTGACCGGCATTGTGGTTGGCAGATGGGCCCTCAGGCTGAGCGTTGTCATGGGCCGATCGCACCCTTTTTCGGCCGTAAAGATCCACGAACACGGTAGCTGTCGCCGTTGCCGGCCGCCGGCTGCGTTGACCTGTGCTGCGACAGGCGCCAGCCCCGCCTTTTCGTTTCAGGCCCAGGTTGAAAGCCTCACTGTCGGCCTCACGCGGCCAACCAAGCACCGAATTGGTTGCGTGGTTTGCTGCGCCAGCCTTTGTCCAAATGGTCCACCCGGAACCGGTTGGCGCTATCAGGGGCGCGCCACATCGTATTGAATTGCTGGAAATTATTGCCGTTGGGGATTTTGGACCATGAGATTGAACCAGGGTCGGGATCGGGCGCCCGATACATCGCCCGAGATCGCGCCAATGTCGCGCCGAGGCGCGTTGACCCGCCTCGGGTTGGCCGCTGGCATTGCCTACGCCGCGCCGACGCTAACGCGACTGGACAGGCCAGCCTATGCCCAGGCGACACCCTGTCCGCCGCCGGGGACCCGACGTCGGCGGCCGCGGTATTGCCGCAACCAGTGAGCTGACGCGAAAGAAGCGAGCCGCGCCCGATCACGCCGGCGGGTCGCCTCGGGTTCAGCCTTCCATATTCCAGCTGCCGCCGCCGCGGTTGGGAGAGCGGATCAGCGCCGCTTGACCCATCGGACCGGACTGGCCCACTCCAACCGCGTGTTCATGACGGGCGCGGCATTGTAGGACACCAGCGTGAACTGTCCGCGGCTGCCGCCGATCTCCAGGCGTTTCACCAAAGTGGGGCCGTTGGCAATCTTCACGACACAGTCCCGACCGGCGCAGTTGGCAACATCGACGCCATGCGCTTGCAGGTCCCGGCTGTAGAAGAGAATGTCGCCGTCGCTGTAGACCGGGTAGAGGCTGTCGCCGCGCACGCGTAGAGCGATGATGCTGAGTGAGTCGTCCGGTGGTGCTTCGACTTCATCGCGTGTCCCGCTCGCGCCGCCGTTCAGGGCGAACACCTCGCCGCCGGCACCGACATAGGCGGTGACGGTGGTTAGCCGTTGGCTTCCACCGTCGCGCCCGTAACGAAACTCGGATACCGATGCGCCGGCTGTTTCCGCCAGCAATTTCAAGGTCTGGGCGTCGGGTTCGAAGGCGCCTTTTTCCCAGCGATGCACCGTCGGCTGCGTCACACCCAGCTTGGCCGCGAACTCCTGTTGCGTCAGGTTCTGCTGCTTGCGCAGCGTCTTGATCCGTTGCCCCAACTCCCAGAATGGCTCGCGCATTGCCTGCGTCTCGGCCATGGAACAATCCCCCCATTACATTGCATGAATAAATATAAAACCATCTTGAGAATATAATCCATGTCGAGAAACCAGACCAGTCAACTTTGTACCCCGCAATGGGCAAAAAATCTCGGTTTCTCGCGACGCCAGTGCAAACAGAATACACATTTCAAATAATCAGCGATCGCCATGCTGGCCGCGGTGGTTCAGGGCCGGGGCGGCATCGGTTTCAGCGGCGGAGCCTCGTCGTCGGAGCGGCCGTGCGCTCGTTCCGGCTGCGCGCGGAAGGCCGTGGCGGCGGCTTCGGCTTGGCGCATATCTTCAGGTGTCATCGCTTCGGCGGCGCGTTGGCGTACCTTGCTTGCGTTCGTGTTGCCATGCCGCTCGGCCACCAGCAGCCACATGTAGCCGTCGGCGGGCTGCTTGGGGCCGGCCACGCCGCCGATCTTCCAGACGCCCAATACATATTGTGCGTCGGCAAGACCCTGGTACGCGGCGCGTGTGTACCATTGCTCGGCTTTGATCAGGTCGCGCTCGACGCCCGCGCCAGAGAAATAGGCATTGCCGACCTTGAACTGGGCCAGGGCGAGGCCGGCATTGGCCGCTGCCGTGTACCAGGCGACAGCGCTGACGGCAGCCTTCCGCGCTGCATCGCCGCGCGATTCCATGGCGATCAACGCCGACAGATCGCCCAAGGCCATGGCCGCCTCGGGGTAGCCATTGTCGGCCGCGTGCCGCAGGTAACGCTGCGATTCGACCAGGTCGCGGCGCACGCCGCGGCCTTCGATGAGAAGCACGCCGTAGCGCAGGGCCGCCGGCAGATGACCTTGCTCGGCGGCGGTGCGGTAAGCTTCCGCCACCTCGGCGGCCCGCGCGTTGGCTTGCGGCGAGAGCTCGATGGCGCGCGCCATGGCGTAGGCGCCATACGGGTCGCCGGCTCGGGCCGCGCGCTCGTACCAGAACAGCGCTTCCGCATCGTCGTGCGGGACGCCCCGCCCCTTGGCATAGAGCACCCCGAGATTGTAGGCAGCTCGAGCGATGCCCTTCTCGGCGGCCTCGCCGAACAGCGCTGCTGCTCGCGACTCATCGCGGCGTATGCCCTGACCGGCGGCATACTGGAACGCCAGGAAGTATTTGGCCCGGGCATTGCCGCCGGCAGCGGCGGTGAGCAACAGCTGCACGGCCTCGGCCAGCCCAGGCCGGTCGCCGCGCCGGATCAGCGCTGCAGCCAGCCAGGCGGCGGCCTCGGGATCGCGGGCCGCAAGCGGCCGCAACTGACGCTCGGCGTCGGCGACATTGCCCGCATCCAGGGCCGCGATCGCGGCACGCAGCGGCTCGGCGGGCGTCTGGCCATGCGCGCCTAACGGCGACACCGCCATCAGGATCATCGCAACGACGGCAGCCCCGAGTCGTGACACGGCCGGACTCACTTGCGTGGTACGAATGCGTCGGCCGCCTTCTTTGCCCGCTCGATTTCCTCCGGGCTCATCTCGCTTGCCAATCGGGCCAGCAGCGGTTCCGTGTTAGGCACCTTGTGACGCGACGCCAGCGCCAGGTACTTGTAGGCCTCGACCTTGTCCTTGGCGACTCCGGCACCCTCGGCCAGCGCCGCGCCGAAGTAAGCCATGGCCGGCGGAAAGCCGCGCTCGGCGGTGTCCTTCAGCAGCGGGATGGCCTTCTGCAGGCTGTACAGCGGCGACTTGTCGAAGCCATAGACTTCAACCCCGAGCAGGAACTGGGCGCGCGGATCCTTGCGATCAGCCAGCGGTTTCAGAATCCGTTCGGCCTTGGCGTAGTCTTTTGCCGCCAAGGCGTCGAACGCCGGCTTCAGTTCAGGTGCCGGCTGGGATGCGGCCGCTGGCGGCTTTTGCGGCTGTGTCTGTGCCAGCGCGTCTCCGTCGGCCGCCATCGCGGTCAACAGTGCGACGATCGCTGCAACGACATGGAGGAGGGGCGGTTGCATCGCGTCTGAGGTCCTTGGATCGCCTGGTGTTTCGACCGCACGCAGTTGCTGCCGTGAAGCCGGGCGGCATTGGTTATCGTCGCAACATGGCGGAAAGAGGACTCCATCGCAATTGGCCTGCCCGAGCGGTAACGCCACGGATCGGCGTTACCGAGGTCGATTGGTCGCATCGGAGCGCACTGCCGCGGGGTGTGGTTGCTCCGCATGGAATAAGATCGCAGAGTGCGTAGTTGAGTATCCGCGAGGATGTCGATGAAAGATGATCGCGACACGGCGACCGTGCGGGTTTGGGACGTGCCGACGCGCCTCTTTAAGTGGGCGCTGGTTGTCCTGGTCGTCTTCCAGGTCGTTACCGGCAAGCTGGCCGGCGACTGGCTCAAGTGGCATTTCTGGTCCGGCTATGCCGTTCTGGCGCTGCTGATCTTCCGCATTCTCTGGGGATTCGTTGGCAGCACCACGTCGCGCTTTTCGGATCTCGTGAAGGGGCCGCTGGCCGGACTGGCGCATCTGCGCGCCCTGCTCGGCGCCGGTGTGCCGCGCGAGGCCGGTCACAACGCCGTCGGCGGCTGGATGGTGCTGGCGCTGATCCTGGCGCTGCTGGTGCAGGTCGGCAGCGGGCTGTTCGCGACCGACGATATTGCCACCGACGGTCCGCTGGTGGCAGTGGCGAGCGAGCGCTGGGTCAAGCGCATGTCGACGCTGCACCACCTCTGGATTAATCTGCTCTACGTCATGGTGGCACTGCACGTCCTGGCCGCCGTGCTCTATCTGGTCGTCAAGAAGCAGAACCTGATTGCCGCCATCATCACCGGCCGCAAGAAACGCAACGACGTTGCCGAACCGGGCGCGCCGCTGCCAGCACTGCGCTTCCGCGGCAACACGCTGGCGCTGGCCTGCCTGGCCGTGGCGGCTGCGATCGTCTACGGCATTGTGCGCATCGGCGGGTAGGACCTGTGGCAAGGTAGCCGCGCAAACGAAACGGCCGGTCGGGAGCCGACCGGCCGCATCGTCATCTCACCTTGTCGCTGGAAGCCGCTCCGCCGGGCCCCCGTCTCTCGGCCTTTACTTGGCCCGGAATTTCTCGTGGCAGCCGCCGCAGGTCTTGCCGACGGCACCGAATGCTGCCGCGACCTTCGACATGTCGCCGCTGCCGGCCGCCGTCGCCAGCGCATCGATGGCATCGGATTCGGCTTTGTGCGCAGCCGCGAAGCCCGCCTTGTCGGACCAGACGGTCGGCAACGCCTTGGTATCGCCCTTGTCGGATCCCACCGGGAACAACGCCGGCAATGCGGTCGATAGTTCCTTCAGCTTGGCCGCCGCCGGTACGACGGCGCTGGCCTGCCCCTTGCTGTCGATCACGCCCTTGATGGCCTTCATCTGCGCCGCAGCCTGCTTGCGGTTGTCCTTGCGCGCTGCGATCGGATCACCCTGTGCGATGGCAACGCTGCCAAGCAGCGCGCCGGACAGCGCCAATCCGATGGCGCCGACGATCAGCCCCTTCCGCATGTTTCGCTTCCTCTCTTCGCAGTCGACGGCCCCAACGCGCCGAACGCCGTCTGTTGCCTGAACCGGCACGCCTGACAATGAAACACAAGCAGTTCATAGGTCGTCCATCACGAAGCCGTGAACGGAGCCGAAAAATGTAGTGTTTCCAGAGAGTAACTAGAAACCGTGCGGACTGGTGGCGAGTTGGCGGCAAGGGCCATGCACGACACGGCAATCGCGGCCGCCGCGGGCCGAGGCGAAGGCTGCGGGCGACGCGCGGTGTCAGTTTCGGGACAGGGTCCCACCGCGTCTAGCGTGCCGGCATTACCCAGTTCGGGGCTGGCGGCGCCGCCGCCAGGGTCTGGCGCACATGCACCATCAACGCGGTGCCAAGGATCGGCGCCAGCAGATTCAGAAACGGCACGATACCGGCGGCGGCGATCAGGATACCGGCCAGCCAGACCTGACCGCGATGCGCGCGCCGCAGGCTCGTCACCTCGACCATGGTCTGCCGCCGCAGGCCGACCAGCTCGAAGTACTCAACGCTGCACAGGTAGCCGTTGACGACGCAGAATGCCGCCACGCTGAGGATCGGGAAGAACAGCAGCACGATGTAGATCGGCAGCAGCACGAGATTGATGGCGATCAGCAGCAGCAGGAACTTCACGCCGGACCAGAGTCCAACCCAGATCGGCACGCCGCGCGCCTTGCCGAGGTGCGGGTAGTGGCGCTCCTCGACGGCGTCCGCGACCTCCTCGAGAAAGAGGCTGACGATGATGCCGAAGAAGGCCTGGAACAGAAACAGTGGCAGCGCGAAGGCCGCCAACCCGGCCAGGAAGCGCAGCAAGCCGTTGAGCCAACGGTTCAGCGTTTGCCCCAACCAGGCGATCTCCACGCTGGGTGTTGCCGCAACCAGAAACCACGCGCCGATCCAGAGCACGACATAGAGCAGCAGTGCAATCCCGAGCGACTTGAGGATCACCCAGCGCAGCTTGGGATCGCCCAGTTGCGCGAACGACTTCGCCACGGCGTCGAACATGCGGCCAATATAGGCGGATCACCGCAGTCGACAATGGCCGCGACGCCTGCGAGCTCCGCGCCGTGCCGACGAGCCGGGGATCTGTGCGGCGGCCGCGGTGCGGCCTACTTGCGACGATCGAAGCGCGCCGCGCCGATGATCGGGCCCTGCGAATGCTCCTGCACGATCACCGCCACCGCATCGCCGTGGCCGACGCGGTCCGCGGCGACGGTCCAGCTGGCCGCTTCGCCGTTCCAGGTCGCGAGTTTCTCCAGCGAGCGCACGACATTGTAGTTGGTCAGGGTGGCGCCACGGTTCTCGCCGCGCGGAACCGACGTGCGGTGCTGGTAGTCGAATGTCACCAGCCACACATCGCAGGCAGCGGACAGCGTGGTCGGTGGCATGGTCACGGCCAACCCGTTGTCGGCACCGGGCGCCAGGGTTGGGCTGACGCGCGGACCGGCTCGGTCCGCGGCCATGCGCAGCATACGGGCGACCTTTGCCGGCTCGGACCCGGGATCATGCGTCATCCCGTCCACGACCATTTCGGGGGTGTAGACGTAGCGCTGCTTGAGGGTATGGGCGTAGCCACGTTGCCGCTCGGTGTTGGCGGGCGTGGCGAACGGGTCCTTCCAACCGATGTAGTCCCAGTAGTCTACGTGCAGCGACAGGGGCAGCACGTCGGACCGCTTGGCAAGCTCGCCCAGCTGCCGGTCGGCCGGCGGGCAGGACGAACAGCCCTGCGAGGTGAACAGTTCGACCACGATCGGCGGCTTTGGCCCGGCTGGCTGGGCTGCCGCCTGCATGGCACCCAAGCTTGCCGCGGTCGCGAAGACCACGAGGAAACGGCTGTGCTGCAACATGCGGATACTGTGGGCTTGGCCTGCGATCCGGGCGAATCACTTAGCAGTGACGGAATTACCCCAGGTTTCGCGCCCGTAACAGCGATTCCGATGCGCTCGCCCGATCCCAATTCGGGCTGGAATTTCCAGCACATCTTGTTATGTTATAGACTAACATTTCTGAATTGGCCCATGCCTGACCACATCCATGCGCCCGCCGCCGCCGGCGACCTTGGGACCCACCTGATGGCGATGAGCGCCGGTCGGCGGCTGATGTGGGCTGCCGCGGGGGTGGTGATCCTGTGGCTGACGGTGTGGTGGGCCATGTCGTTTGAGGCCAGGGCGGCGGCGCCTGAACGACGCGTGCCGGCAGTGGAGGCCATCCGATGAGTGCCGCGCTGCGCTTGGTCGATGTCACCGTGACATATGACCGGCATCCAGCCGTGCACCATGTGTCGGTCGAAATTCCGGACGGGGCGTGCACCGCCGTGGTTGGCCCCAACGGTGCCGGCAAGTCGACCCTGCTGAAGGCGATGGTCGGACTGGTTCGCGAAGTGCGTGGGCGCATCGAGTTTCCGCATCGCGACCGGAGCAAGATCGCCTACCTGCCGCAGCAATCCGACGTCGACCGAAGTTTTCCGATCAGCGTGCTCGACATGGTCATGCTGGGCGGCTGGCACGCCATGGGTGCCTTTGGAGCCGCTCGCGCCACAGACCTCGACGGCGCGCTGCATGCCATCGAAGCGGTAGGCCTGCGCGGTTTCGAGCGCCGGCCGCTGTCGACCTTGTCGTCGGGTCAGTTCCAGCGCGCTCTGTTCGCACGCATGCTGCTGCAGGATGCCGAGATCATCCTGCTCGACGAGCCGTTCAACGCCATCGATGCGCGCACCACGGCCGACCTGCTGGCGCTGGTGCGGCGCTGGCGCGAGGACAAACGCACCGTGGTCTGTGTCCTGCACGATCTCGAGCAGGTGCGGGCCAACTTCCCGCACAGCGTTCTGCTGGCGCGCGAGCTGATTGCCGCCGGACCGACGGAGCAGACGCTGACGGCGGCCAACCTGTTGCGTGCGCGGGCCATGGCCGAGTCGTGGGACGAGACGGCCGACGTCTGCCATCCAGGCGAAGCCGCCTGAGCGGCGTGGCGCCCGGCCCATGGCGTTCGTCTACGACTGGCTTTTCGCGCCGTTCATCGAGCACGGCTTCATGCGCCGCGCGCTGGTGGCGTGTCTGGCGCTGTCGGCCGGCAGCGGCACGGTCGGTGTCTTCCTGATCCTGCGGCGCATGAGCCTCATGGGCGATGCGCTCGCCCATGCGCTGTTGCCCGGTGCCGCCATCGGATTCTTGCTCGGTGGATTGTCGCTGCCGGCGATGAGCGCCGGCGGCTTCGTCGCCGGTATAGCCACGGCGCTGCTGTCGGGTGTCGTGGCGCGTTTCACGTCCCTGCGCGAGGACGCCAGTTTTGCCGCCGCCTATCTGACGGCGCTGGCGGCCGGCGTCATGATTGTCTCGCTGCGGGGGTCGACCGTCGATCTGATGCACATCCTGTTCGGCAGCATCCTGGCGGTCGACGACATGTCGCTGGCACTGGTGGCAACGACCGCGTCGATCACGCTGCTGGGCATGGCGGCGATCTACCGGCCGCTGGTCGTCGAGTGCTTCAACCCCGGCTTCCTCGCCGCCGTCGGGGTGCGCGGCTCGCTGTATCACTACGCCTTCCTCGCACTGGCGGTGCTCAACATGGTCGCCGCCTTCCAGGCGCTGGGCACACTGATGGCGCTGGGCTTGCTGCTGCTGCCGGCGGTTGCCGCCTCGTTCTGGGCCCGGCAAGTTGTGACCATGGCGCTGGCAACGTTGCCGATGGCCGCCGCGTCAGGGTTGGTCGGGTTGCTGATTTCGTACCATTCGGGGCTGCCGTCAGGTCCGGCCATCGTGCTGGTCGCCAGCTTCTTCTACATCGTATCACTCCTGTTCGGTACGCACGACAGCGTGCGGCTACGTTTCGCGCCGCCGGCTCATCTGCGGGCCTGAGGTGCCCGTGCGCCGCGCGATCGGAGATCGCGACGCGTCGTCTGCGGGGGTATATTGCGCTGCAGGTCAGGCCCGCTTGGCACGCCTGTGCCGAGGCCGACCGTTGCCAGAAGGATCGCTCATGCGCGGGCTGACGCTTATGCTGGCCTTCACCGCACTCGCCGCTTGTGCCAGCCGCCATCCGGCCGGCAATGCGCAAGGCGGGGTGGTCACGCCCGTCGTCGGCGGCGATGCGCAGGTTGCCGCCGCGGCCCAGGCGCATTGTGCCAGGTTCGGCAAGAATGCCCGCCTTGGCCGCACGCTTGAGACCGGCAGCGTCATGTTCGACTGCGTCTGGTAACCGACGCCGGCATATTGGGGGCGCCGGTCAGAGACCGCAGCTCCGGGAGTCCTTGTGCCGATGGAGCTTAACGCCGATTTCTCGCGACGTATCGCGCTTCATGCCGAAGGCATCGCGTGGCGCGCCTCGCCAATGCCCGGCGTCAGTCGTCGCATGCTTGATCGCATCGGCGGTGAGGTTGCCCGCGCCACGTCCATCGTGCGCTACGATGCCGACAGTCGGTTCTCCGCTCACGTCCATGGTGGCGGCGAGGAATTCATCGTGCTGGATGGCGTCTTCCAGGACGAGCACGGCGACTATCCGGCCGGCAGCTACGTGCGCAATCCACCGCAGTCGCGCCATACGCCGGGCTCGGTGCCCGGCTGCACGATCTTCGTGAAGCTGTGGCAGTTCGACCCCGCCGACCGCACGCGGGTCTGCACCGACATCAATCGGATCGGCGCCGTCGCGGCGGCTGATCGTCCCGGCGTGCGCATAACACCGCTGTTCAAGGATGTGCGCGAGGACGTGCGCATCGAGCACTGGTCGCCCGGTGCGCGCGGGGTCATCGACACCGAGGGCGGCACTGAGATTTTCGTGCTCGACGGCGATTTCGAGGAAGGCGGCGAGCACTTCGGGCCTTGGGGATGGCTGCGCCTGCCGTCCGGCGCGACGGCAACGGCTGGCGCCGGACCCCGCGGCGCGCGGCTCTGGATCAAGAGCGGCCATCTGCGCTTCGCTGCAGCGCCGACCCAGGTATAGACCGCGCGCCGCCGACGCCGGCATGCGTTCGGCGCGCATGCCGCCCGGTCTGGCCGCGCGGCGACGCCTGCGTGCCGGCACGCCGGTCGGGCGTCGATTGGCGCCCTGCCGGCGTCGCGAGATCCGGCCGTGCCGCGGCATCGAAGCGCGGCGTTCTGCCATTCTTTTGACGGAGATCAATGTACTGTCAGCCTCGTCGTCCGATGTGTGCCGAAGTATGGGGCGTCAGCGGAGATGGGTTTTCGCCACGAGAAGTCCGACATGACGAGTGGGCTGCCGATCGATGGCGATCGCCGGGCGGTAGGGCAGGTGATTGCGGTCCACGGCTCGGTCCTCGATGTGAAGTTTCCCAAGGGTGGGCTGCCGGCCATCACGGAAGCGGTCGCGATCGAGACGAGCGCCGGCCGCCCGCTGCTGGCCGAGGTTCAGCTGCATGTCGACGCCAACACGGCGCGCATGGTGGCGTTGGAAAATACCGCGGGGCTCAGGCGCGGTATGGCGGCGCACGGCACCGGCGGTCCGTTGCGCGTGCCTGTCGGCAATGCGGTGCTGGGCCGCCTGCTCAACGCCCTTGGCGCGCCGATGGATCGTGGCGTGCCGTTACCGGTCGATATTGAGCAGCGGCCGATCCATGCGCCGTCACCGGCGCTGGCGCGCCACGGCGGCACACTCGAAGTCTTTGCCACCGGCATCAAGGTCATTGATCTGCTGGCGCCGCTGGTGAAGGGCGGCAAGGCCGCCATGTTCGGCGGTGCTGGCGTTGGCAAGACGGTGCTGATCATGGAATTGATCCGTACCACCGTCGAACGGCACTCGGGTACGTCGGTGTTCGCCGGAATCGGTGAACGGTCGCGCGAAGGGCAGGAGCTGCTGTCGGAGCTTCGGCAATCGGGCGTGCTGAAGCGCACGGCGCTGGTGTTCGGACAGATGAACGAGCCTCCCGGCGCACGTTGGCGGGCCGGGCTTGTCGCCCTGGCCATCGCCGAACATTTCCGCGACGAGAAGCACGAAAACGTGCTGCTCCTGATCGACAATGTCTACCGCCTCGTGCAGGCCGGCGCCGAGGTGTCGGGCCTGTTGGGCCGTTTGCCCTCGCGTGTCGGCTACCAACCCACGCTCGCCAGCGAGATCGCCGAGTTCGAGGAACGCATCGCATCGGTGGCCGGTGCGGCAATCACGTCCATCCAGGCCGTCTACGTTCCGGCTGACGATTTCACCGATCCGGCGGTAGCCGAGATCTTCAGTCATCTCGATTCGTCGATCGTTTTGTCGCGCGACATGGCCAGCGAGGGCATGTATCCGGCGGTCGATCCGCTGGCATCGGCGTCGAGCCTGCTCGATCCGCGCTTGGTGGGCGAGGCGCACTACCGCATGGCGCAGGATGTGCGAAAGACCATCGCGCACTATCGCGAACTGCAGGAGATCATCGCGCTGCTGGGCATCGAGGAACTCAGTGCGGCCGACCGCACATCCGTCAAGCGGGCGCGCCGCCTGATGCGGTTCCTGACGCAGCCCTTCATGGTCACGGTGGCGTTCACCGGCAAGGAAGGCCGGACCGTTGGTCTCGAGGAGACGCTGGCCGGCTGCCGGGCCATCCTGGATGGCGAAACCGACGACTGGGCGGAAAGCTCGCTGTACATGATCGGCAACATCGAGGAAGCACGCGGCAAGGAAGCGCGCATGCGCTCGGGCGGATCATGAAGCTGTCCGTCTCCACACCGCTGGCAATCGTCGTCGAGGCGGACGACGTGACGCATGTGCGGGCCGAAGACGCGACCGGCGCGTTTGGCATCCTGCCGGGCCACGCCGATTTCCTGACGACGCTTGCCGTATCGGTGGCCAGTTGGCGCGACCGGGACGGCGGGGAGCACCACGTTGCCGTGCGCGGCGGGGTTCTGCAGATCAGCGGCGGCAGGACGATCGCCATCGCCTCACGCGAGGCGGTGCCGGGCGACGACCTGCATCTCCTGGAGACCGAGGTGATCGGCCGGTTCAACCGGCAGATCGCCGACGAGCAGGCGGCGCGCACCGATGCACGGCGTCTTTATCTCGCCGCGATCCGGCAGATATATCGCCATCTCAGACCTGATGGCGCGCCGTCCATGCCCGGCGGTCATGCCGCAGATCCGGCCGAGGGCGTCTGAGCGATGGCGCCCGATTTGGATCGGCCTGAAAGCCTCGATGACGCCATCAAACGCCGGCGCGAGCGGCGCGAGGCGTGGAAGCGGGAAGGCGAACGGTCGATCGGTCAGAATCTGGCGCTGATCGGGGCGCTCGGCTGGACGATCGTGGTACCGACGTTGCTTGGCATCTTCGCCGGACGCTGGCTGGACCGCGAATTCGGGTCCGGCATCTTCTGGACGCTTGGCCTGATGTCGGGTGGCCTGGCGCTGGGATGCGGCTTGGCCTGGAAGAGGATGCATCGCGAATGACTGGCAATCTGACACCGTCGACGGTCCTGCTCCTGCTGGCTATGGCCGCAGGCGGACTGGCATTCGGCCTGATCTACTTCGCGACGCTACGCTGGACGACCGAGGCGCTCGGCACCGGCAAGGGCGGGCAACGGGCCATAGTGCTATCGGTTGGCCGTGTCGCGGCCGCCGTCGCGCTGTTTGCCGGTGCAGTCCAGCTCGGTGCGGCGGCTCTGCTGGCGACCTTTGCCGGCTTCCTGCTGGCCCGTGCCGTCATGGTGCGGCGGGCCCGGAGGTCGGCCTGATGGGGCGCTCCCCGCTGTCCACCGAGGTCTTGTTCCACCTCGGCCCGGTTGCCATCACCAGCGCGGTCGTCACGACGTGGGCGATCATGCTGCTGCTGGTGTTGGGCAGCTGGCTGGCGACGCGGCGGCTGAGGCCGCATCCGGACCGGCTGCAGGCCATGCTGGAAGTGGTTGTCATGGGTATTGCCGACCAGATCCGGGAGATCACCCGCAAGGACGGTCGGCCGCAGCTGCCGCTGCTGGGCACGCTGTTCATCTATCTCGTGACAGCCAACGTCTGCGGCTTGTTGCCCGGCGTCAACGCACCGACTGCCACGCTCGAGACTCCCGCGGCGCTCGCGTTGATCGTTTTTGCGTCCGTCCACTACTACGGCGTCCGCGCTCACGGTCCGCTAGGCTATCTGGCGAAATTCGCCAAGCCCAAGCTGATCATGCTGCCACTCAACATCTTGTCGGAGATCACGCGCACCTTTTCGATGATGGTACGCCTGTTCGGCAACGTCATGAGCGGCGAGTTCGTGCTGGCGCTGGTCGTAGCGCTGGCCGGTTTGTTCCTGCCGATTCCGCTGATGGTGCTTGAGGCGTTGGTCGGCGTCGTGCAGGCCTACATCTTCACCGTGCTGGCGGCGGTCTTTATCGGCGCGGCCATCGGCGACACAGAAGCAGCCTGAGGAGGCAATATGGAACTGAAACTGGTCAGCATTCTGGCCGCCGCATTCGCCGTGTCGTTCGGCGCCCTCGGACCGGCCTTGGCGGAGGGGCGTTCGGTGGCGGCCGCCATGGATGCGATTGCTCGACAGCCGGAAGCCTCGGGCACCATCTCGCGCACGCTGTTTGTCGGCCTGGCGATGATCGAGACAACGGCGATCTATTGTCTTGTCATCGCATTGCTCCTGCTGTTCGCGAACCCGTACGCAGGGTGATCATGCGGTTGGACTGGTCGACTCTGGCGCTGCAGACGGTCAACTTCGCCGTCCTTGCCTGGCTGCTGTATCGCTTCCTGTACCGGCCGGTGCTGCGCATGATCGACGCGCGGCGTGCCGAGGTGCAGAAGCAATACGATGACACCGCCAAGATCCAGGCAGACGTCAAGGCGCGGCTGGCGGAGATCGAGGCCGAAAGGTCGGGGATCGTTGCCGAGCGCACGGCCACGCTGAAGGCCGCCGCTGCCCAGGCAGAGGAACTGGCGGCGGCACGGCGCAGCAAGGCCGAGCGGGAGGCCGGCGCCCTCATGGATGCGACACGCAGGACGCTGGCCCGTGAACGCGAGGAGGCTCTGGCTGAGGCGCGTCGCTCTGCCCTCGATCTCGGCGTCGACGTCGCCCGCCGCCTGCTGTCGGAAATCCCGATGGAATCGCGCGCCGCCGTCTGGCTCGACCGGATCGAACACTATCTTGCCGGTCTTGATGAACCGCGGCGCCGCGAGATCGGCACCGCGCTCGATGGTGGCGGCGTCTTGCGTGTGGTCACGGCGGCGGCACTGCCCGAGGGCGTCGCGGCCGAATGGCGCCGCCGGCTCGCGCGTGCCCTGGGCGACGGCCTGGACATCGAATTCGACACCGATCCGGCGCTCGTCGCCGGCGCCGAACTACACTTCCCGCACGCTATTCTGCGCTTTTCGTGGCGCAGCGCGCTGGATGCGATGCGGACAGAGATCGAGGGCCATGACAACGCTGGCTGACAGCCTCCGCGACTGGACGAGGCGCGGTCGCGATCGCGTCGGCGATCTCTCGCTGTCACCCCAACTGGAGCGCGTCGGGCGTGTCGCCCAGGTCGGCGACGGCGTGGCCATCGTGTCGGGCCTGCCGGACACGCGCCTCGATGAAGTGCTTCTTTTCGATGGCGGAGTGCGCGGGCTGGCGGTGGATTTGGGCGAAACGACGATCGGCTGCATGCTGTTGGGCGACAGCGCCGCCGTGGCGGCGGGTAGCCTGGTTCGTGGTACGGGAGAAGTGGCGCGAGTCCCAGTGGGCGACGCGCTACTGGGCCGTGTCGTCGATCCCATGGGCTTGCCGCTCGATGGCGAGGCGCCTCCGGCCACCTCGTCAACCATGCCGATCGAGCAGCCCGCGCCGGCGATCGTCGACCGGGCGGCGGTGACGCGACCGCTGGCGTCGGGGTTGGTGGTGGTCGATGCCATGATCCCCCTCGGCCGCGGCCAGCGCGAGCTGATCATCGGCGATCGCGGTACCGGCAAGACGGCCGTTGCCGTCGACGCGATCATCAACCAGCGCACCAGCGATGTGATCTGCGTCTATGTTGGAATCGGGCAGAAGGCTTCGTCGATCGCGCAGGTTATCGAGGCGGTTCGGAACTACGGCGAACCCCGGCGCTGTCTGTTCGTTGTCGCCGGTGCTGACGCACCGCCGGGCCTGCAGTGGATCGCGCCGTATGCTGCCTGCACCATGGCCGAGGAATTCATGGCGCAGGGCCGCGACGTGCTGATCGTGATCGACGATCTGACCAAGCACGCGGCGGTCTACCGCCAGGTCTCGTTGCTGCTGCGTCGTCCGCCGGGCCGCGAGGCCTATCCCGGCGACATCTTCTACATCCACTCGCGCCTGCTGGAGCGCGCCGCCAAGCTGGCGCCGGAGCGCGGCGGCGGCTCGCTGACCGCGTTGCCGATCGCCGAGACCCAGGCTGGCAACATCAGCGCCTATATCCCGACCAATCTCATTTCGATCACCGATGGGCAGATCTATCTCGATCCGCGCCTGTTCTACGAGGACCAGAAACCGGCGGTCGATGTCGGCAAGAGCGTCTCGCGCGTCGGCGGCAAGACGCAGGCGCCGGTGCTCAAGGGACTCGCGGAGAGCCTGCGCCTGGAGTACGCGCAGTTTCTCGAGCTGGAGGTGTTCACCCGTTTCGGCGGCATGGTCGACGAGCGGACGAAGCGGACGATCGAACATGGCCGGCGCATCCGGGCGGTGCTGGCCCAGCGCCAGTTTGCGCCGCTGAGCCTTGGCGAGCAGGTGGCCTTGCTGCTGGCCCTGTCGGAAGGCGTTCTGGACGCCATTCCGCTCGATCGCGTCAACGCCTTTCGCGATGCCCTGGGTCCCTGGTTGCGCGAACATCGACCGGAGGCCTTGTCCATCGACGACGCGACGGGCGCGTTGTCCGACGACCAGCGTGCCCACCTCAAGGCGAGCCTCGAAGCGCTGGCGCAATCCGTCGCCGCCGGAACGAAGGAACGCCGGGCATGACCCGCCTGAGCGAAATCGAGGGCCATATCGCCAGCATGAGCGAGCTGTTCGACATCGTCGGCGCCATGCGCGCGATGGCCGGCATGCGCATGCAGGAGGCGCAGCGTGCATTGCCGGGTGTCCGCCGCTACGCCGATGCCGTTGCGACCGCCATCGCCGCATCCCTTCTTCTGCTCGAGCCGGCGCGGCCGGCGGGTCGCGCGGCCCGGCAGCGGCGGGCACTGGTGTTGTGCGCCGCCGAGCACGGCTTCGTCGGTGGTTTCAACGAGCGCCTGTACGAAACCGCCGAGGCGGTTCGCGAGCCGGACGATGTGCTGTTCATCCTCGGCAGCCGCGGCGGGACGCTGGCGGCGGAGCGGCAGAAGCCGGCCACCTGGACGCAGCCGATGGCGACCCGATGCGCCGCCGTGCCGGACGCGGTCCATCGCCTGTCGACCGAGCTGTACCGGCGCATCGCGCAGGATGGCCTTGTGCGCGTCGAGGTGATCCACGCGCGCTACCGGCAGGGTGGCGCATCGACCGTTGAACGCCGTGCCCTGCTGCCGCTCGATACGGCGGCGCTGCAAGCGCGACGGCCACGCCAGGCGCCGCTGCACAATCTGCAGCCAGCGGCGCTGAGCGAGAGGCTGCTGGAGGAATACGTCTTCGCCTTGCTGACCGAAGCGGCCGTCGAGTCGATCGCCAGCGAAAACGCCGCCCGCTTCGCGGCCATGGAATCGGCGCATGACAACGTCGCCCGTCGGCTGGACGGGCTGCGGCACGACGCCCGCGAGGCCCGGCAATCGGAGACGACGATGGAACTGATCGAACTGGCGACCGCCGGCAAGGCGCTGGACAGCCGCCATGCCTGAGCCATGCGTCGTATCGCGCGTCCCGTCCCGGGTGCCGGCGGCAGGGGCGGGAAGCTTGCGACAAATATCCGGCCGCAAACCAAGCGGGTGGCTCAGGTTGGCAGGTAGACGATGACGAACGACAAGGACGATGCCGGCGAGCGACCCGATCTCCCCGAACTCGCCAAGGGCGAATATCGAAAGACGCTGCGTGCCCTTCAGGTCGAACTGGTCAAGCTACAGAAGCATTTCATCCGCTGCAACGACAAGATCCTGGTGCTGCTCGAGGGCCGCGACACGGCCGGCAAGGACGGCGTCATCAAACGGATCGTCCAGCACCTCAGCCCGCGCGAGACGCGCGTGGTGGCGCTCGGTGCGCCGTCCGATCGAGACCGCTCGGCGTGGTATTTCCAGCGCTACGTCCCGCACCTGCCGGCCGCCCGGGAGTTCGTGCTGTTCAACCGCAGCTGGTACAATCGGGCCGGCGTCGAGCGCGTGATGGGCTTCTGCAACGATGCCGAGTACGACGAGTTCATGGAGACGGTGCTCGACTTCGAGCACATGCTGGTCCGGTCCGGCACCAAGCTTCTCAAATACTATATCGATATCAGCCACGACGAGCAGAAGCGCCGGCTCGAGGATCGCCGCACCAACCCGCTCAAGCAGTGGAAGGTCAGTCCGATCGACGCCGAGGCCCCCAAGCACTGGAAGAACTACAGTCTGGCGCGCAACCAGATGCTGGCGCGCACCCACAACCCGGTGACGCCATGGACGGTGGTCCGTGGCGACGACAAACGCCAGGCGCGGCTCAACCTGATCAAGGATCTGCTGTCGAGGTTGCACTACGATGACAAGGACGAGTCGGTGCTGATCGTCAATCCGGCGGTCATATTCGAGTATGATGATATCTATGTTCGCAACGGCATGATCGCTGCCTGAAAGGGCGGCGCCAACCATTTGCGTGAGCGGCTGTGTCGCGCTTCCGGCGAGGCGCGCGATGGCCGGCCGGTCGACCGCGACCGGCAACAGGAGGCGAGAGAATGGACGGATTGAATATCGATTCCGCGCCCTTCGGCATGACCACCGTGGAGTCATATGAGCCGCTGGTCGGCGCGGCGACGGTCGAGCGCATCCTGAGAAAGGCGGAAGCGATGCGCGACATGCACATCGTCAATGTCAACTCGACCTACTATGGCGGTGGCGTCGCCGAGATCCTGTCGTCGCTGACCTTGCTGATGAACGCCGCCGGCATCCGCACCGGCTGGCGCGTCATCCAGGGGCGGCCCGACTTCTTCAGCGTCACCAAGAAGATGCACAACGCACTGCAGGGTGCCGATATCAATCTGAGCGACCTCAAGCGGGGCATCTACGAGGAGGTGGTCTACGAAAACGCGGTGCGCATGCACATCGATCATGACGTGGTCATCGTCCACGATCCGCAGCCGCTGCCGCTGATCGGCCATTTCCGGCGGCGCGGTCCGTGGGTTTGGCGTTGCCACGTCGATCTGTCGCATCCGAACCGGGAGCTGTGGTCGTACCTGGCGCCGTTCGTCGAGTGCTACGACGCCGTTGTCCTGTCGCTGCCCGAATACGCCCAGAAGATCACGCCGCCGCAGCGCTTCATCATGCCGGCAATCAATCCGTTCTCGACCACCAACAAGAACCTCGACGACGACGAAGTCGACGAGCGGCTCGGTCGCTACGACATCCCGACGGACCTGCCGTTGGTCGTACAAGTCTCGCGCTTCGACAAGTGGAAGGATCCGCAGGGCGTCATCGACGCCTTCCGGTTGGCGCGTCGCGAGGTCGACGCGACGCTGGTGCTGGTCGGCAACGTCGCAACCGACGATCCGGAGGGACAGGAGGTCTTCGAGGACTTGTGCAAGTGCGCCGAGGAGCGCATCCGGATCCTGTCGGTGCAGGACACCGCCCTCGTCAACGCGCTGCAACGCCGAGCCGCGGTCGTGCTGCAGAAGTCGACGCGCGAAGGCTTCGGCCTGACCGTCACCGAGGCCATGTGGAAGGGCACGCCCGTCATTGGCGGCAAGGTCGGCGGGATCCGTCACCAGATCGAGGACGGGGTTAACGGCTTCCTGGTCGACAGCGTCGAGCAGGCGGCAGCCCGAATCGTGCAGGTGGTCAGCAATCCCGATCTGCGCCGTAAGCTCGGCGAGAAGGCGCGCGAGACCGTGCGGGCGCGCTTCCTGATGACCCGCCTGATGGAGGACTGGCTGGACCTGATCGGATCGTTCGAGAGCAATTTCCGGCTCAAGGGACCGGTCGGCGCATGAGCACGGCTCGTGTGCCGGCCGCGACCGCTGTCGTTCCGCGCACAACGCCGGGTCATTCGGCGCAACGCGACGCAGCGCCGGTGCGACGAGCAATGCCGAGATGAGCGAACTGCGTCAGGACGCAACCAGCGGCGACTGGGTGATCGTCGCGCCCGGCCGCGCTGACCGGCCGCGGACAAACCGGATGCGCGAGGTGGCGGCTTTGCCGCTGGCGGCGGCCGTTGACCGCACCTGTCCGTTCTGTGCCGGTCACGAGCATATGCTGGCCGGGGTGATCGCGGAGATTCCGGGTGACGCGCCGCCGGGCTGGCGCGTACGGGTCGTGCCGAACCGCTACCCGGCGGTCCTCGTCGAAGATGGTGCCCGGCCGCCGGTCGCGCCGCCTAGCGTCGCGATTCCCGCCCTTGGCTGCCACGAAGTCATTGTCGAAACGCCGCGTCACGATGCCGATCTGGCAACACTGCCGCCTGGCGACGTGGCGGCCGTGGTGCAGTGCTATCAGGATCGCTTCGTTGCGCTGGCGGCGCGCCCCGGCATCGCGTCGGTCACGCTGTTCCGCAACCACGGGCCGGGCGGCGGCGCGTCACTGGCCCATCCTCACTCGCAGATCCTGGCCACGGCGCTGCCGTCGCCTCGGCTTGCGCGGGCGATCGCATGGGCGGGCGTGCGCCATGCCGAAACGGGCCAGTGCCCGACCTGCGCCGAGATCGCGCGGGAGACGGCGGACGGACGCCGGATTGTGGAGGCGACAGAACATTTCCTGGTCATCGTGCCGTTCGCCGCCACCAGCCCCTTCGAGCAATGGGTTGTGCCGCGCCGCCACCAGGCGTCGTTCGCGCAGCTTGCGGCACTCGAGCGGACCGACTTCGCTGCCGCCCTGCAGCGCGCCGTCCGGCGGCTGCGATCGGGGCTCGGCGATCCTCCCTACAACTACGCGATCGATTCGGCCCTGCCGACGGATGCCGGCGGGCCCTTTGTCCATTGGCGGCTGCGCATTGTGCCCGGCCTCGTGACGCCGGGTGGCTTCGAGATGGGCAGCGGTCTACCCATCAATCCGTCCTGTCCGGAAGACGATGCCCGGGTGCTGCGCGAGGCGGCGCTAGCAGAGAATGCCCCGCCGTGATGAGCACGATTGCCGACCGGATACCACCTCCGCGCGATGCGGCAAGGCGGCACGGAGCGTCGAAGGCAAAATGCGCGTCAACGGCACCGATCGCCAGGCATCAGCGCGGCGCCAACAGGCGGTGCATGACGAAGCACAGGATGCCACCGATGCCCATCAGCGTCGTCATCGGCAGGATGGTGCCGTCGATCAGATGGCCGGCCAGCGTGCCGAAGGCGGCACCGATGCCGAACTGCAGCACGCCAGCCAGTGACGCGGCGGTGCCGGCGATGTGCGGGTAGCGCTGCAGGGCGCAGGCGTTGGAGTTGGGCAGGATCAGGCTCATGCTGCCGACCATCAGGACGGTCAACGGCACGAAGGGCGCCAGGCCGAGCACGCCGGTGCGCGTCTCGATGAAACCGCAGACGAGCAGCGCCATGCCGACCAGCGCCGGCGCAAGCACCACGCGGCGCAGCAGAAGATCGGCGCCGTAGCGTGGCACCAGGCGGCTGTTGAGCGTACTGCCGACCGTCATCGCAACCACGTTGACCGCGAACAACCAGGCATACTCGCCGGGCGCGAGCCGGTAGTGGTCGATATAGACGAACGGCGACCCCGACAGGAATGCCACCATGGCGCCGAACAGGAACGCCGGCGGCAACGCATAGCCGATGAAGTGGCGGCTGCGGATCAGACCAAGAAATCGAGCAAGCACGGCGCTCAGGACGAGGGGCGCGCGGCGTTCGGGACGCAAGGTCTCGCGCGCGCCCAGCACGCCGGCCAGCAGGGCGACGAGGCCGAACGCCGCCAGGGTCCAGAAGATGGCGCGCCAGCCGGCAACGTCGAGGACCGCGGCACCCATCAGGGGCGCCACCATGGGGGCAATGCTAACGCAGGCCATCATCACCGACATGACCTGCGCCGCGCGGTCGCGGTCGGCAAGATCGCGCACCATGGCGCGCGCCATCACCACGCCGCCGCAGGCGCTCAGGCCCTGGATGAATCGCAACGCGATGAGATGTTCGATCCGCGCCGCGTAGGCGCAGGCGACGCTGGCGACCAGGTAGATCGCGATGCCGGTCAGCATCACCGGTCGGCGGCCGAATCGGTCGCCGAGCGGGCCATAGACAATCTGGCCGAAGCCGAAGGCGAGCATGAACGATGTCAGTGTCAGCTGCACGTCGGCCGGCGAGGCGCGGAAGTCGGACGACAATGCCGGCAGGGCCGGCAGATACATGTCGATCGACAGCGGCGCGAAGGCCGACAGCACCGCCAGCACGACGATCAGGACCGGCGTCAGGGACGGACGTGCAACACCGGCGTCAATGGTCATCGGGGATACGGACACACGTGCTCCCATGGTGTGGGCGGCAAACCAGGCGGGAGGACGGCCGCATGCGGCCGTCCCGCCCAAGAGTTGGCGACGTCATATGCGTCGCGTCCGCTTCGCGCCCGCTATTGGCGGGCGCGATCTGCAGCTAAGGCCGCCAGAACGGCTTGTTGATCTCCTGCAGCGCGTCGCTATGGCTGATGCCAATGTCGTGAAGCTCCCGCTCGCTGAATCGCGCCAGTTCGGCGCGTTCGCGTGCGCGGCTCCGCCACAGGCGCAACGTGGCAAACAGACCGGCAGCGCCGGCGTGCGATCGCGGCGTCGCCCGTCCAGCCGGGCCGGGCAGTGTGGTGACGAAACTCATGGCTCGCCCCCGTCAGTGGCCGCGCACGACGTCGACCCTGCCGGCCGGCAGGACGAGTGGTCGGGTGCGGAAGAGCCAGGTGAACGCCGCGCGGAATGCATCACGGACGGCTTGGGCACGCAGCTGGCGGGCCTCCCGCTCGATCGCGCGCACGACATCCGGGCTGGGGACGACGACGTCGCCCTCGACCATCGCGGTGTTGATGGAGCTAAGCGTAGTGTTGCGGAGCATGTCCAACCTCCATATGAGCCGAGGTCAGAGCGCTCCTCCCGTTCGCCGGTGCCTTCTTACTGGAACACTCGATGGGCATCCGGCTGTACGAAGGATATGGGACAATAGTCTTGTCCTACCATTCCGAATGCTGCATCGCGTCATTGCGCAGATCGCATGGCTACCCTTTCAATTGCATGACTGACCCATGTCAGCGGGATGACTGGCGTGCAGCTGGCGGGCCGTGACTTCGCCCGTGGCGTGCGACAAGTTGTGGCGGACAACATCACCCGAGGAACGCCATGGATCTGAACATTGCCGGCCGCACGGTACTCATCACAGGGGGATCGAAGGGAATCGGCTACGCCTGTGCCGAAGCCTTTGCTGCCGAGGGCTGCCACGTCCATATCGCCTCGCGCAGCGCCGACAATCTGGCGGCGGCGCGCGATCGTCTGCGGTCACGCTTCAACGTGCCGGTGGAGATTCATCCCGTCGATCTGAGTGTTGGCGACGCGGCACGGGCGCTGGTCGCAGGCTGCGCCGACGCCGACATCCTGGTCAACAATGCTGGTGCCATTCCGCGCGGCGATCTGCTGGACATGGATGAAGCCAAATGGCGCGCCGCCTGGGAGTTGAAGGTATTCGGCTATATCAACACCACGCGCGCCATGCTGGAGCGGATGTATGCGCGCAAGCGCGGCGTGATCATCAACATCATCGGCCTGGCCGGCGAACTGCCGACCTACGACTACATCACCGGCTCGATGGGCAACGCCTCGTTGATGCAGTTCACGCGGGCTGTGGGCTCCAAGAGCGTTGATCAGGGCGTTCGCGTACTGGCGATCAACCCGCCGGCCACCCGGACAGACCGTCTTGAGACGCTGATGCGCTCGCAAGCCCAGAAACAGTTCGGTGATGCCGAGCGCTGGCGTGAGCTGACGCGTCACCTGCCGTTCGGGCGGCCGGCCGAGCCGTCGGAAATCGCCGATCTGACCGTGTTCCTGGCCTCGGACCGGTCGGCGTACACCAGCGGCGTGGTCTTCAGCGTCGACGGCGGGCAAGCCAGTCGCCACTAGTCCTTCGGAAGGCACCCCGTCGCGCGTTGTTAGGCGCGTTGGACGGCAGGCCGATCCAACGCCTGCAGAGCTCGTGCACGGCGGCAGCCGTTCCCGATCGGTTCGCCGCCTGCGCACGGCGGCGGTATCGCTGTGCCACCAGCCCCCGGAGTCACTGCCCAAGTAAAGTGCAAGAAAACCCCGGGAACGGGCACGGAGCGCCCTGGCCGGCGTCAATTTGTCGCTGCTCCGTCAGATAGCTGACAAAATGGGAATCTTACCGCCGCGCGTGTGTGTGCCCTCTGGGCACCACGTACCGCTCTGCAGCTCGTCAACTTGTCGTCAGGAAAGACGAACTAGTTGCACGGAGAAATGCTTTCTAAGCTGTTACCTGACGTGCCAGAATATAGTTGTAGAATGTCGGCCCGAATAATGTGCGCCGAATGGGGGCGACACGCCCGGAGGAGATGTTGAGATGAATCGTCGTAAGTTCGTGAAGCGTGCCGGTGTTGCCGGCGCCGCGAGCGTGGCTCTTGCCGCGCCGGCCATCGCCCAGTCGATGCCGGAGATCAAGTGGCGCCTGACGTCGAGCTTCCCCAAGAGCCTCGATGCGCTGTTCGGTGGCGCGGAGCGCTTCGCGAAAGCTCTCGCAGAGATGTCGGACAACAAGTTCCAGGTCCGGACCTTCGCCGCCGGCGAAATCGTACCTGGCCTGCAGGTGGCCGATGCCGTGCAGAACGGTACCGTCGAGCTGGGCCAGACCGCTGCCTATTATTATTTCGGCAAGGACCCGTCCTTTGTGTTCGAGACGGGGCTGCCATTCACCATGAACCAGCGGCAGTACTATGCCTGGCTGTACCATGCCGGAGGCCGGGACCTGCTCCAGGAGTTCTACAAGGCCTACAGCATCGTCAGCTTCCCGTTCGGCGGCACGGGCGCTCAGATGGGCGGCTGGTTCCGCAAGGAGATCAACACGGTCGAAGACCTCAAGGGGCTGAAGTTCCGTGTCGGCGGTTTCGCCGGCCAGATCCTGACCAAGCTCGGCGTGGTGCCGCAGCAGATCGCGGGCGGCGACATCTACCCGGCCCTCGAGAAGGGTACGATCGACGCCTGCGAATGGGTCGGCCCGTACGACGACGAGAAGCTCGGCTTCAACAAGGTCGCCAAGTACTACTACTACCCCGGCTGGTGGGAAGGCGCGTCGGTCGGATCGCTTTACGTCAACGCGAAGGCCTGGGAGAGCTTGCCGCCGGCCTACAAGGCCATGGTCGAGACGGCGGCCGAAGGTGTGACCGCGTGGATGGTGCCGAAGTACGATGCGGCCAATCCGGCGGCGCTCAAGCGCCTGGTGGCGGGCGGTACCGTGCTCAAGGGCTTCCCGCGTCCCGTGATGGAGGCGTGCTTCGACGCCGCCTACCAGACGTACGACGAGATCTCCCAGAAGAACGCCGCTTTCAAGAAGCTCTACGACAGCCTCAAGGCGTTCCGCGCCGACGAGAACCTGTGGTTCCGCGTCGCCGAGAACACGTTCGACAACTTCAACTTCACGATGTCGGCCAAGGGGCGCTAAGCGCGCACCGGCGATCTTCGCTCGCGAAGCCCTGCCCCAGCGGCAGGGCTTCCTTTTTTGCCCGGCGGCCGAGCCTAGTTCTTGGGCGGCGGCATGATGATCGGTGGCGGAGTGTCGTCTTGCGTCGGCGGCTGGATGTCGATCTTGACCTTGCTCGGATCGATCTTCGGGGCGTGGTCAAGCCCGGCGGTAACCAGCGCTGGAAAACCGATCACGATGCCGACCATGACCACCTGGATGAGTACGTAGGGCACGGCGCCCCAGTAGATCTGGCCGTCGTCACGCCGTCGATCGTCTTGCCGGTGATCTTGTCGACATATGGCCGGTCCGGCGCGACGCTGCGCAGATAGAACAGCGCGAACCCGAAGGGCGGATGCATGAACGATGTCTGCATGTTGACGCCCAGCAGCACGCCGAACCAGATCAGGTCGATGCCGAGCTTGGTGGCCGGCGCCACCAGCAGCGGGATGATGATGAACGCCAGTTCGAAGAAATCGAGGAAGAACGCCAGGAAGAAGACCAGCACATTGACGACGATCAGAAAGCCGTACTTGCCGCCGGGCAGCGCCAGCAGAAGTTCCTCGACCCACTTGTCGCCATCGACGCCATAGAACGTCAGGCTGAACACACGGGCGCCGACCAGGATGAAGACGACGAAGGCCGTGAGCTTCGCCGTGCTGTCCATGGCCTGCTTCAGCAGCGACCAGGTGAGACGCCGGTAACTCAGGGCCAGCAGCAGCGCGCCCGTGGCGCCCATGGCACCGCCTTCGGTCGGCGTGGCGATGCCGACGAAGATCGTGCCCAGCACCAGGAAGATCAGCGCCAGCGGCGGCATCATCACGATGACGACACGCTGCCCAAGATTGCTGAGCAGACCGACCTTGAGGATCCGATTGAGCTGCGCAAGCGCATAGACGCTCAGCCCGCAAATGGCGGACGCCCAGATGGGATGCATGTGCTCGCTCAGCAGAAAGCCGGCAACGATGGCCGCCACGACGACAATCAGCAGCGACCAGTACGGGTTCTTGCCCTCGACCTCGGTGATGGTGCGGGCTTCCAGCGGCAGGGCTGGTGCGGCCGCCGGATCGAAGATCGTGCGACCGACCACGTAGAGCGCGTACAGACCGGTCAGCACGAAGCCGGGAATGAAGGCACCCTGGTACATGTCACCGACCGACTTGCCGAGCTGGTCGGCCAGCACGATCAGCACCAGGCTGGGCGGGATGATCTGCGCCAGCGTGCCGGATGCCGCGATGGTGCCGGCCGCAAGCCGGCGGTCGTAGCCGTAGCGCAGCATGATCGGCAGCGAGATCAGCCCCATGGAGATCACCGACGCCGCCACCACGCCGGTCGTCGCCGCCAGCAGGGCGCCGACGAAGATCACGGCGTAGGCCAGGCCGCCCGGTACCGGGCCGAAGAGCTGCCCGATGGTGTCGAGCAGATCCTCGGCCATGCCGCTGCGCTCGAGGATCAGGCCCATGAACGTGAAGAACGGAATCGCCAGCAGCGTGTCGTTCTCCATCACGCCGAAGATGCGGTTGGGCAACGCCTGCAGCAGGGCCGGCGTGAACAGTCCGATCTCGATGCCGACGATGCCGTACAGCATGCCGCAGGCGCCGAGCGAGAAGGCGACAGGGTAGCCCAGCAGCAGGAACACGATCATGCTGGCGAACATGATCGGCGCCATCTCCGCCTTCAGGAACGAGGCGGCGCCACCGGTCGGGGACAGCAGTGCCAGTGTGACCAGGACGACAAAGCCGATGACGGCGAGAAAGAATAGCGAGCGGATCGCAACCATTTGTCTCCACTCCCCCCGTCTCAGTGCGGTCCGCTCTTGTGCTCATGCGGGTCGGGAATCCGGCCCAGCATCACGGCGATGCGCTTGACCAGTTCCGACAGGCCCTGCAGCAGCAGCAGGCTGAATCCGAGCACGATGATCAGCTTGGCCGGCCAACGGATCAGGCCTCCGGCATTGCTCGACAGCTCGACCTTGTAGGTCTCCGAAGACGCGCCGGTCGCGAGCAGTGCCAGGCGCCACAGGTCGCTGAAGAAGCCGTGGCTGTCGAGCTGGAACGCCTTCATGAAGTAGGGCCAGCTCTCGCTCAGCATGATCACGCACAGCGGGATCAGGAAGAAAATGTGGCCGGTGATGTCGATCCAGTTGCGCGTCGTCTTGGAGAGCCCGCTGTTGACGATGTCGATCCGGATGTGCTCGTTGCGCAGCAGCGTGTAGCCGGCGCAGCACAGGAAGATCAGGCTGAACAGATACCACTGAGTCTCGAGCCAGGCGTTCGAGCTCATGTCGAAGAACTTGCGGATGATCGCGTTGACGGCGCTGATCAGCACGACGACCAGCACGACCCAGTAGAGCGACTGGCCAACGGCCCTGTTCAGCCGGTCCACGAGCGCGCTGAGCTTCAGAAGACCTCCCACCGGAGTCCTCCCTGAATTCTTGTTTCTGTTCTGAGCCGCCTGCCGCGAGGAACCACGGCGGCAAGGGGCAGCCCGGCGACGGATGCGGGCAAGCGTGATGTAGCAGAAATGACTTGCCCCGCCACCGAAATCTGGCAACGCGCGTCAGCAATGCGGCCGACGCTTCAGGCAGTGCGGCCGGGACGAATGCGGGCTCGCGTCAGCTCTCGTACCAGCGCGTAAAATCGCCGATGGGTGCCCGTTCCGTGAGCAGATTGTTGGGCACGTCGTGCTCATCGGCGTAGCCCATCGCGAGGCCGCAGATCACGATCTGTTCATCGGGAATGCCGAGCTCTCGTCTGACAACAGCCTGATAACGACCGAACGCCGCCTGGGCGCACGTATGCAGGCCCTTCTCGCGTGCCAGCAGCATGAGCTGGTCCAGGAAGATGCCGCAGTCGATCCACTGGCCGTCGCCCATGGCACGGTCGACGCACAGGATCATGCCGACCGGGGCGCCGAAGAACTCGTAGTTCTTGCGGAACTGCCGCGCCATGCCGGCCTCGTCGCCGCGCGGCACGCCCAGCAGCGTGTAGAGCTGCTTGCCCACGGTCTTGCGACGGCGGTCGTATTCGGCGCCGAAGGCCTTGGGGTAGACGTCGTATTCGCGCGTGTCCGGTTCGCCGGCGTCGATCGCCGCCAGGATGGCGCGCGACAGGCGCTGCCGTGCCGGGCCGGTGGTGACGTACAGCTTCCACGGCTGCAGGTTGCCGTTCGAGGCGGCCCGGTTGGCGGTGGTGATGATCCACTCCAGGGTGTCGCGCGGCACGGGGTCCGGCTTGAAGGCGCGCATCGAACGGCGCGTGAGGACGGCCTGCGAGACCTTCATCGACGGCTCCTGCACATGTCAGCGATCGCGCCTGTCATAGCGCTTGGCCGGCCGCATTCAACCGACACCGTGCCATCCGGTCCGACCGGCGAAACGCGGTCAGCGCCGGCCCAGGTGCTGGCGCAGGAAAGCGAAAAGCCGCTGGCGGGCGATGGCGTTCTCGCGCACCGAGAAGAAGTGGCTGGCACCCGAGACGATCAGCAGTTCGGCCTCCTTGCCGGCAGCACGCAGCGCCTCGGTCATGCGCAGGCTCTGGTCGAGCGGTACGTTCTCGTCCTTGTCGCCGTGCATCAGCAGCACCGGGGCATCGATTTCCGGCACGTGATGGATCGGCGAGCGGACGCGCAGGCCGGCCACGTCGGTCAGGTCGTCGAGATAGGGCTGCATGTGCGGGTTGGCGTGATACCAGTGCTCCAGGTCGGCCGGCGGGAACAGCGCCGCCACGCAGCGGATGGCCGGCCGGCGCGCCGCCGCCAGCAACGCGACCTGGCCGCCCATCGACGAGCCGATCAGCCCGATGCGGCCGGGGTCGACCGACGGCAGGCGGCGCAGCCAGTCGATCGCCGCCACGACGTCGTCGGGCTGGTGCAGCCCCTGGTCGCTGTCGCCGTCCGAGCCCAGCCAACCGCGCAGCGCCAGCGACAGAACCTTGTAACCGGAGGCCGCGGCCAGCTCGGCCAGATGCCGCTCGGTCCAGGCATTGCGGCCGAAGCCGTGCAGCAGCACAAGCGCCGGGTAGGGCGGCCGGCCGGCTTCCGGCTTGAACAGATAGCCGCCTAGGGTCAGTCCGTCGGCACCTGGCAGGCGCACCCGCTCGGCACCGGGTACCTCCGGCAGGTCGGTCCAGCGGTGCACGATCTCGAAACGCAGGCCATCAGGCGTGCGCACGCCGCAGGCGTAGTAGCCTGGCGCGAAATAGGCCTGCTCCTGCGGCGCCGACAGGACCTCGGCGCCGAGCTCGACCAGCCGCTCGTAGACGGCGTCGACCTGGATACGGCTGTCGGCGGCCAGCGCGATGGTGATGCCGGCGGCCGGCGGCCGGCTGTCATCCGCCTGGCGCAGCATGAGGTGATCGTAGCGCCGCATGAACAGCGTGCGGTCGGCGTCGGCGCCGATGCGGCGGAAACCCAGCAGCGGCAGCCAGCGGCGGTGGAAGTCGACCGACACCGCCAGGTCAGTCACCGCCAGCGCGACGCCGGCGTAGCCGGAGGCGCCGAGCTGAGCCGGCGGCGGTGCCGGCTCGGTCATCGACCGGCCGGTGGCGTCATGATCGCTCCCGGCGATCCCTGCCGTCGCCCCGCGAGGTGCCCGGGGCGACGCACTTCACCGCGCACCGCCATGGGCGGCCGTCAGGCCGCCGGCCTGGCCTGCGCCAGATTGCGCAGCACGTAGTGCAGCACGCCGCCGTTCTTGAAGTACTCGATCTCCTCGGCGGTATCGATGCGGCAGGTGACCATCACCGTGCGGCTCGATCCGTCGCGGTAGTGGATGGTCAAGGGCAGGTCCATGCGCGGCTTCAGTTCCCCTTCAATGCCGCCGACGTCGAACGTTTCATAGCCGCTCAGGTTCAGGTCCTTGCGCGTCATGCCGTCCTTGAACTGCAACGGCAGCACGCCCATGCCCACCAGGTTGGAACGGTGGATACGCTCGAAGGTCTCGGACACCACCGCCTTGACGCCCAGCAGGTTGACGCCCTTGGCCGCCCAGTCGCGCGAGCTGCCGGTGCCGTATTCCTTGCCGGCGATGATGATCTGCGGCGTGTTCTCCTGCTTGTAGCGCATCGCCACGTCGTAGATCGGCAGTGCCTCGTCCGACTGGAAGTGGTGCGTGAAGCCACCCTCGACGCCGTTCACCATCTCGTTCTTGAGG
>JAHCJT010000140.1 GCA_026126245.1 Alphaproteobacteria bacterium
GCCCTGCGTCGCAAGCTGGGCGGCGGCTGGATCCGTACCGTGCGCGGCGTGGGCTACACGGTGCCGAAGCAATCATGAAATCGATCCGGCGCAACCTGCTGCTGGTGCTGATGGCGGCGGCGACGTTGATCGTGGCGCTAGGCGCCACCGTCACCTACCGCATCGCCCGTCAGCAGGTCGACGCGATCTTCGACTACCACCTGCGCCAGGTGGCGCTGTCGCTGGCCGACCGGGTGGCGGATCCGCATCCGCTGCCGGGCATCGGCATGCCCGATCCGCAGCTCGATCTCGTGATCCAGATCTGGAGCGAGGAAGGTCTGACGCTTTATTTCTCGCATGCCCATCGCGTCCTGCCCAACCTGGTACGCATCGGCTATGCCGACGTGGCAACCAGCGACGGCACGTGGCGCGTATTCGCGCTGCAGACGCACGGCCGCACCATCCAGGTGGCGCAACCGATGGAATTGCGCCAGCACCTGGCGTTCTCGGCCGCCTTGCGCATCCTGGTTCCCTCACTGCTGCTGCTGCCGGCTCTCGCGGTCGGCATCTGGATCGCTGTCGGCCGCGGCCTGCGACCGCTTGATCAGCTCGCCGCGGCGCTGGCCATCCGCAAGCCCGGCGCCCTGGAACTGCCGCCGCTGCCGGCGGCGCCGGCCGAGATCGCGCCCGTGCTGGCGGCGCTCAACGATCTTCTGGCGCGCCTCGACAAGGCGCTGTCGGCGCAGCGTGGCTTCGTCGCCGACGCCGCCCATGAGTTGCGCACACCGCTGGCTGCCCTGCGCCTGCAGGCGCAGCTGGTCGATCGTGCCGCCGACGACACGACGCGCCGCAGCGCGATCACCGCGTTCAATCACGGTCTGGATCGCATGACCCGCGTCGTCGAGCAGTTGCTGACCCTGGCGCGGCAGGAGCCGGGCACCGCGCAGGCGACGCCGGCGCCGGTCGATCTCGCCGGCTTGGCGCGGGATGCCATCGCAGCGCATCTTGATCTCGCCGCCGCCAAGCGCATCGACCTTGGCGCGGTGTCGCTCGAAGACGGTCTGTGCATCAAGGGCGATCCGTCGGCGCTGACGATCCTGATGAACAATCTGCTGGACAACGCCATTCGCTACACGCCGGCGGGCGGCACCGTTGACGTCGCAGCCGGCACAGCCGACGGCCGGATATTCGTCGAGGTGTCGGACAGCGGCCCCGGCATCGCAGCCGAAGACAGACCGCACGTGTTCGACCGGTTCTATCGCGGGCGGAGGACCCGCGAACCGGGCAGCGGTTTGGGGCTGGCGATCGTCAAGGCCGTCGCCGAGCGTCATCGCGCCGACATCACGCTGGGCAAGTCGCGGCTGGGCGGTCTGGCCGTGCGCGTACTGTTCATGCCACCGTTGCCGGAACGAACGTCGCCCGCCGGCCAGCCGGCTGCATCGGCGGATCTTTCGCGGCGCTAAGCAAATCTTAAGGTTCGGTCCCTAGATCAGGCTCGGTGACAGGGTGTGGCGCCGCCGCACCGCCAGCACACGGAGCCCAACATGACCAAGAAGTCCCTGACCCGCGGCCTGGCCGCGGCCGCCCTGATCGCAGCGCTGGGCGGCGTCGGCTGGCAGTTCATGCCGCAGACCCTGACGTCGTCGGTCGCCCTGGCCGCCGGCTTGACCGACGAGTCGCACAGCGCCGCCCAACGCCCCGCCACGATGCCGGGGCCGGATTTCTCGTCGATCGTCGATCGCTTCGGCCCGGCGGTGGTCAATGTCCGGGTCGAGGGAACCGTCGAACAGACATCCGAGGACGTCACGCCGTTTCCCGATATCCCGCTGCTGCCCGGCATGCCGCGCGATTTCGCGCGCCGCTTCGGCATGCCCGACCGGCCCGAATCGCGCGCGGTCTTCGGTCTCGGATCGGGTTTCGTTCTGCGTTCGGACGGCGTGATCCTGACCAACGCCCATGTGGTGCGCAACGCCCGGAAGGTGACTGTGAAGCTGTCGGATCAGCGCGAGTTTCCCGCCAAGGTGCTGGGCCTCGACCGCGCGACCGACATCGCTGTTCTCAAGATCGCCGCCACCGGTCTGCCGACCGTGACGCTGGGCGACCCCGGCAAGATCCACGTCGGTGAGTGGGTGGTGGCGATCGGTTCGCCCTACGGCTTCGAGAACACCGTGACCGCCGGCATCGTGTCAGCCACGGCGCGCGCCCTGCCGCACCAATCCTATGTGCCCTTCATCCAGACCGACGTACCGGTCAATCCCGGCAATTCCGGCGGACCGCTGTTCAACACCCGCGGCGAGGTCATCGGCATCAACTCGCAGATCTACACCGACACCGGCGGCTACCAGGGACTGTCGTTCGCCATCCCGATCGATGTCGCGATGAAGATCGAAAAGCAGATCGTCGACAGCGGCGCGGTGCATCGCGGCTGGATCGGGGCCAGCATCCAGGATGTCACGCAACCGCTGGCCGACTCCTTCGGCCTGCCCAAGCCCGGCGGTGTGCTGGTCAGCGCCGTGCAGAAGGACGGACCCGCCGCCAAGGCCGGTCTGCAGTCCGGCGACGTGATCCTGAAGCTCAATGACCAGGCGCTGAGCCGCTCGGGCGACCTGCCGCCCAGGATCGCCGATCTGGCGCCGGGCACGCATGCCATGATGGAAGTGTGGCGTCACGGCAAGATCGAGAAGATCAACGTCACCATCGGCGAGTTGAAGGCCAACACCAAGCCGGAGGCCGCCACCACGCCGGCCGGTCAGGGACGTCTGGGTCTCGCGGTTCGCTCGCTGTCGGCGGACGAAGCCCGGTCGATCAGCGAGAGCGGCGGCCTGCTGGTCGAATCCGTGTCCGGTCCGGCGCAGCGCGCCGGCATCCAGCCCGGCGACGTGGTGCTCGCAATCAACGGCGAACCGGTGAGCAATGTCGAACAGCTGCGCGCCCTGGCGGCCAAGGCCCATGACCACGCCGCCCTGCTGATCCGGCGCGACGACGCCAAGCTCTTCGTGCCCCTCGACCTCGGGTAGTCGGGCACGCCCCGCCGGACGGCCGATCGAACCCCTCATCGGCCGGATCCGGCGGTTCTTCAGCAAGGAGACCTACGATGAAACCTCTGTCGATCCGCACCCTGTCGGCCGCCCTCGTTCCGGTTGCCGGCGCGGGCCTGCTGGTGGCCCTGACGACCGTCGCCGATGCCCGCACGACCCTGCCGCCGGAGCAATCCAGCGGGGTGGCGCACTACGTTTCCGGCGGCATCGGCGCCGACGAGTCGAGCGCCATGAAACAGGCGGCGAGCCGCTATCCCCTCGAGCTGGTTTTTGCCCAACGCGACGGCGCCAGCCGTGGCGACTATCTCGCCGGCGTGCCGGTCACCATCCGCGACAACGCATCCGGCAAGGTCGTCTTGAACGCCACGGCCAAAGGTCCCTACCTGTTGGCCAACCTGCCGGACGGCACCTACAAGGTGTCGGCCACCGTCAACGGCGTGTCCAAGCAGCAGCTGGCTCACCTGGCGAGCGGCGCGCACCAGCGCATCGTATTCGAATGGTGAGGGAGGCGGCGGCCAAACGCCAGGCCTGTGCCGTTCCCGACTGAAGGTCGCCGTCGTGCGACGATCGCTGTGGCGCTGGTGGCTTCGCCTCCGGCGCTGCGGCGTTTTTGGGCGATCGCCTGCCGGCCAGCCGGGAGCCGCGTCTCTACGCGGCGCGTTCCTACTCCGCGGCCCGTGCCGGTGCCGTGATGGCGCCGACCGCCTTGCGCCCCAGCATCGCCTCGATCTCGGCCGACGCATAACCGAGCTCGCCCAGGATGGCGCGGCTATGCTCGCCGATATGCGGAGCATGCTGGCGCGCGACATCCTCGCGCGCCGGCGGCAGGCCGGGGATATTGGCGACCGGCATGCGGCCGAAGCCATCCTGCTCGATCCAGTCGATCGCGCCACTTTCCTTGACGTGCGGATGATCGAGATAGTCCTGGTAGTTGTTGACCCGCTCGCAGAACACCTCGTTGGGCAGGAACAGCGCGATCCACTCCTCGGTGGTGCGAGTCGGCATGGTCTCGTTCAGCGCCTTGACGATCTTGGCTGCGTTCCTGATGCGATCGTCGTGCGTCTGCAGGTCCGGGTCGTTGGCGACGTCGTTTCGGCCGATCAGCTCGAACATCTTTCGGAAATGATGCGGCCGCATGGCGCTGACCATGATGTAGCCGTTGGCCGTCTTGTAGCTGCCGGCCGGCATGTAAAGCGGCTGCGGATTGCCGTTGGTGTGCACCCACTCCATCAGCTTGGCGCCCTGCCAGGCCGCCGCGGCGCGCATCAGGCTGCTGTCGATATAGCTGCTCTCGCCGAAACGGATCTGGCGCATGATGGCCGTCGACAGCGCCTGAAAGGTGTACAGGCCGGTGGTGACATCGACCGCGATCATGCCCTGACGCCATGGCGTACCGTCGGGCAGTTTGTTCATCACCATCATGCCGCTGAAGGCCTGGATCAGGCCATCGACGGTGGGACGCTTGCTGTAGGGGCCGGTCTGGCCAAAGCCGGACACCGAGCAGTAGACGACGCTGGGGTTGAGCTTCCTGATGTCGTCATAGCCAAAGCCCAGGCGGCTGATCACGCCGGGTCGGAAACTCTCGACAACCACCGATGCCTTGGCTGCGATCTTCTTCACCACAGCAACGCCGTCCGGCGACTTCAGGTCCAGCGCCAGCGAGCGTTTGCCGCGGTTGAACGCGACAGAATGTGCGCAGTGATCGCCCTCGAGCTTGCCCAGGGCGCGACCCCAGTCGCCTTCCAGCGGCTCGATCTTGATAACGTCGGCGCCGTGGAGGGCCAGCAGCATGGTCGCATGCGGGCCGGCCACGCCCTGCGTGAAGTCGAGCACGGTGAGGCCGGAAAATGCCTGGCGATCCGTCATGTCGGGCGATCCGCAAATCGTCTCATCGGAGCGATTTGGCTAAACGATTGTTTATCGCCCGTCCATAGGCAACCGGCGGCATGCCGGCAAGGGAGCCATGTGGCGTGGGCGCCCGACGGACCGCCCGGTGCCGACCGGACGGCGCAGGGGGGAGCGACGAGGCGGGCGGCACAGTTGTGCGCCGGATTCACCTGATTCACAGAGCAGCCGCCGTTGCGCCGGCCCGCCGGTCGGCGCAGCCTTCCTGTGTGGCCGATGCCGCCACACTGAGCCACCGCGAAAGCGAAGAGCTCGTAGGCCGGGGTGGCGCAACCCCGGTCTTCCTTGTGCGGCGCTGCCAGGTGCCGCTTTGCCCAAGCACAAGAATTTCTGGCGGGACTGCCAGACAAGCTCGTTTGAGCCGGCGATGGCGTGATCGCATGATTGTGCATATGCACACATCTGCGAAGATCTCACGCCGTGTCTGCGCATTGCCCCTGCGCCAATTCGTTGCCAAACGTTGACGCGCGTCAAGCCCGGTCCAGCGCCTGCAGCACCGCATCGCCCATCGCCGATGTCGACATGCCGGCCGAGCCGGGCGCGGCGATATCGGCAGTGCGCGCACCGCCGGCCAGCGCCGCATCGACGGCCCGCTCCAGCCGCTCGGCTTCCGGTGCCATCTCCAGCGTCTCGCGCAGGCACATCGCGAAGCTGAGGATGGCAGCCAGCGGATTGGCGAGGCCCTTGCCGGCGATGTCGGGCGCACTGCCGTGGATCGGCTCGTAGAGCGCGCGCCGCCGTCCGTCGGCACCGCGCGCCGACAGCGAGGCCGACGGCAGCATGCCCAGCGAGCCTGTGATCATGGCGCCGCAGTCACTCAGCAGATCGCCGAACAGGTTGTCGGTGACGATGACGTCGAACTGCCGTGGCCAGCGGATCAGCTGCATGGCGCAGTTGTCCGCCAGCATGTGATGCAGCTCGACGTCGGCATACTCGGTGTCGTGGACGCGCTGCACGATGCGGCGCCACATGGCGCCGGCCTCCATCACGTTGCCCTTGTCGATCGAATGCACGTGGCCGGGCTTGCCCTCGGCGCGCCGGCGCCGCGCCAGCTCGAAGGCGAAGCGCGCCACGCGCTCGACCTCGTCGCTGGTGTAGACATGCGTGTTGATGCCGCGCTCGCGCCCGTCCGGCAGCGTCTCGACGCCGCGCGGCTCGCCGAAATAGACGCCGCCGGTCAGCTCGCGCACGAACACGAGGTCGACGCCGTCGACCACCTCACGCTTGAGCGTCGAAGCATCCAGTAGGCCGGAAATGGCCCGGATCGGCCGCAGATTGGCGAAGGTGTCGAGGCTCTTGCGCAGGCGCAGCAGGCTGCCCTTGCGCCGCTCCTCGGGAGAGATCTTCCTGGCCTGGTCCAGCGAATCCATGGCGCCGAACAGGATGGCATCGGCGGCCTCGATTTCGGCCCAGGTTTCGTCCGGCATCAGCGAGCCATAGGCTTCCCACGACGCCAGGCCGAACGGCCGCTGCCGCAGCTCGATCGGCAGGCTGCGCCGGTCGCGAAACCACTCGGCGACGCGACGCACCTCGGCCATCACCTCCTTGCCGATGCCGTCGCCGGGCAGGATCAGCAGACGGTAGCTGTTGGCGGGACTGGCCACGAGCGTCCTCCAATGAGCGGCGGTTGTCCCGAGCGTAGCTCGGGTTCCTTCCGACGGTGTCGTACAATGCAGGAAGAGTCCGCGCTACGCTCGGGATGACCGAGTGCGAACATGATGTCCCGAACGCTACACCGGGACCGCCTTGCCCTTGAACGTGCAAATATCGGCGACAACGCAGTGGGCGCAATCAGGGGCGCGCGCCTTGCAGACGTAGCGGCCATGCAGGATTAGCCAGTGGTGGGCGTGGCGCATGAACTGCGGCGGCGTGCGCTTGAGCAGCTTCTGCTCGACCTCCAGCGGCGTCTTGCCGGGCGCCAGACCGGTGCGGTTGCCGACGCGGAAGACATGCGTGTCGACCGCGATCGTGGGGTCGCCGAAGGCGGTATTGAGGACCACATTGGCGGTCTTGCGGCCGACGCCCGGCATCGCCTCCAGCGCGGCGCGATCATGCGGCACCTTGCCGTCGTGCTTTTCGATCAGGATCTTCGATAGCGCGATGATGTTCTTGGCCTTGCCGCGATAGAGGCCGATGGTCTTGATGTAGTTGACCAGCCCGGCCTCGCCCAGCGCCAGCATCTGCTGCGGCGTCTTGATCTTCTCGAACAGCGGTCGCGTCGCCTTGTTGACGCCGGCGTCGGTGGCCTGTGCGGACAGCACCACTGACACCAGCAACTGATAGACATTGCCGTGCTGCAGCTCCCCCTTGGGCTCGGGATCGCGCGCCTGCAGGCGCCGGTAGAATTCCTCGATCTGGGCCGCCTTCAGCTGCGCCATTCCCGCCTCCCCTCGCGGCCATCCGCCGCAAAACCGGGCCGTGGTCATGCGGCGCGACGGACGCTAAGGTGTAGCGATGAGCGAGGCCGCCGCACAAGTCGTGCATTTCAACGCCACCCTGGTGCCGCATCGCAGCCTGTCGCGCAGCGGCTTTCGGGTGCTGATTACAGTGCTGGTGGCGGCCAATCTGGTGATCGGTCTGCCGATCTACCTGCTGGGTGCCTGGCCGGTGATCGGTTTCATGGGGCTGGACATTGCGCTCGTGGTCGTGCTGTTCCGCCTCAACTATAAGAGCGGCCGGCTGACCGAGACCTTGCAGCTGACCGACCACGATCTGGTCGTGACCCGCATCGATCCGGAGGGTCTGGTCGAGGAAACACGGCTGGACGCCTATTGGCTGCGGGTCGAGATGGACGATCCACCCGAGCACGAAAGCCGGTTGACCCTCATTTCGCGCGGCAACCGGCTGGTGGTCGGCCGGTTTCTGACCCCCGACGAACGGTTGGAGGTGGCGCAGGCGCTGCGCGCCGCCGTCCGGCGTCTGAAGGCGCCGACCTACGAGCACCGGTGGGACGACGCCGGCTGATCAGCCGCCTGACTCCTTGTCCGGCCCCCCGAACGTCGGCTGGCGCGGATGCACGTAGTCCCTGAAGTCGGCAAAATCCTTCCACGACGGTTCAAGCGGCGCGCTGCCCGGACGCGGCATATACTTCGACTCCTGCGCCAGGCTGAGCTGCGGAATGTAGCGAGGACAGTTGGGAAAGATCGCCCGCGCCCGGACCCGCACGACGAGCTGCGCGCCGATGGTTTGAGTCAGCAGCGGATCATCGCGGCTCACCGAGGCCGTACCGTTGACCCGCAAGCGCCGTGGCTTGCCGTGCATGTCGATGAACAGCATCCCGACATGGGCATTGACCGCCAGATTGCCCAGACTCTTGAACTGGCCGTTGCCGTCATAGTCGGGGAAAACCAGTTCGTCGGGCGCAGTGACGCGCACGAAGCCCGCCGGCCCGCCCTTGAACGAGCAGTCCGGTCGTCCCTCGGCATCGGCGGTGGCGAGAAAGAAATAGATCGCGCCTTCGATGAAGGCCTTATCGGCCTCGGAAAACGTCGTATGCGTCAGCTTTTCTTCCAGCCGGTCGGCGATGCGCCGGCTGCCGAACGCGTCCTGAAAGCGGCGGTTGCCGTCGTGGTACATGATGCTGTCGCTCACCGGCGCCTCCCCCGCTCGAACCGCCCGTCCGCGGCCCCGGCTATCCCGCCAGCCCCAGCACATCCTTCATCGAGTAGAGGCCGGGCTTTTGCGTCAGCGCCCATTGCGCCGCCTTGAGCGCGCCGGCGGCGTAGATTTCGCGGCTGAAGGCGCGATGCGTCAGTTCCAGCCGTTCGCCGGTGCCGGCGTACATCACGGTGTGAAAACCGACCTCGTCACCGCCGCGCAGGGTGGCGAAGCCGATCTCGCCGGCCGGTCGGGCGCCGGTGTGGCCATCGCGCGTCTTGCGCCAGACCTCCTCCAGCTTGACCTTGCGGCCGGCGGCGGCGGCGCGACCCAGCGCCAGCGCCGTGCCTGACGGCGCATCGATCTTGTGCCGGTGGTGCATCTCCAGGATGTCGATGTCGTAATCGGCATCGAGCATCGCAGCGGTGCGCTCGACCAGCGCCTGCAGGATATTGACGCCCAGCGACATGTTGGCCGCCCACATGATCGGCACGCGGGCGGCCGCGGCTTGGATGCGCCCGGCCTGCTCCGGCGACAGGCCGGTGGTGCCGATCACCATGGCGGCGCCCTTGGCCGCCGCCAGCTCGGCATGCGCCACCGTCGCGGCCGGCACGGTGAAGTCGATCACCACCTTGGCCGCGCCGATGGCAGCGGCCGCATCGTCGCTGATCTTGACCCCCAGGGCCTCGAGCCCGGCGGTCTCGCCGGCATCACGGCCCAGCGTCTTGGCGCCCGCCGCCTCGACAGCGCCGACCAGCCGGGCGCCGGCCGTCTTGACGACCTGGCGTACCAGCATCTGACCCATGCGCCCGCCGGCGCCCGTGATGGTGACGTCCATGTTCCCTCCGCCTCTTGCCGGCGTTTTAGCGCAGACCTAGGTCGAGGCGCACGTACATCCGACGACGTGGTCGTCGACCATGCCTGTTGCCTGCATGAAGGCATAGCAGATGGTCGGCCCGACGAAGCGGAAGCCGAGCTTGGCCAGCGCCCTGGACATGGCTTCGCTCTCGCGGGTCTTGGCCGGCACCTGCTTGAGCGTGCGCGGCCGGTTGACCCGCGGCGCGCCGCCGACGAACGACCACAGGAAGTCGACCGGATCCTCGCGTTCGGCCAAAGCCTGCCAGGCTCGGGCGTTGCCGACACTGGCCTCGACCTTGCCGCGATGGCGCACGATGCCGGGGTCGGCCAGCAGGCGCTCCAGCTTCTTCGGCGTGTAGCGCGCGATGCGCGCCGGATCGAAGCCGTCATAGACCTTGCGGTAGTGCGCCCGCTTGCGCAGCACGGTCAGCCACGACAGGCCGGCCTGGCAGCCTTCGAGGATCAGCAGCTCGAACAGCGCGTTGGGCGCGCGATGCGGCCGCCCCCATTCGTCGTCGTGGTAGGGCAGGTACAGCGGATCGTCGCTGACCCAGCCGCAGCGCGGCCGGCCGTCGGCCAGGGTGACGAGATTGTGCTTCCAGACCATGGCCGACGGTGGCGCGCCGACGGTGCGCGGTCAATGCGGTCCGTAGGGCGCGAGCGGCGGGCGGCAGGACTTCGGCAAGCGCAGGTCAAAAAGAAAATGGCGCCACAACACCCGGCGCCACCCCTGCCCTGCCCGCTGCTTGCAGCGGCCTCGCTGCGTTCGGCGTCCCGGCGCCAGCTGACGGCGGCCGCGCTCAGTCGCCGCCGAACATCTCCTTGACCTTGTTGAAGAAGCCCTCGGACTCCGGCGACGTGCCGTTGCCCTTGCCGGCGGTCTCGAATTCCTTGAGCAGCTCCTTCTGGCGGGCCGTCAGGTTGACCGGCGTCTCGACCACCGACTCGATGTAGAGGTCGCCCTTCTGGCTGCTGCGCAGCACCGGCATGCCCTTGCCGCGCAGCCGGAACTGGTGGCCCGACTGCGTGCCGGCCGGGATCGACACCCGCGCCATCTTGCCGTCCAGCGTCGGCACCTCGATGGCGCCGCCCAGCGCCGCCTGGACCATGCTGATCGGCACGCGGCACAACAGGTCGGCGCCGTCGCGCTCGTAGAGCCGGTGTTTGCGCACCGACAGAAAGACGTAGAGGTCGCCGGGCGGCCCGCCGCGCGCACCGGCCTCGCCCTCGCCGGCAAGCCGGATGCGCGTGCCGTCCTCGACGCCGGCCGGGATCTTGACGTTCAGGGTCTTGTCCTTGCGCACACGACCGTTGCCGTGACAGGCACGGCACGGTTTCTCGATCTTCTGGCCGGCGCCGTGGCAGGCCGGGCAAGTGCGTTCGATGGTGAAGAAACCCTGCTGCATGCGCACCCGGCCGCGGCCCTGGCACGACGGGCAGTTGACCGGCCGAGACCCCGGTTCGGCGCCGCTGCCGTGGCAGGTGTCGCAGGCCACCGAGCTGGGCACGCGGATGCTGGCATCGCTGCCGGTGAAGGCTTCTTCCAGCGCGATTTCCAAGTTGTAGCGCAGGTCGTTGCCGCGCGATGAGCCGGAACCGCGGCCGCGGCCCGACGTATCGCCGCCAAACATCTGCTCGAAGATGTCGCTGAAGTCGAAGCCGCCGGCACCGAACGGCCCGGCGCCGGGGCCATTGGGTCCCGCCCCGCCCTCGAAGGCGGCGGCGCCGAAGCGGTCGTAGGCGGCGCGCTTCTGCTCGTCCTTCAGGATGTCGTAGGCGTGGTTGATTTCCTTGAACTTCTTCTCGGCGGCCTTGTCGTCCGGGTTGCGGTCCGGGTGAAACTGCATGGCGAGCTTGCGGTACGCCTTCTTGATCTCGTCCGCACTCGCACTGCGACCAACGCCCAGCAGATCGTAGAAATCCTGCGACATGAAGCGGCCTGTCCCTCAGGCGACGACCCGTGCGGCGCCGTCGCATCTCCCCCGCGAGAACGTCCGGGGCCGCCGCGCCGCCCCGCCGGCCGGCCGCCCCATCGGGACGGCGGCAGGCGGGACAACGAGGCGAACCATTCTCCTCATACCGCTATCGCGGCCAATCAGCCAGTGCCGCTCTTCTTCTTGTCGGTGACGTCCTCGAAATCGGCGTCCACGACTTTGTCGTCCTTGTTGGCAGCCTCCGCACCGGCCGCGCCAGTGGCCGCGCCGGCCGCCGAGGCGTCCGCCTGCTGCGTCTTGTACATCGCCTCGCCGAGCTTCATCGCGGCCTGCGCCAAGGCGTTGGTCTTGGCCTTGATCTCCTCGGTGTCCTCGCCGGCCATGACGCTCTTCAGCGCTTCCATGGCCGCCTCGATGGCCGCCTTGTCGCCGGCCGGCACCTTGTCGCCGTGCTCCTGCAGGTTCTTCGCCGTCGCGTGCACCAGGCCCTCGGCATGGTTGCGCGCGTCGATCAGTTCGCGCTTCTGCTTGTCCTCGGCGGCGTTGGCCTCGGCTTCCTTGACCATGCGCTGGATGTCGGCATCGCTCAGCCCGCCCGACGCCTGGATGCGGATCTGCTGCTCCTTCGCGGTCGCCTTGTCCTTGGCCGAAACCTGGACGATGCCGTTGGCGTCGATGTCGAACGTGACCTCGATCTGCGGCATGCCGCGCGGCGCCGGCGGGATGCCCTCGAGGTTGAACTGGCCGAGGCTCTTGTTGCCGGACGCCATGTCGCGCTCGCCCTGCAGCACGTGGATCGTCACCGCCGTCTGGTTGTCGTCGGCGGTCGAGAACACCTGCTGCGCCTTGGTCGGGATCGTGGTGTTCTTCTGGATGAGCTTGGTCATCACGCCGCCCAGCGTCTCGATGCCGAGCGACAGCGGCGTCACGTCGAGCAGCAGCACGTCCTTGACGTCGCCCTCCAGCACGCCGCCCTGGATCGCGGCGCCGACGGCGACGACCTCGTCCGGGTTCACGCCCTTGTGCGGCTCGCGGCCGAAGAACTGCTTCACCGCCTCAATGACCTTGGGCATGCGCGTCATGCCGCCGACGAGCACGACCTCGTCG
>JAHCJT010000141.1 GCA_026126245.1 Alphaproteobacteria bacterium
GGCCGGAATGAAGAGGAGCAGCACCATTTGAGCCCTGGAATGGGTTGCACGTGAGCATGGGTATGAGCAGGCCGACCGCCCCGACGCTGACGACCGAGCGGCTGGTGTTGCGGCCATGGCGTGACGACGATCTGGCGCCGTTCGCGGCGCTCAACGCCGATCCGCGCGTGATGGCGTTCTTTCCTGCGACGCTCGATCGCACCGCGAGCGATGCGCTGGCGGCGCGCATCCGCGATCATTTCGACCGCCATGGTTTCGGCGTGTGGGCCGTCGACGCACCGGGCGTGGCGGCGTTTGTCGGCTTCGTCGGCCTGGCCAGACCGACATTCCAGGCGCCGTTCATGCCCTGTGTCGAGATCGCCTGGCGTCTGGCGGCCGAGCACTGGGGCCGCGGCTATGCCACCGAGGCGGCACGGGCGGCGCTGGCGTTCGGCTTCGACGCCCTGGGCCTCGACGAAATCGTATCGTTCACCGTCCGCGACAACCTGTCGTCGCGGCGGGTCATGGAGCGGCTGGGCATGACGCACGCGCCGGCCGACGACTTCGAGCACCCCGTCCTGCCGCTTGGCCATCGCCTGAGGCCGCACGTTCTCTACCGCTTGCCCCGCTTCGCATGGGAACAGGCAACCTGCTGATTTTCTTGACTTATTTGGTGTAGCGGCAACGGCGACACGGGCCTTGCGGCGCGCCCGGGCGGCGCTCGTCGTCAGCTTGACGCGGCGCGGTTCGGCCCGTACAAGGGCGCCCGCGTTCCGGCCCTCGGGGCCGGACATCGTTTTTTGGGCGCGGCCCCGGCCGCGCGGTCGATCGAGGACAGGACCATGACCCGTCGGTGCGAGCTCTCCGGCAAGTCGGTGCAGGTTGGCAACAACGTCAGCCACGCCAACAACAAGACCAAGCGCCGTTTCCTGCCCAACCTGCAGGTCACCTCGGTGCTGTCCGATTCGCTGGGCGTGCCGGTGCGCCTGCGGCTGACGCCGCGCGCCATTCGCACCATCGAGCACAACGGCGGCATCGACGCCTACCTGCTCGACACCAGCGACAGCAAGCTGACGCCGGCGATGAAGGTGCTGAAGAAGCGCGTGCGCCTGGCCAAGGCAAAGCGCGAGAAGAAGGCGGCGGCCTGAGCTGCCGTCGCCGACATCGGCGATCGGGGCCCGCGCCTGACGCGGGCCTTTATTTTTTCCGTGGCCGTGGCGCGGGGCGCCGCTGCAGACCCAGCCCGATGCGCACCGCCGTCTCGACCGGCGAATAGGCGCCGTCCGCGCGGTGCAGCCGCAGCGCCTCCACCGGCGCCAGCGGCGGCTGGGCGATGAAGCGCGGCGCGCTGCCGCGGTGCGGCCAGCTGGCGGCGTGCACCAGGAACGGATGACAGAGATAGACATCGCCGGCCCGACCGGTGGCCAGTGTCAGCCGCCGCCGATGCACATGGGGCAGCAGCGAGACGACGTGCCCGAACGGCATGCCGCGATCGCCGGCGATAGCCAGCACGCGCGGCACGTCGAGATGCGAGCCGACCCGGATGCGCGTCGGCGCGTCGTCGGGGCCGACATCGGAGAACAGGAACAGCATCAGCAGGGCGCGCTCGTGCGACCACAGGTTGGCGTAGTACGTGCCGTCGAGCGCGTAGCTGCCGTCGATGTGCCAGCCGGCATCGCCCGGATCGACGGTGCTGGGAAAGCGGATCGGAAACGTGCCCATCGTCGGCCGCGGCCGCCACCGGCCGACACCGACCAGCTGGTCGAACGCGCCGTGCAGGCGTCTGGTGTTGGCGGCGCGCACGAGGGCCGCGGCATCTGAACCGGGCAGACGAATGACGGGCTGGCGCCACGTCGCAGGCGCGCGCGGGTCGAGCCCGGTCTGGGCCCACAGGAGGCGTCGACATTGCGCCGCCAGTGCGCGCGGGAACGCCGCCTCCAGACGCACGAACCCGTCGCGGATGAAGGCGTCGACCTGCGCGGCGGTCAACGGCGGCGCTGTGCGCCGGCTCTGTCCGCCGCGATCGGCCGCCCGGCGCGGTTGAGGGCGGCGCCGGCTCAGTTCAGCACCTGAAGCAGATCGACGTGATCGTCGGTCCATGGCCGCCACTCGGGACGCGTCGCGATCGGCACGGCAATCGACCGTACCGACGGCGAGTCGAGTACCGAGGCATTGCGCGACAGCAGCACCCAGTCGCTGATGATGCTGCCGTTGGTGTCGAGATCGCGTGTCAGCACGACGGCCAGGCCGCGGGCCTGCGCGGCGCGTTCCAGCACCGGCGGCAAGTCGAGGAACTTGTTGCTGACATGCATGGCCAGCACGCCACCCGGTGCCAGGTGCTTGAGGTAGACATCGATCGCCTCCAGCGTCAGCAGGTGCAGCGGCACGGCGTCGCCGGAAAACGCGTCGACCGCGAGCACATCGTAGTTCTGCGGCGCCTCGCGCTCGAGGCTGAGGCGGGCATCGCCCATCACGATGTCGATCTTGCCCGGCGCGTCGGCGAGGAAGGTGAAATACTTGCGTGCCAGCACCTCGACGGCCGGATTGATGTCGTAGAAGCGGTAGGTGTCGCCGGCCCGGCAATGGGCGGCCAGTCCGCCGGTGCCGAGGCCGACGATGCCGACGCGGTGCGGTCCGGCCGGCAGGGCATGCAGGGCGCGGGCCACGCCGGACTCGTTGCGGTAATAGCCAACCGCCCAGCGCCGCTTGTCGGGCGCCGTCATCTGGAAGCCGTGCGCGATGGTGCCGTGCACCAGTTCGCGGTAGGCGTCGGGCGTGTCCTCGTTGCCCTCCATCACCCGCAGCGTGCCGTAGAAATTGCGGGTGATGGCCAGGTCGTCGCGCGTGTTGTCGTAACGTTGCCAGCCGGCCCAACCTGCGAAGGCGATGGCGCCGCTGCCCAGCGCACTGCCGGCAATGATCAGCCACAGATGGCCGAGCGAGACGGACCGCAGGATGAGCAGGGCGCCGGACACCGCCAGCACGATCTCCAGATCGAAGGCATTGGGCAGCACCAACGGGAACAGCAGGCCGACCACGGCGCCGCCGATCGCGCCGCCGGCGGCAATGCAGAGATAGTAGCCGCCCAGCCGCGACGGTGGCGGCCGCAAGGCCATCAGGTCGCCGTGGCAGAACAGGGTCACCAGGAACAGGCCGGTGCAGTAGATCAGCAGATTGGGCACCAGCTTGTAGGTCAGCGAATGGGCCGTCATCGCCAGCGCCATGGCGATGATCGCCATGCCGGCGGCGGCCAGCCACATCGGCCGGTAGTAGGGCAGGTTGCCGTCAAACCAGATCACGAAGGTCGCGAGGTAGAGCACCAGCGGCGGGATCCACAGCAGCGGCATCGGCGCGACGTCGCGTGTCAGGTACTCGCTCACCGCGATCAGCAGCGCCGAGGGCACGGCCGCCAGCACGATCCACAGCCATGGTGCGCCGTCCTCGTCGTCACCCGGCGGATCATCGGCAGTCGCCGGCGGCGGATCGCCGTCGCCGGCTGCTATGGCCACGGCCGGCGCGGGGCCTTCCCGCCACGCCTGCCAGGCCAGGCTGGCGACCAGCACTGCGTAGGCGGCATAGGCGAGCGACCAGACCCAGCGCTGCACCGTCAAGCCGAGCCACGGTTCGACGAGAAAGGGATAGGCCAGCAACGCCGCCAGCGACGCCAGGTTGGACAGCGCGAACAGCCGCCACGGCACCCGCCCGCGTCGCGCCAGCCACGCCTGCAGCAACGGACCGCCGGCCGCCAGCAGCAGGTAGGTCGGCCCGATGCTGGTGGCCAGCAGCGCCAGGATGCGCGGTGCCGGCATGGCGGTGTCGGTCGGCTTCCACGACGGATCCGGTGCCAGCGGAATGGTCAGCAAACTGGCCGCCAGCAGCACCAGATGCAAAGCGGCCTGGCCGCGCGGCGGGAGCCGGCGCACGACAAAGGCGCTATAGCCATAGCCGGCCAGCAGCGCGGTCTGGAAGAACACCAGCGACGCCGTCCACACCGGCGCGCCGCCGCCGAACCAGGGCACGATGATGCGCCCGATCAGCGGCTGAACGAGAAACAGCAGGAAGGCACCGAGAAACACCGCAGCGGCGATCACGACCATGTGTGTGTCCGACTCGTCCCGATCAGTCCGCCAGCGCGAAATGCAGCAGCACGGTCTGCTGCAGGAAGCTGAAATTGTCATCGGAGATCAGCCAAAGCAACGTCTCACCGCCGCGACCGCGACGCGCGACGACACCTTCGAGATTCTCCGTCACGAACGGCGTGGCCAGCCGCGCCAGTTCCTCGGCGCGTACCACCGCGCCGGGCACCAGCGACGCGACGCGCAGCCGCATCACCCGCACCCGCCAGCCGGCGGGCAGGGCGGCGCTGCGCTCCAGCAGCACGATGTCGCCGTCGGGCAGGGTGGCTGCCGATGTCGGCCGGAAGCCGTCGAGCAATGTGTAGTGGAACGCAGTCCACATTGGCGTGCCGTCGCGCAGGACGCCGATCCAACCGGCCGTCGTACCCGGGCGCAGGGCAAAATCCTCGGTCAACAGGAAGAGGCGCCCATCGGACAGCACCGTCATCGCCTCCAGTCCGGCATTGGACGGGGCGCGCGCCAGATCGGCCGGTGCTGCAAAGGGAACAGGCGTGCCGGCGAGGCCGCCCCCCTGCCGCTCGTTACCGGCGGGATACCTGAGAACCCGATGCCGCCGCTCGAAGCCGACCAGCATCGTGCCGTCCGGCAGCATCGCGAAGCTCTCGGCGTCGGTCCAGCTCTTGCCCCTCAGCCACGCACCGTCAGGTGACTTCAGCCGGCCCAGGACACCGTCGTCGGCGCCGGCAAGATGTCCGGCGGCGTCGTAGCGCAACCGGGCGACAAGCCAGCTGCCCTCATCCGAGATGGCGCGCATCTCGGCGCCGTCGGATGCCACCCACAGCCCCGACCAGCCGCCGAAGTCGCGGTGGTTGGCATCGAGGGAGAGGCCGCCGCGCCAGATCAGCTTGCCGACGCGCGTCGCGGCGCGGTCTTCGAGGTTCAGCGCCAGCGGCGCGGTGCGCAGCGTCAGCCGCGCGGGATTGGTCTCCGGCAAGCTGCTGCGCGGCGCCACGAAGGCCATCGGCACGGCCAGCAGCAGCATCATGGCCAGCGCCCAGGCACGCGACCGGTAGCTCAGGACACGCATCACTGGATCCGGCGGTGGCGACGCATCGTTGTCATTATGGCATGCTGGGCCTAAATCAGCCTGACCCGCCAGGATATCCTCCCATGCGGACGATCACCCGCCGCGATGCAACCGCGGCTCTGCTGTCGTCTCTCCTGATCGTGCCGGCCGCGCGCCAGGCGCAATGTCAGGCCGTTCCCGAACCGCCACGGCGCGTGTCGATCACGCTGGCCGGGGGCAGCGTGTCGGCCGGGCGGCTGCATCTGCCGACCAAGACGCCGGCGCCCGGCGTGCTGGTCGTGCACGACGGCTTCGGCGCCATCCCCGAGCTCGATCGCATCGGCGAACTGCTGGCGTTCGACGGCTTTGCCGCCGTCATCGTCGATCTGTTCGGCGGCAAGACGGCGCGCGATGACGCGGCGGCGGCGGCGCTGGCCGATGCGCTGGATGGTGCGATGGCGCGGGTGGCCCTCGGCCAGTGGTTCGACTGGCTGCGCTCGCGGGAATTCTGCAACCAGCGTCTGGGCAGCATCGGCTTCGGCGTCGGCGCCAGCCACTCGGTGCCGGCCAGCGCCGGCGCGCGCGTGTCGGCCACCTGCCTGTACTATGGCCGTGTCGACGATCCGGCCGAGCGCCTGCATGACATCGACGGCAAGATCATCGGCCACTTCGCCGAGCGCGATGCATCGATCACCGCCACGACGCGCCTCGATCTGGAGCTGCGGCTGAAGCGCACGCAGCGCGATTTCAATTTCCATGTCTATCCGTCCGGCGCCGGCTTCGCCAATCCACGGTCGGCCAACTATGACCGGGGCGATGCCGCGCTGGCCTGGAACCGTACGGTGGCTTTGTTCAAGCCGGCCTGCGGCCTGACGCCCTGGGCGCGCTGAAGATACCGCCTGTCCGCACGCGCCTCGATTGACCGGACATGGCCGGCGCGATGGCCGGCCGGTTGAGTCCTGCGCCGTCGCGCAGGTCGGCGTGAGAGCCGAGGTCAGGCGAGGGCGTCACGGACCGCCGTGCGCAGGGCCGGCAAGACGTCCGTCTCGAACCAGGGATTGCGCTTCATCCAGCCGGTGCTGCGCCAACTCGGATGCGGCAACGGGAAGTGGCCGGGCAGGAAGCTGCGAAAGTCGCGCACCGTCTCCGTCAAGGTCTTGGCCCTGCGCGCCGCCAGGTAGCGGCCCTGGGCGTGGATGCCGACAAGCAGCAACAGGCGCGAGCCGGGCAACGCCGCCATCAGCCGGTCATGCCACAGCGGCGCGCATTCCGGGCGCGGCGGCAGGTCGGCGCCGGCGCCGGCGCCGGGATAGCAGAATCCCATGGGCAGCAGCGCGACGCGCATCGGATCGTAGAATGTCGCGGTGTCGAGGCCGGTCCAGTCGCGCAGGCGCGTCCCGCTGTCGTCATCCCACGGCACGCCGCTGGCATGCACCCGCGCGCCGGGTGCCTGGCCGACGATCACCAGTCGGGCGCCGGCGGCGACTTGAACCACGGGGCGCGGGCCGTGCGGCAGGTGGGCAGCGCAGACGGTGCAGGCGCGCACTTCGGCCAGCAGCGCATCGAGATGGGCGGTCATGACCTGATCGTGCCCGACTCGCTTCCGAGCCTGTCCCATGTCATGCGCGGCGGTGGTGGACCGGCAACGCCGGCCGGTTCCTACTCGGCGGCGCGGGCCGTCGCGCCGACGATCGTCGGCGGCGCGTAGCGCCGGTCGTGCGTCAGGGAAGGCACCGCCTTGCGCGCCTCGTCGATCTTCGCCATGTCGATCTCGGCCGTCACGAAGCCGGGTTGCTCGCCGCCGGCATCGGCCAGCACCTCGCCCCACGGCGCCACCACCAGCGAGTGGCCGTAGGTCTTGCGGTTGGCGGCGTGCGTGCCGACCTGCGCCGGGGCAAACACGAAGCAGCCGGTCTCGATGGCGCGCGCGCGCATCAAGGTGTGCCAGTGCGCCCGGCCGGTCGGCACGGTGAACGACGAGGGGATCGACAGCATCTGCGCCCCGCCATGCGCCAGCGCGCGATAAAGGTAGGGGAATCGCAGGTCGTAGCAGATGGTCATGCCGAGCCTGCCCCACGGCGTCTCGGCGATCACCGCCTGCTCGCCCGGGCGGAAGGTCGAGGATTCACGATAGGTCTCGCCGCCGGCGAGCTGCACGTCGAACATGTGGATCTTGTCGTAGCTGGCGACGATGCCGCCATCGGGCGCCACCAGGTAGGACCGGTTGGCATTGCGCTCGGCCTCGACCTTCACATGGATCGAGCCGACCAGGAACCACACGCCGCATTCCTTGGCGATCGCCTGCGCCGAGGCCAGCCCGGGATGGTCCTCCTCGGGCAGCGCCTTGGCCAGCGTCTCGCCGCGATTGGCGCCGATCAGGGTGGAATTCTCCGGCGTCATGACGAACTCGGCGCCCGCGTCGCGCGCGCGCCGCGTCTGCTCCTCGATGAAGGCGATGTTGGGCGCCAGCTCGTTGGTGGCGTTGACCTGGATCAGGCCGACGGTGAATTTCGTGGTCATGCGCCGCTCCCGGTCGAGGGCTGTCTGTCGTCGGCGTCGCGCCGCTAGCCGGCGGCCAGCAGCGGGTCGAGCTTGCCCTCGGCGTCGAGCGCCGCCAGCTCGTCGCTGCCGCCGATGTGCCTGCCGTCGATGAAGATCTGCGGCACGCTGGTGCGGTTGGTGCGGATCCGCATCTCGGCGCGCGCCTTGTCGTCCATCATCACGTCGCGCTCATCGTAGTCGACGCCCTTGCTGTCGAGCAGCGCCTTGGCGCGCGCGCAGTAACCGCAGAACGGCGTGGTATAGATCTCGACCTTGGCCACAATGCATCTCCGACCGGTATGGCGTGGACTATAGGCAGGCGGTGACCGCTTGACCAGCGCGGCCCGGTCAGTCGCGCGCCTCCAGCCACCGGATCAGGGACCGCTCGTCGCCGCTCTCGACGGCATCGGCGACGCGCCGGCCGATCGCGGTACCGAACTTGTAGCCGTGGCCGGAACAGGCGGAGACGACCCACGTGGCGCCCGTGCGGGCGCCGAAGAAACGGTCGTCGGCGGTGAAGGTGTAGACGCATTTGCGGACGCGCTTGACGCGATAGTCGGCCAGCCGCAGGAACAGCGGCGCGAACAGATCGCGCAGCCGCTCGCCGGCGTCGGCCGCCAGCTCGAACGGCGTGCCGGCCGGCCAGTCGGTGCGCGTCGCGCCCGCCCCGAACTTCAGGTCGGTGCCGGCGACCGGCGGCAGGATATAGCCGCCGATGTCGCCGCCGATGCCGGGGATGGCCGGGGTGCGCTGCCAGGCGGCGCGGAAGTCGGCCGGCGGGTCGAGATAGACGACGTAAGTGCGCTTGCTGGCGAGGCGGTCGGCGAACGCGGGCAGCAGGTGCGTCACCCAGGCGCCGGCCGTTACGACCACGGCGTCGGCCGACAGCCGCGTGCCGTCGTCGAGCACCACTGCCGGCGCGGTGACGTCGATGTCGCGCACCGTGCAGTGGTCGCGCACCGTGACGCCGTGGGCGCCCAGCCAGGCCGACAGGTCGGCAGCGATGCGCAGGCAGAGCAGGACGCCGCCCTCCGGCGAGACGAAGAGATCGCGGAAGCCCTGCGGGTCGAGATAGGGGAAACGGGCCAGCGCCGCGTCGCGGCCCAGCGTCTCGAACGGATAGCCGTCGCGTGCCAGGCCGTCGCGATAGGCGTCGGCGTTGTCGCCCGGTGCGCGCACGATGCCCATGAAGCCGACCTTGGCGACGTGCTCGGCGCCGAGGTCGCGCCACAACTCGTCCCATGCGGCGAAGGCTTCGGTCATGCGCCGCGTGTAGCCGGCCATCTCGCCATAGGCGCGGCGGATGATGCGGTGGTCGTCGCCCGACGCGCCCAGCGGATTGGGGATCGCGTCCTGCTCGAGCAGGGTGACGCGATGGCCGCGCTTCGCCAGCGCCCAGCCGCTGCTCAGACCGGCAATACCGGCGCCGACGACGATCACATGCATGGAACTTACCGCCCCTAAAAGGAGAAGAATCACTCTAGCCGGGCCGTTCATGCATTAAGTAGATATTTTTCATAGGTATATAGGAGATATATTAATTGTAAGCATTTATCGGGACTGCCGGCCAGACGCTTCATGGGCCGTGCTGACGGGGGCGCACGACCCGCGCCAGCGTCAGCACGTCGACCGAGGCGGCGCCGGCGCGCAGCAGCACGCGCGCGCAGGCCTCGACCGTGGCACCGGTGGTCAGCACGTCGTCGATCAGCAGTACCGCCTTGTCGTGCACCTCGGCGCGGCGGCGCGGGTTGATGCGAAAGGCGCCGGCCACGTTTAGGCGCCGCTCGCGCGCGTTCATGTCGGTCTGCGGCGGCGTGTGGCGCCGGCGCTGCAGCAGGTCGGGCACGACGCGCTTGCCGCTCAGCCGCCCGATGGCGCGCGCCAGCTCGGCCGACTGGTTGTAGCGCCGCCACAGCAGCCGCCAGCGATGCAACGGCACCGGCGCGATCACGTCGGCGTCGGCCAGCAGCTCGGCACCGGCCTGCGCCATCCAGCGTCCGAAGGCCGGTGCCGGATCGAGCCGGTCCGCGTGCTTGAACATCAACACCAGCCGGCGCGAATCCTCGCCGTAGCGGAAGGCGGCGCGGGCGCGGCGATAGCGCGGCCGGCGGGCGAGGCAGGCGGCGCATAGCGCGTCCGGACCGGCCTCGATCTCGAAAGGAAAGCCGCAGCAGTCGCACAGCGGCGGCGCGATGAACTCGATCCCGGCCCAGCAGGCGGCGCACAGCGCGCCGGGTGCATCGACCGAAGCGCCGCACGACAGGCAGCGCGGCGGCAGCAGCGCATCGAGCGCGGTACGACCGATGCCCCGAGCACGTTCGCGCCACGCCGTCGCGTCGATGGCGGCAACGCGACCGGCCAGCGCGCGACGCACGGCGGCGAGATCCATGGCCGCGATGGCAGCGCGCGATTCCGGCGAATCCGAGGCGCCGCGCGGCCGGCGCCGACCTGGGCAAACGGCGCCGACCTGGGCAAACGGCGCCGACCTGGGCCAGTGGCGCTACCGCCGGTTCAGGTCATCCCGTTCAGTACGCGACGTTGAACGTGCGGCAGATGTCGTCGATCTCGGCCTTGCCCAGCGGCGCCGGCGGCGTCGCGCGCAGCATCAACCAGAGCCGTGCCGTCTCCTCCAGCTCCTCCAGCGCGTAGCAGGCGGCCGCCACGCTGTCGTGCCAGACCAGCGGTCCCAGCCGCTCCAGCAACACGGCGCGCACCCGCCCGGCATGCGCCAGAACGAGATCGGCGACCTCCGGCGCGCCCGGCCGCCGATAGGGAATCAGGGGCACGTGGCCAACCTTCATCACGAAGTAGGGTGTGATCGGCGGCAGCACGTCGTCGCGATTGACGTCCGGCAGCATGCTGAGCGCCACCAGGTGCGTCGAATGGGTGTGCACCATGCCGCCGGCGTCGGGCCGCGCCGTATAGACCGCGCGGTGCAGCACGATGGTCTTGGAGGCCCGTGCACCCGACACCTGGCGGCCGTCGCCGTCGAGCTTGGCCAGCCCGGCGGGGTCGAGGAAGCCGAGGCAGGCATCGGTCGGCGTGATCAGGAAGCCGTCGTCGAGCCGGGCGCTGATGTTGCCGGCCGAACCGACAGTGTAGCCGCGGCGGTACAGGCTCTCGCCGATGCGGCAGATGTCTTCGCGGGCGCGGCTTTCGGGCGACATGGTTCCTCGCGGCGGATCGAGCCTGGCAGTGGCGGGCCGGGCGCAAACGCAGACATAGCGGGCGTGCTTCACGGCTGTCGAGCCGGCCGTCACAGGCGCTCCGGCGGCCCCCCGATGCGAGAGCGCTATGGAACCGATGAGGTGCCGGCATTGGCGGCCGTGGCGGCGGCGGCCTTAGGGTGCTTGGCAACGACAAAGCCACCGGACGAGGGAGCCGGCCATGCCATCGACAACCGCCATCCTGACGCTGCTGTTCGGTGGCGTCGTGCCACGCCTGATGCCATCCGGTGCCCCAGCTGGCGCGATTGGCGGCACCGCCCCGTCGCTCGATGCTGCCGCCAGCGAGGCGCTGGCGCGCCTGCGGGCCGGTGCGATCGCCGTCTACGCCGATGCGCCGGACATTGATTTTGCCGCCACGCAGGCCCGCTACGACATCGCGCTGGGCATTCTGGCCGGTGCCGTGGCACAGGCCGGCGCCGACCGCGCACTACGACGAGTGGCAGGTGCGATCGCCGCCGCAGCGGCGGCGCGGCGCGACCGGCTGTGCGCCTGGTTGACGCACGATGCGGCGCCAGGCGCGTGGGTGGCGAGCGGCAGTTCCGTGCCGATCCGCTTTGTCGACAGCGAGCTGCGCAAGGACCTCGCCGCATTGCCCGGCGACGGCGGCGCAACCGACGTCGTGCGCATCGCCATCCTCGTCTGTCGCCGGATGCTGGAACTGGCGCGCATCGAGCTGGCCCTGGGTTGCGATACGCAGCTGAAGACACTGGCGATCGCCCTTGTCGGCACCGCGAGCGACGACATCGCCGAGCTGGAGGCCTGGACGCAGCAGTGCGGCGACGTCCGGACGGCCATGGCAGCGCCGGTGCATTGACCTTTCGGCCGGCCTGGGTGGCGCACCCCGCGCGGATCGGTTCCAATCCGGCGCGGGGATCGGCCGTTTGCGGCGACGGCCGGGAAGGTCCGCCTTGGAGATGCTGCAGATTCGTCGCCGCGTTCGCGACCGCGCGAAAGCGGGATTCCACTGTCCCGGGTTAGGCTCTAGAAAGCGGCAATGGCTGAGCCGGACCCGATGCTGGTCTTCGACCGCGACGTCGTGCGCCGGCGGCGCGAGCGCGCCGCGCGCGACTGGGATGCCGCATCGTTCCTCAAGCGCGAAGTGGCGCAGCGACTGGTCGAGCGCCTCGACGATGTGCGCCGGAGTTTTGCGCTGGCGCTCGACATCGGCTGCCATGGCGGCGAGGTCGCCGCCGCCTTGCGACCGTCGGATCGTCCGGCGCGCGGGGGTGTCGAGCGTGTGGTGTCGCTCGATCTTGCACCGGGCTTTGCGCGCCGCGCCGCGACGTGGGGGCCGGCGCTGGTTGCCGACGAGGAAATGCTGCCGCTGGCGCCAGCTAGCGTCGATCTCGTGTTGAGTGCGCTGGCGCTGCACTGGGTCAACGACCTGCCCGGCGCGCGGATGCAGATCCGGCGCGCGCTGCGGCCGGACGGGCTGTTCCTGGCCGCCCTGCTGGGTGGCGAGACGCTGTGGCAGTTGCGCCAGGCCCTGGCGCAGGC
>JAHCJT010000142.1 GCA_026126245.1 Alphaproteobacteria bacterium
CTTGACCCATGAGCGAAACCGACACCCCATTCGACGTCGTCATCATCGGCGCCGGTTCGGCCGGCGCGACGCTGGCGGCGCGGCTGAGCGAGGACGGACGGCGGCGCGTGCTGCTGCTGGAGGCCGGCCGCGACTTCCGCTCGGCCGAGACGCCGCCGGAAATGGCCAGCGTCAATCCGCTGCGCATCATCCTGCCGCCGCGCCTGCAGGCCGCCTGGCAGTGGCCGCAGCTCATGGCGCGCCGTACCGCCGCACAACAGCCGCGCCTCTACTGGCGCGGTCGCGGCATGGGCGGCTCGTCGTCGGTCTACGCCATGATCGCCATCCGCGGCGTGATGGAAGCCTTCGACCACTGGGCGGCGCTGGGCTGCAGTGGCTGGTCGGGCGCCGACGTACTGCCCTATTTCCGCCGCCTGGAAGCCGACGAACATTTCAGCGGCAGCGCCGTTCACGGCGCTGATGGACCATTGCCGGTATGGCGCGCGCCGCGCGCGCAGTGGGGAGCCGTCGATCGCGGCGTCGCCGCGGCGGCGCTGGCGCTGGGCTATCCCTGGAACAACGACCTCAACGCCCCCGGCGGCAGCGGCGTGGCGCACTACCCCATCACCTGCCGAGACGGCCGGCGCGTATCGACCAACGACGCCTATCTCGAGCCGGCGCGGCCACGCAACAACCTCGCCATCGTCGGCGACGCGCTGGCCGATCGCATCGTCTTCGAGGGCCATCGCGCCGTCGGCGTCGAGGTGCTGCACGGCGCGCGGCGCGTCACCTATCGCGGCCGCGAAATTGTCGTCAGCGCCGGTGCCGTGCATTCGCCGGTGCTGCTGATGCGCTCGGGCATCGGCGATCAGGCGGCGCTGCGGCGCCACGGCATCGCGGTGCGCCATCATCTGCCGGCCGTCGGGCGGCATTTCATGGACCATCCCGTGGTGCGGGCCGAGCTGCGCCTGAAGCCGGCGCAGCGGCCGAGTCACATCGATGCGCGCCACACCAATGTCTGCGTCACCTATTCCTCGGGCCTGGCCGGCGGCGGCTTCAACGACATGATCTTTCTCGCCATGAATCATCGCGGCTTCGCCGACGACGATCCGGCGCGGCCGTCGCCGGGCAGCCTCTCGGTTTCGGTGTTCGAGGCGTTCTCGCGCGGCGAGGTGGTGCTGCAATCGGCCGACCCCCGGATCGACCCGTTGGTCGAGGAGAACATGCTGTCGGACGAGCGCGACCGCGTGCGCCTGCGCGACGGTATGCAGCGGCTGTTCCGGCTGGTGGCGCACCCTGCCATCGCCGATGTCGTGGAGTCGGTCGGTGTCGGCCTGTCCGGTCCGCCGTTGGCGCACGCAGAAGCGATGGGCGACGCCGAACTCGATGCGCTGCTGCTGGCCGAGGCGAGCGACGCGCAGCATGCCGCCGGCACCTGCCGCATGGCCGCTGCCAGCGATCCGCACGGCGTGGTCGACGTCCAGTGCCGTGTGCGCGGCATCGCGGGACTGCGCGTGATCGACGCCGCCGTGATGCCGGCCGACTGCCGGGCCAACACCCATCTCACCACTGTGATGATTGCCGAAAAGATGGCCGATGCCCTGAAAGCATCGTCATTTCAATGACTTATGAACAGGCAGCCGGTCCGGAGCCGGCGCGATAGGCTTTGACCTCGACGGTGCGCTGCCTATATTAGGTACTGACATTCCATCCATTTTCGGACGGGGGCCGTGCGGCGGGTGCAAGCGGCGTCCGGGTCGGAACCGCAGGAGAAAAGCTATGGCTGCGCCTCTGATGCCGAAGGCCACAGCCGTCTGGCTGGTCGAGAACACGACGCTCAGCTTCGAGCAGATCGCGACGTTCTGCGGCCTGCATCTCCTTGAAATCCAGGCGATCGCCGACGGCGAAGTCGCCACCGGCATGGTCGGTCGCGATCCGATCGTCAACGGCGAGCTGACCAAGGAAGAGATTGCGCGCTGCGAGGCCGACCCCAACGCCCAGTTGCGTCTGCTGACGCACGACCGGCCGCAACCGGCGCCCCGCGCCGGCGGACCGCGCTACACGCCGGTGGCCAAACGGCAGGACCGGCCCGACGCCATCGCGTGGCTGCTCAAGAGCCACCCCGAACTGCAGGACTCGCAGATCGCCAAGCTGGTCGGCTCGACCAAGAACACCATCCAGGCGGTGCGCGACCGCACCCACTGGAACACGCCCAACATCAAGCCGCGCGATCCGGTGACCCTGGGCCTATGCACCTTGCGCGACCTTAACGCGGCGCTCGACAAGGCGCGGCGCAAGGCGGCGCGCGAGGAGTCGAGCAAGAAGAAGGCCGAGGTCATGGCGGCGGCCGACGCCACGCCGCCGGTCGAGGTCGATCCGGGCGAAGCTGAGCAGCCGGCGGTCAAGGAGTAAGGCCGCGCGGGCCGGCGGCCCGCGTCGGCCGAGCCCTCTACGCCGACACACGCGCCGACGGCACCAACTGACCGCCGCCGACGAGGTTCAGCACCTTGTCGGGGCTGGCAAGGCAGGCCGCGCGCACGGCGCGGATCAACCGCGCCGCCACCGTGCGATCCCAGAACCAGTCCAGTACCTGCCGACTCGACGGCCGCGCACCCGGCGCAACCGCCGCTTCGGTGTACAGCGCCTTCAGATCGTCGATGACATAGCGCGCCGCCTGCACCGCCCGCAGGTCGGGCACCGGACTGGCATCGGGTGGCTGCCCGTCGAGGAAGGCACAGACCAGGCTGGCCCAGCTCTCCAGCGGCAGGCGGCCGACGCCCACGGTGGTGCGGCCGCGCGCCGTATGCACTCGCTCCCAGGCCGGCAGCACCGCCGCCAGCTCGCCTTTCAAGGCCTCCATCCAGTCGACCGCGCCGGCGCCGTCGGCCAGACGGGCGATCGTTGGCAGGGTCACGGCCGACTGCCAATCCGCGGCCGGCAGGCGGCCGGGCGCCTGGTCGGCGAAATCACCGAGGATCGCCGGCCCGTCAGAGCGCTCCAGCAGGTTCAGCGCCGCCTGCAGCACGCGACGCTGGAACGCGGCGTCCTCCGGCTCGCCCAGTGGACGGCCCAGCTCGAACGGCACGAACAGTCCGCGCGGTCCGCGGATCTTTTCCATGTGCAACCGGATCAGCCCGATCGCCGTGGTGGCGATGCCGCGCTGTTCGATCAGATGGCCCAGCGCGCTCACGGCGCGCGTACAGAACGGTCAGACCGGACTGAGCACCACCGCATCGACGCGATCCTGCCGGAGGCGCTCGACCAGACCGTCGGCCAGCCCGTCCCAGGCTTTGGGGTCGTTGGCGCCCATCACCGAGTAGTGCCGGTCGGCCACCGAACCGATGACGCCATCGGCCGCCAGCTCACGCAGCCGGTCGACGGGATAGGCGATGTTGATATCGCGCTGAAATCCGGTGCGGTCGAAATTGACCGAGACGTGGCTCATGACGATGTCGCCGGCCGGCAGCGCCGTCGGCAGCTCGCGAAAGCCGTTGTCGCCGGCCAGCATCGGCTTGTCGCCGCGCGACACCAGCCCCGCCGACGTGACGATCGCCACACGGCGCTGGCGCAGCGGCACGCCGGCCACGAACGGGGTGGTTTCGTAGGTCGGGCAATCCAGGTCGGTCAGGCGCTGGCGCGTGGCCGGCGGCAGGTCCTCCAGGTGGGCCATGCTGCTGTACTCCGCAGTGTAAAACGGCTAGAGCATAGCCCGGTTCACGATACGGCAGGGCTATCGACGGAATGGTTTTGCTCGCCGTGTCATGAGATTTTTGGGATTGCCGGCGTGGCGGCGCGCAGTGCAGACGCCGCCGGCGCCGCAGCAAGGAAGGTATGCCACATGGCCAAGGAAGAAATGGTCGCGTTCGAGGGACTGGTGACGGAGGTGCTGCCCGATGCGCGCTTCCGGGTTCAGCTCGATAGCGGCCGCACGATCATCGCCTACACCGCCGGCAAGATGAAGAAGAACCGCATCCGCACCCTGGCCGGCGACCGGGTCACGGTCGAGATGTCGCCCTACGACCTCGACAAGGGCCGCCTGATCTTCCGCCACAAGGATGAGCGCAGCTCGGCGCCGGCCGGCGGCCCGCCGCGCGGCCAGTACCGGCGCCGGTAAGAGTCGGCCGGGCGGGCCCGTCTACTTGCGCGCGTAGCCAGCCGGCTTCAGCGCGCTTTCGATTTCGCCCAGGATCGTCGGATCATCGATCGTCGCCGGCATCCTGAAATCCTGCGAATCGGCGATACGCTGCATGGTGCCGCGCAGGATCTTGCCGGAACGGGTCTTGGGCAGGCGGTTCACCACCACCGCCGTCTTGAAGAACGCGACCGGCCCGATGCGCTGGCGCACCATGCGCACGACGTCGCTCACGATCTCGCCGTGCGGCCGCTCGACGCCGGCCTTCAGCACCAGGAAGCCGAGCGGCACCTGGCCCTTCAGCTCGTCAGCGACGCCGATGACGGCGCATTCGGCGACGTCGTCGTGCGAGGCCAGCACTTCTTCCATCTGCCCGGTCGACAGGCGGTGGCCGGCGACGTTGATGACGTCGTCAACTCGCGTCATGACCGAGACGTAGCCGTCGGCGTCAATGAACCCGGCGTCGCCCGTCTTGTAGTAGCCGGGGTACTCCGCGAGGTAGGCCTGACGGAAGCGGTCCTCGGCGTTCCACAGGGTCGGGAAGGTGCCGGGCGGCATCGGCAGCTTGCCGACGATGGCGCCGATTTCGCCCGGCTTGACCCGGTTGCCCTCGGCGTCGAGCACCTGGATGTCCCAGCCCGGCGCCGGCACCGAGGTCGAGCCGGGCTTCACCGGCATCGGATCGAGGCCCACGAAGTTGCCGCAGATCACCCAGCCGGTCTCGGTCTGCCACCAGTGATCGACGATCGGCACGCCCAGCATGCGCTGCGCCCATTCGATGGTCGGCGGATCGCCGCGCTCGCCGGCCAGGAACAGGGTACGGAAGTGCTTCAGGTCGTACTGCCGGAGCAGCTTGCCGTCGGGGTCTTCCTTCTTGATGGCGCGGAACGCGGTCGGCGCCGTGAACAGCGCCACCGCCTTGTGCTCGGCAATCACCCGCCAGAAGGCGCCGGCGTCGGGCGTGCCCACCGGCTTGCCCTCGTAGAGCACGCTGGTGGCGCCGTAGATCAGCGGGCCATAGACGATGTAGCTGTGGCCGACCACCCAGCCGACATCCGAAGCGGTCCACCACACCTCGCCCGGCGCAATGCCATAGAGGTTCTTCATCGACCAGTGCAGCGCCACGCAGTAGCCGCCGTTGTCGCGCACCACGCCCTTGGGCTGGCCGGTGGTGCCCGAGGTGTAGAGGATGTAGAGCGGGTCGGTCGCCTTGACCGGCACGCACGGCGCAGGCGGCTTGCCGGTCACGAAGCGCAGCCAGTCGAGGTCGCGGCCGTCAACCAGCGACGCCTGCGCCTGCGGGCGCTGCAGCACGACGCAATGCGCTGGCTTGTGCGTCGCCAGTTCGATCGCCTGGTCGAGCAGCGGCTTGTATTCGACGATGCGTCCCGGCTCGATGCCGCACGATGCGGCCAGGATCAGCTTCGGCGCGCAGTCGTCGATGCGGGTCGCCAGTTCGTTGGCTGCAAAACCGCCGAACACGACGGAGTGGATGGCGCCCAGCCGGGCGCAGGCCAGCATGGCCATCGCCGCTTCCGGTATCATGGGCATGTAGATGATGACGCGATCGCCCTTGCCGATGCCCAGCGCGGCGATGGCACCGGCCAGTTCGGCCGTGGCGTCACGCAGCTCGCGATAGGTGTAGCGGCGCACGGTGCCGGTGACCGGCGAGTCATAGATCAGCGCCAAGCGATCGCCGTGACCGGCATCGACGTGCCGGTCGAGCGCGTTGTGGCAGGTATTGAGTTCGCCGCCCGGAAACCAGCGGTAGAACGGTGGCCGGCTGTCGTCGAGCGCGCGGTCGGGCCGGCGCGTCCAGTCGATCGCGCTGGCCTGCTCCAGCCAAAAGGCCTCCCGGTCGTTGAGCGAGCGGGCGTGCAGGGCGCGATAGATATCACCCGTGGCCATGGCGGCGTTCCCTCGACGGCATCATTGCTTGCGCGCAGGCTTAGCCGGCCGCGCAGCGGCCGGCAATCCCGCCTGCCGCGACCGGATGTCCCGAGGCGGAGCGCGCGTCGCGGCCCGCAGCCGCACGGCGGCGCGCCTCAAGCGGCGGCAGCGTCCGCCAAAAGCGCGGGCGCTGGCCGATTCTGTGGCTTTGTGCAAGATTGGCGAACTGGACGCGTGCAGGGAACGGAAGCGATGGCCAAGGGCAAATCGGGCAGCAAGGGCGGACGCAAGGCGTCGACGACGGGCTCCAAGGCTCGGGCACCGGCCGGCAAGTCGGCCAAGCCGCCGGCAAAGAAGAAGACCGCGGCGAAGCGGGTCGCCGCCAAGCCGCCGGCGACGGCGCGCAAAGCCCGCGACCGGCCGCACGCCCCGCCACACCGCGCCGGCCCGTCAAAGGCGCGCCGACCGGTCGGGCGCGTGCCGGCAACGGCCCGCCACCGGCAAGCATGCGCGCCGGCGCTGTCGAAGAACATCTACGAGCGCAATCTCGACCAGAATGCGGCCAATTTCGCGCCGCTGACGCCGATGCAGTTCCTCGAACGCTCGGCCAGCGTCTATCCCGACAGGCCATCCATCATCCACGGTCCGCGGCGCTACACCTGGCGGCAGACCTACACGCGCTGCCGCCAGCTCGCCTCGGCGCTGGAGCGGGCCGGCATCGGCCTGGGCGACACGGTCGCCATCATGGCGCCCAACGTGCCGGAGATGTACGAGGCGAACTTCGGCGTGCCCATGGCCGGCGCGGTGATCAATTCGCTCAACACGCGGCTCGACGCCGCGATGCTGGCGTTCATCCTCGACCACAGCGAGACCAAGCTGCTGATCGTCGACCGCGAGTTCCACCGCACGATGCGCGACGCGCTGGCCCAGGCCAAGGTCAAGCCAATCGTGGTCGACATCGACGATCCGCAATGCGACGACCGCGCGCCGATCGGCAGCGTGACCTACGAGGACTTCATTGCCGGCGGCGATCCCGACTACGCCTGGAGCTATCCGGCAAGCGAGTGGGACTCGATCTCGCTGAACTACACGTCGGGCACCACCGGCGACCCCAAGGGCGTCGTGTTCTGCCATCGCGGCGCGGCGCTGGCGGCCTACGGCAACGCCACGCAATGGGCCATGGGCATGCATCCACGTTATCTGTGGACGCTGCCGATGTTCCACTGCAACGGCTGGTGCTTCCCCTGGACCCTGGCGCTGGTCGCCGGCACCAGCATCTGCCTGCGCCGCATCAACGCCGGCGCGATCTTCGATGCCATCACCGAGCATGACGTGACGCACATGTGCGGCGCGCCGATCATTCTCGGCTTCATCATCAACGCCACGGACAACGAGCGTCGGCCGCTGCAGCGCACGGTCGAGTTCATGACCGCCGCCGCGCCACCGCCGGCGGCGGTGCTGGAAGCGGTCGAGAAGCAGGGCTTCCACATCACGCACGTCTACGGCCTGACCGAGGTCTACGGCCCGGCGACGATCTGCGCCTGGCACGACGAGTGGGATGGGTTGCCCAGCGACGAGCGGGCGCGGCTGAAGGCGCGCCAGGGCGTGCGCTATACCGCCGAAGACGCCGTGGCCGTGCTGGACCCCGCGACGCTCGAGCCGGTGCCGCGCGATGGCAACACCATGGGCGAGGTGTTCTTCCGCGGCAATCTGGTGATGAAGGGCTATCTGAAGAATCCCAGCGCCACCCAGGCCGCCTTCGCCGGCGGCTGGTTCCATTCCGGCGATCTCGGCGTGGTGCACGAGGACGGCTACATCGAGCTGCGCGACCGTTCCAAGGACATCATCATCTCGGGCGGCGAGAACATCTCGACCATCGAGGTCGAGGGTGTGCTCTACAAGCATCCCGCCGTGCTCGAGGCGGCCGTCGTGGCGCGGCCCGACGAGAAATGGGGCGAGACGCCGTGCGCCTTCCTTGTGCTGAAGCCGGGCATGAGCGCTACCGCCGAGGAGATCATCGCCTACTGCCGCGCCCACATGGCCGGCTACAAGATCCCGCGCACCGTGGTGTTCCGCGAGCTACCCAAGACCTCGACCGGCAAGGTGCAGAAATTCGTACTGCGCGACTGGGCCAAGGAACTCTAGCAAGCGTGCTGTTTCGCGCGCTTGTGAGCGGCGTCGCGGACGCCGGAGACGACGCCGGTGACGCGCCAGCGGTACCGTTCCGCTGGTTCGGTAAGACGCGTTCCGAACGATTACATCCAAGATCGTAACAAGGTACGCGCCTCGCGCCGCCGCCCGACCGGCGCCATAATTCGTCGCGTAAGATGCCATCTGTTGGGGATACGTCGTCGCATCGCGGCGTAGACCGATACGGGCGCCTTGCGATGGAGGACGTGTGCCGTGCCGGGCACCAATCTGGTCCGCACGACGCTGACGGGCGTGAGGCCGCTGGGCGTGCGCGGCGAGCCGCTGCACCACGCCCAGTCGCAGATCCGCGCCGTCATCCGCCGCCGGCTGGATGATCGTCACTTCCACCTGCTGGCCGAGCCGCAGCCGCACGAGCTGGGCGGCCGCATCGACTGGTACAGCGAGCTGCCGGGCGCGGTCCGCCCCCTGGGCGATCTGCCGCCGGCCGAGCGTGACGCCGCCCGCGCCGACATCGATGCCCTCCTGGCCGACATCGACCGCCTGGGCCAGTCGCTGGAGGACGGCCCTGCCGAGGACGGCAAGCTGGCCGGCCGCTCGCTGCGGCTGGCGGCGAAACGGCCGTCGGACGACTACCTGTTCCTGGTCGGCGACCAGCCGGTCATCGTCTGCTGGGGTTACGACACCGAAGCCGCCGGTGCGGTGCTGCCAGGCGCGTTCACGCCCGCCGCGACCACGATCGCGCCGCCCCCGCCACCACCCGTGCCGAACGCGCCGCTGGCGGTCGGGCCAGCCGGTGCGGCGGCGCTGGTGCGCGAGCGCTTTCCCTGGCTGTTCTGGCTGCTGGCCGGTCTGCTGGCGATCCTGATCCTGCTGCTCGCGTCGTGGCTGCTGCGCCAGTGCATGCCGGTGCCACCCGACCTGCGCGTCACCGAGCTGCCGCAACCGCCGGCGCCGCCGCCCGATCCGCCGCCACCGGATCCGACCGTCGGGCTGAAGGGCGATCTCGACAAGGCGCGCGACGAGGAAGGCCGCCTGAAGGTGACGCTGGCCTCGCTGCGCGACGAGCTCAACGAGCGTGTCCGGCAGTGCAAGCCGCCGGAACCGCCCAAGCCGCCTACGCCGCCCAAACCGCCGGTGGTCGAGAAGAAGCCAGAGCCGCCGCCCAAACCCAAGGTCGCCGAGCGCAAACCCGAGCCGCCTCCCAAGCCGCCCGACGATCGCATGCGCATGCCGACGACGCCGTCGAACGACTATTCGTTCCTCAAGGGATGCTGGCGCACCGACACCTTCAAGCACGGGCCGCGAATCCCGCCGGGCTATGCCACGTACTGCTTCGACACCAACGGCCGCGGCTCGATGGAGTTCCGCTTCAGCGACGGCACGACATGTCGCGCGCCGGCGACGGCGCGCTTCTCGGGCGGCACCTTGCGGGTGGTCGACGCCGACTCAACCTGCTCGCCCGCCGGCCAGTGGGCCCAGGACCGGCTCGACTGCACCGCCGGCGCCGACGGCGTCGCCTATTGCCATGGCCGCAACCGCACCGAGCGCTGGACGGTCAACCTGCACCGCACCGGGAACTAGGCGCCATGCGTGAGGCCCGACACGTTTCCGACACGATCGCGCCTTCCCGGCGCCGTCGCGCCGGCGCATCCTGACGTCGTCCAGGCACGCGGAGGGAGGATGCCCAGCAACGCCACGCTCGTGCGCACCACCGAGTTCGGTGCGCGCCCGCTGGGCGTGCGCGGCGAACCGCTGCACAACACGCACGCGCAGATCCGCGACGTGGTGCGCCGCCGGCTGGACGATCGCCACTGGCGCCTGCTGGCCGAGCCGCAAGCCCATCCCGCCACCGGTCGCATCGACTGGTACGCCGATGGCCAGCCGGTCCGTGCCGCCGCCGACCTGACACCGGCCGAGCACGATACCCTGCGGGCCGAGGTCGACGCCATGCTGGCCGACATCGACCGCCTGGGCGGCCAGTTCGAACAGTCGGCCAGTGACGATGCACGGCTGGCCGGACGGGCGTTGCGTCTGGCGGCCAAACGGCCGGACGACGACGAGTACCTCTTCCGCGTCGGCGACCAGCCGGTCCTGATCTGCTGGGGCTACGACAAGGCGTCCGTGGGCGCCATCCTGCCGCCGGCCTTCCTGCCCGGCGCGACGTCGGCTGCCATCCCGCCACCGCCGGCGCCGCCGCCCGTGGCCACCGCCGCCGCGCCGATGATGATGGCGACCGCAGCGCCGCTGCCCAGCCGCTTCCCGTGGTTGGCGGCGCTGCTGGTCGGCCTGCTCGGCATCCTGCTGATCCTCGGCGCCGCCTATGGCCTGCGGCTCTTCCTGCCGGTGCCGCCCGAGCTGCAGGTCACCGAGCTGCCGCCGGAGCCACCGCCGCCACCACCGCCAGCGCCGCCCGATCCGACGCTCGAGCTGAAGGCCGCGGTCGACGCCGAGCACGACCGCGAGGACAAGCTGAAAGCATCACTGGTCGCGCTGCGCGAGGAATTCGCCCAGCGCCAGGCGCTGTGCAAGCCGCCGGAACCGCCCAAGCCGCCGCCCGAACCGCCCAAGCCACCCAAGCCACCGATGGTCGAGAAGAAGCCCGAGCCGCCCAAGCCGGCGCCGAAACCGAAGATCGCCGAAGCGCCCAAGCCTCCGCCGCCACCGGCGGCGCCACCGGTCAGCCAGCCGCCGCCCGGCCTGTTGCCGTGCAACGCCGAGACGGCCAGCGGCGGCGCCGGCGTGACGCGCAACCGTCACTACATCGGCGACAAACCCGGCCGCGTCACCGTCCAGTACAACATGAAAATGATCCCCGACCAGATGAACGTGTACTACCGCGGTCGCCTGGTCGCGACGACGAACCATCCCGTCAGTTTCTTCGGCGGCTTGTCATTCGATTTCCAGCCCGAGGCCGGCGACTACACCGTCACCGTCGAGGTCGTCGGGCCGCGGCGCGGTACGGAGTGGCAGTATCGCCTGAACTGCCCGGGTTGAAGCATCGGCCGACAGAGCCCCGGGATTGCCGAGCCGGGCCGAGCTTGAGTCCTTGAACGCCGCGCCGTGCGCCCGCATGCTGCCGCTTTGCCAAGCGCGTGCGGGGGACAATGTCGGGCGCGACGCTGGTGCGGACGACGATGGTCGGCGTGCGCCCGCTGGGCGTGCGCGGCGAGCCGCTGCATCAGGCCCAGGCGCAGATCCGCAACGTCATCCGCCGCCGGCTCGGCGAACGGCATTACCACCTGCTGGCCGAGCCCGAGCCGCACGACCTCGGCGGCCGCATCGACTGGTACAGCGAGCTCGCCGGCCCGGTGCAACCGCTGGCGGCGCTGCCCGATGTCGAGCGCGCACGGGCGCGGGCCGACATCGACGCGTTGCTGGCCGACATCGACCGTCTGGGCCAAAGCCTCGAGGCCGGCCCGACGGAAGACGGCCGTCTCGCCGGCAAGTCGCTGCGCCTGGCGGCGATCCGGCCGTCGGACGATTACCTGTTCGTGGTCGGTGATCAGCCCGTCGTCGTCTGCTGGGGGTATGACACCGAAGCCGCCGGCGCGGTGTTGCCCGGTGCCTTCCTGTCGTCCGCCACGCGCGTGTCGCCGCTGCCGGTCGCCGAATCCGCCGCGCCGCCCATGCCGCCACCGATGGCAGCGCCGGTCGCGCCAACCCTGGCGCCGGCGGACGTCGCGGCCCTGCCGCGTGCGCGCACCGCGTGGTGGCTGTGGCTGCTGGCTGGCCTGCTCGCCATTGCCATCCTGATGCTGGCGTCGTGGCTGCTGCGCCACTACCTGCCGGTGCCGCCCGACCTGCGGGTCACCGAGCTGCCGCCCGAGCCGCCGCCGCCTGCGCCACCGGCGCCGCCCGATCCCACGGTTGGCCTCAAGGCCGATCTCGACAGCGCGCGCGGCGCGGAAGAAAAACTCAAGGCGACGCTCGCCGCGCTGCGCGACGAACTCGCCCGGCGCTACGCGCTGTGCAAGCCGCCGGAACCGCCGAAGCCGCCACCCCAGCCGCCCAAGCCGCCGCCGCAGGCCGCCCCGAAACCGCCGCCCAAGCCACCCGACCTGCCGGAAGACCGCTGGGCCAAGGGCGACCTGTCGCTGCTCAAGGGTTGCTGGCGGTTGGGCCGCGACGCCGACACCAACCTGCGCCTGCCCGGCGGCCAGGTGGTGCGCGGCCGCGACCGCGCCGGCCGCATCTGCTTCGGCGACAATGGCCAGGGCACGCG
>JAHCJT010000143.1 GCA_026126245.1 Alphaproteobacteria bacterium
GAGATCCTTCGCTTCGCTCAGGATGGCATGAGCAGTGGTTCTTCCTGCGCGCGCTGGGCGCGTGGGGCCGGCGCGCCTGAATCCTTCTTCAACACGACGACGGTCGCCCGATCCCGCTGCGCCGCGATCGGCGCCAGTTTCTGCGCTCGACGCTATTTCTTCTTCTGGCGCGAGCGGATGAACTCGGTGACGTCGAAATTTACCATCACGCCCTGGCCCAGCGGCTTGTCTCCCGGGCCCGGCAGCGGCGACGGCGGGCCCGGCGTGTAGGTGGTGCTCGGCTTGGGCAGCTCGTTGTCGAAATACTTGAACGTCAGGCCGGGTACGTAGGGCACAGGGATGTCGCGATCCTTCAGCAGGCCGAAGGCGCGCTCGCGGGTCGGCTGGTTGACGAGGATCGCGGTCAGCGCGCCGCCCACCACGACGCCCGTCACCGACACCGACACGACCTTGGTGGCGGTGTTGGATTGCTGCCACTGCTGGCGCAGGACGCGCAGCTGTCGCCACGCTTCGTCATGCGCCTGCTTGACCAGGCCCTGCACCGCCTCGGTCTTGTAGATCGCCTTGGCGAGATCGGAGAGATCGGCCGGCTTAGGTTTCGGCGCATCGGCGCCCGGCGGACCGGCCGGCTTGGGCGGTGCCGACGGCTTGGGCGTCGGCGAACTGGTGGTCGGATAGGGTATCGGCACGGGCGACGGCGGCGCCGGCCCGTAGGGCACGACAGGCGGCGCGCTGATCAGGGTCGACCAGTGCGGCAGCAGCACCTTGAAATCGGGATCGAGCCAGCGCTCCAGCAGCATCTTGGCGAACAGGCTCGCCTCGATCTCCTGGATCTGGCGCTCGATCTCGGGATCGAGCTTCAGCTCCATTTCGGGAAAGAACGTCAGCGGCTTGCGGTAGCCGTAGCCGAACTCGGTGTCGAGCTGGAACGCGCCCGACGGTGACGGCGGCTGATAGCCCCAAGTCTGGTCGCCCATCGTCGAGCCTCCTTGCGGCGGGTAGCCATCGCACCATAAATGAGCGAGCGCTCGCTGTCAACAGGCGTTCGCGGTCAGGACCAATGAAAGAACCAGCACACCCGCGCAGCGACGCGAATCGCGGACGCTCGGGCAATTCGCATCGATGGACGCACAGCGGTCATATGCCTCTGTCCCGCAGTGTTGCCACGCCCCCACCCTTTCCGCGTCTCACGCCATGGCGCAACGCCGGCGCCCGCTGCTGTCGCTATGCGCCACGCGCCGCGATGTGATCGGCCAGGCGCGCCGCGTCCTCGCCGACGCCGGACAGGAACGAGGAGTTCATTCGCGACAGCCATTGCAGGCCGAGGAAATAAAGTCCCGGCACCTCGGTGATGCCGTCCCGATGGACCGGCTCGCCGCCCGCATTGAGCACCGGAACGTCGAGCCAGTCGAAGTCGAAACCGTAGCCGGTCGCCCAGAGCACCGCGCGCACGCCGGCGGCGGCGAGGTCAAGCTGCCGCGGCGCCTCGATCACCGCCCGCGGCAGCGGCCGCAGGACGCGCGCGTCGGGTTCCGCCGGCACGTCCAGGCCGTTGCGCTGGACATAGGCGTCGACGATATCGAGGAAGCCGAGGTAGGCGGCATCGCCATAGGCGAGGCTGTCGGCCAGGTCGGCGGCAAACAGCACGGCACCGTCGCGCGCCGCTTCCGCCTTGCCCAGCAAGGTCACGCCCTGCGCCGCGAAGTCGCGGAAGTCGATGGTGTGGCCGCCATAGGCGCCGGTGATCAGCGGCAGCGTCGCATCCGGCCCGCGGTTGTCCACCGGCGTGCGATCGAGGCCGAGTTCGGCCAGCCACCAGATCAGGTCGCGGCCGCGGTAGCGCCGCGGCATGCGGCGGTGCCGGCCGGCCGACAGAAAGACGCGGCGGCCGGCGCGCACCAGTTCCTCCGTGATCTGCGCACCCGAGGCACCCGAGCCGACGACCAGCACCGCGCCCTCGGGCAGCTGGCCGGGCTCGGTGTAGCCGCTGGCATGCACCTGGAAGAGACCGCTGTCCGGCGGCAACAGCGCCGGCACGATGGACCGCTGGTAGGGACCGGTCGCAATCACCACATTCGCCGCCTCGATCGGGCCATCCGACGTCTCGGCCACGAATCCGGGCGCGCCGTCGCGCCGGCGCACCGCGGTCACGGCAACACCGCAACGGATCGGCGGCGCGACGAAGGCGGCGTAGGCCGCGAGGTAGTCGACAATCTCTATTGTCGTCGCGAAGCCGTCCGGATCTTCGTGCGGGAACGGGAAACCCGGCAGCCGCACAGACCAGTTGGGGAACTGGAAACGCAGGCCGTGCCAGCGCTCCGTGCGCCAGCGTTCGGCGACGCGATGCCGCTCGAGCACGAGGTGCGGCCTTCCGCGTTGCTTCAGCATATGGCTCATCGTCAGCCCGGCCTGTCCGCCACCGACGACAAGTGTTTCCACGCGTTCCGCAGGCATGATGATCGCACGCACCAAGTGGTCGGCCGGACCGTAGTGAATTCGAACCGGCGTGTGAACCGCGATTCCGCCGGCTCGCCGGCCGATGCCGCGGTTGGCGCCGCCGGTCCGGTCCGCCTAAAGTGGCGCCCGGCACGCGCGTATCGCCGCGCATGCGGCAGGGCGCGATCGCGCGTGCAAGGAGTCCGGCGCCATGCCGGCGGATCGAGGGTGGGATGACGCAGGGCAGTTCCGCGGGCAGGCGTCCGAACGTCGTTTATATCGTGGCCGACGACCTGGGGTTCGCCGATCTCGGCTGCTACGGCGGCCGGCCGGCCAGGTTCGGCCCGGTGTCGCCGGCGATCGACGCGCTGGCCGCTGGCGGCCTACGCTTCACCCGCGGCTATTCCAACGCGCCGGTCTGTTCGCCGACCCGCTTCGCGCTGATGACGGGACGCTGGCAGTACCGCCTGCGCGGCGCGGCTGACGAGCCGATCGCCACCCGCAGCCGCGGCAGCACGGTGCTGGGCCTGCCGCCGTCGCATCCCACGCTGCCCTCGCTGTTGCGCGCAGCCGGCTACCGCACGGCACTGGTCGGCAAGTGGCATCTCGGCTTTCCGCCAACCTTCGGGCCGCTGAAATCGGGCTACGAGGAATTTTTCGGGCCAATGGCCGGCGGCGTCGACTACTTCACGCATCGCGCCGGCACCGGCGTGCACGATCTGTGGCAGGGTGACGAGGAACACCACGAGATCGGCTACCTGACCGATCTCATTTCGCAGCGCGCCGTCGATTACGTGCGCCGCACCGCGGGGCAGGCGACGCCGTTCTTCCTCAGCCTGCACTACACGGCGCCGCACTGGCCGTGGGAATCGCGCGACGACCGGGCCGTGGCCGAGGCGCTCGACAGCATCACCCACCTGCACGGCGGCAACATCCACACCTACCACCGCATGATCCACCACATGGACGAGGGCATCGGCCAGGTGGTGGCGGCACTGCGCGCCGCCGGCGCGCTGGACAACACGCTGATCATCTTCACCAGCGACAACGGCGGCGAACGCTTTTCCGACAACTGGCCGCTGGTCGGCGGCAAGATGGACCTCACCGAGGGCGGCATCCGCGTGCCGTGGATTGCGCACTGGCCGGCGGCGATCGCCGCCGGCGGCACCAGCACGCAGCACTGCCTGACGATGGACTGGACCACGACGATCCTCGAGGCGGCCGGCGTCGCGCCCGATCCAGACTACCCGCTGGACGGCGTGTCGCTGCTGCCGGTGCTGCGCGGCGGCGCCGAATTCCCCCGGCCGCTGTACTGGCGCATGAACCATCGCCAGCAGCGGGCGCTGCGCGACGGGAAATGGAAATATCTCCAGGTCGACGGCAACGAATACCTGTTCGACATCGAGGCCGACGAGCGCGAACGGGCCAACCGCGCGCCGCTGGAGCCCGAGCGCCTGGCGGCGATGCGCCAGGCCTGGCTCGACTGGAACGCGACGATGCCGCCGATACCGCCGGATGCGCTGATCCATCCGGTGTTCACGACCAAGGACATGCCGCAGCGGTGAGCGGCCCGCGGCGGGATCGCCACAGGTCCCGCCGCATCCGACGCGCGACAAGCATCAACGAGCAGGAGGACGGCGGTGCTCGACGACAACAAGGTTAGGCAAATGGCGGACGCATACACCGCCGCGTGGAACTCCGGATCAGCTCAGGCCGTCGCAGCGTTCTACGCCGGGGATGGGCAGATCGAGATCAATCGTGGCGAGCCCTGGAAAGGTCGGTCCCGCGTCGCCGAGATGGCCAGCGGCTTTTTCGCCGACGTGCCCGACCTCAAGCTGGTTTGCGACGGGATCCGCTGCGCCGGCGATCATGTCGTCTACTTGTGGACCTTCACGGGGACCCATGCCGGAACCAGCAATCCGTTGCGCGTTGCCGGCTGGGAAGAATGGGACCTGGATGCCGACTACAAGGTGACGGCGTCGCGGGGCTGGTACGACGCAGAGGACTACCAGCGGCAGACCGGCGGCGGATGACGCGCCTGGTCCTGCCGGCAAAGTCTTCGGCATCCGCGCGGGAAATTCGCTAACGTCGGCCCGGCATGAACGCGCGCATCCTGTTCCACGTCCAGCACCTGCTCGGCATCGGCCATCTGCGCCGGGCCGCAACCCTGGTGCGGCACTTTGCGGCGGCCGGCTATGATACGGTGCTGACCTCCGGCGGGCTGCCGGTGCCGGGACTCGATCTCGGCGGCGCGCGGTTGGTGCAGCTGCCGCCGGTGCGCTCGACCGACAAGTTCTTCAAGGTGCTGGTCGACGATACCGACACGGTGATCGACGACGCCTTCAGGCAGCGGCGCACGGCGCTGCTGCTCGACACGTTGCGGCAGCACCAGCCCGACATGCTGATCACCGAGCTGTTCCCGTTCGGTCGCCGGCAATTGCGCTTCGAGCTGATCCCGCTGGTCGAGGCGGCCCGCGCTCTGCCGCGGCGGCCGGTGATGGTGTCGTCGGTGCGCGACATCCTCGTACGTTCGCCCAAGCCAGAGCGGGTCGACGAAATGATCGACCTGTTCGGCCGCTACTACGACTGGACCATGGTGCACGGCGATCCGGCCTTCATCCCGTTCAGCCGTACCTTCCCGCGCTGGCGCGAGATCGAGGACCGCACCTTCCACACCGGCTACGTGATCGACGGCCTGCCGGCGGCCGATGCCGACACGGCCATCGGCCGCGACGATGTGCTGGTGTCGGCCGGCGGCGGCGCCGTCGGCGGACCGCTGATGTGTGCCGCCATGGCGGCACGTCCGCTCTGCCGGCTGCGCGAGCGGCGCTGGCGCTTTCTGTGCGGTCCGCAGATGCCGGCCCAGGATGTCGCGGCGCTGCGGGCCCTGGCGCCAGCGGGCGACGCCGGCGTCGTCATCGAGCCGGCGCGGCGGGATTTCACCACCCTGTTGCGCAATGGCGCGCTGTCGATCTCGCAAGGCGGCTACAACACCCTGATCGAAACGCTCGCCGTGGCCGACCGCGCCGTCATCATCCCCTATGCCGGCGGGCTGGAGACCGAGCAGGAGCTGCGCGCCGAACTGCTGGCCGAACAAGGCGTGTTCCAGATGGTGACGGAAACACAGCTGTCGCCCGCGACCTTGGCCGCCGCCATCGACCGGGCGCTGGACGGTGCCTCGATCCGCGACTTTCCCAGGATCGACGCCGACGGCATCACCAAGACCCTGGCGCTGGTCGAGGGCTGGCTGGCGGCGCGGTCGTGACGCCGGCACAGCCAGGCCGGCGGGGCAGGAAATGTCCCGAAATGTCCCGGCGCGGGTGTCGCCGCCCCGGCGCATGTCGCCCTGGGAAGTCGCCTCTACTGTCCTGCACGTTCCCGCGGAGGGACAGGGCGATCGCATATGGCCAGGCAAGACCTCATCCTGCGGCGCCGGCGCAGACGCCGTCGTGCCGGATGGGCGATTGTCTCCGTCGACCGTGCCCGCCGTTGCCGCCATGCGCGTGCGGTTGCCGACCCTTCGAGACGGCCGCTGTGCGGCCTTCTCACGGCGAGGTCCGTCGCCCATGCAGGAGCCCTGTGCGACGGGGAAAGGTGGCGCGCCGCGCATGACCGACTGGTCCGATCTCGACGACGAGTTGGCGCGTTGGACGGCCGACGGCCGTCCCGTCACCCTGTGGTGGCGCGACGACGACGCCGTCGCAACGACGCCGGCACTTGAGCGGCTGCTGCTGCTGCGCCGCCGGTACGACATCGGACTGGGGCTGGCGGTCATACCAGCGTCGCTAGAGTCCTCGCTGGCGCCACGGCTGCGTAACGAGGGCGATGGCATCACCGTGCTGCAACATGGCTACGCCCATCAGAACCACGCACCGGTCGGCGACAAGAAGATCGAACTGGGGTCGCACCGACCGGCGCCGATCGTGATCGGCGAACTCGGCACCGGCCAGATGGCGCTGGCGCGCACCTTCGGCGACCGTTTCCTGCCCGTGCTGGTGCCGCCGTGGAATCGCATGGCGCCAGCGCTCGTGCCGGCACTGCCGGAGATCGGTTTCAGAGGACTATCGGCATTTGGCCTGCGAACTCGCGCCCAGCCGGTCCGCGGCCTGCGGCAGGTGAACGCCCATGTCGATGTCATCGCCTGGCGGGGCACGCGCGGTTTCGTCGGCGAGACGACGGCGCTGACAGCCCTGGTCGGTCATCTGCGCTTGCGGCGGACCAGCCGGCAGGCGCCCGCCATCGCCGACGAACCGACCGGCGTGCTCACACACCACCTGAAGCATGACGACGATACCTGGACTTTCCTCGAGACTCTATGGAATCGATTGCGTGCTCATGGCGGGGTCAGCATAGTGGCTCCATCGCAGATTTTCGGGTCGTAAGCATGACGTCGTCCCTCTCCGCAAGGCGTGCCGGCCGCGCGCTCCGGCGACGCCATGAGTCCGTCGGCGGCTGACCATGAGCATGACGCTGCGCTACGCCCGTCCGGCTCTTTTCGCCGACTATGCGCGCGCCACCGCCGGCGTCGCGATCTGCGGCTTGCCGCTGACAACCGTCGCCAGCAACGGCATCACGGTGTCGCTGGCGGGCGTTGGCGTGATGTTCCTGCTGTTCGGTGCCCGCACCGCGCTGCGGCACGCGACGGAGATCGTGGCCGACGAGTCGGGCATCACGGCACGCGGCCCCTTCGGCGGCACGATCGCGTGGAATAAGCTGGCCCGGCTGAAGCTGGCGTATTATGCGACGCGGCGCGATCGCAAAGGGGGCTGGATGCACATGACGTTGGCGGGCGAGGGCCGCACCATCAGGCTGGATTCCTCGCTCGACGGCTTCGACCAGGTCGCCCGGCTGGCGGCGCGGGCCGGCGTCACCAACGGCCTCGACGTCAGCGCCGCCACGCGCGCCAATCTCGCCGCGATGAACATCGCCTTTCCCGTGTTCGAGGCGGAGTCGCCGGCATGACGCCGCTGTTGAAGGTCGAGGATCTGAAGGTCCACTTCCGCGTCCACGACGGCATCCTGAAGGCGGTCGACGGCGTGAACTTCACCGTCAACCCCGGCGCGACCGTGGCGCTGGTCGGCGAGTCCGGTTCCGGCAAGTCGGTATGCAGCCAGGCCATCATGGGGCTGCTGCCCAAGGCAGCCAAGATCGCCGGCGGCTCGATCCTGTTCCACGACCCGCGCCACGACGACGAGTCGCCGGTCGATATCGCCAAACTCGATCGCGACGGCCCGGAAATGCGCCGCATCCGCGGCGGGCGCATCTCGATCATCTTCCAGGAGCCGATGACCTCGCTGTCGCCGCTGCACACGGTGGGCGACCAGATCGGCGAGGCGGTCGAGCTGCACGGCGGACGCCTGTCGGACATGCACTCGATCGGCAAGCAGATCGGCGAAATGACCGAGCAGCTGCGCACGCCGACCGGCAAGAAGCTCGACTACAAGCAGGCGCTGGAGATCACCGAGCAGATGCTGCGCATGGTCGGCTTCCCCGATCCGCGCCGCGCCCTGCGCACCTTTCCCTTCGAGCTCTCGGGCGGCCTGCGCCAGCGGGCCATGATCGCCATGGCGCTGGTCTGCCGGCCGGCGCTGTTGATCGCCGACGAGCCGACGACGGCGCTGGACGTGACCATCCAGGCGCAGATCCTCAAGCTGATGAAGGACCTACAGGCCGAACTCGGCATGGCCATGCTGATGATCACCCACGACCTGGGCGTTGTCGCCAACGTCGCCGAGGAGGTCGTGGTGATGTATCGCGGCCGGGTGGTCGAGAGCGGCGGCATCGCCGACATCTTCCGCCATGCCGAGCATCCCTACCTGAAGGCGCTGCTCAACGCCGTGCCGCGCTTCGGCATGGCCGACGACGAGCGCCTGGAGCCGATCCGCGAGATCAAGCCGACGACGGGCCATCTGCTGGCCGACAGGAAGGCGGTCGAGCCGGCGCCGGGCTACGATCCGGCCGCACCTGTGTTGAGCGTCAGCCACCTGTACAAGACCTACGTCATCAAGAAGGCCGACACGGTATTCGAGGCGCTGTGGGGCGGCGGCCGTACGCGCAGCGTGCGGGCCGTCAACGACGTCAGCTTCGACGTACGCCGCGGCGAATGCCTCGGCCTGGTCGGCGAGAGCGGCTGCGGCAAGACGACGCTCAGCAAGATCCTGATGCGCGCCATCACCGCCGACCAGGCGGTGTCCGACAAGGGCGGTGGCGTGGTCTACGACGACTGGGGCCGCAAGCTCGACGTGCTGGCGCTGAAGGGCCAGGACCTGGTGGCGTTCCGCCGCAAGCTGCAGTTCATCTTTCAGGACCCGTTCAGCTCGCTCAATCCGCGCATGACGGTGTTCGACCTGATCAGCGAGCCACTGGTGATCCATCAGGTCGGCGACGCCGCCCACCGCCGCGAGATGGTCGGCGAGCTGATGGAGCTGGTCGGGCTGGACCGCCGTCACCTCAACCGCTATCCGCACTCGTTCTCCGGCGGCCAGCGCCAGCGACTGGGCATCGCGCGGGCGCTGGCGCTGCGCCCCGACATGGTGATCTGCGACGAGCCGGTGTCGGCGCTGGACGTGTCGATCCAGGCGCAGATCCTCAACCTGTTGAAGGACCTGCAGGACAAGCTCGGGCTCACCTACCTGTTCATCTCGCACAACCTGGCGGTCGTCGACTACATCGCTGACCGCATCGCGGTGATGTGCGCCGGCCGGCTGGTCGAGCTGGCGCCCGGCGGCGAGCTGTTCCGCAATCCCGTGCACCCCTACACCCGCGCCCTGCTGTCGGCCGTGCCCGAGCCTGACCCGTCCAAGAAGCTCGACCTGACGGCCCTGATGGAAGGCAAGGCCTCGATTCCGGCGGAATGGCCGGAGCCGTTCCGCGACACCGGCGGCGGGGCCCTGCAATGGCTCGACCTCGGTGGCGACCATTTCGTGCGCGCGTCCGCCGAGCTGGTCGGGCGAACGGCGGAGAAGGCAGCATGACGGGGCCGCGGCCGGCGCCGGGTGCGTCGCGCAAATCAGCTGCGCCGACGAATGTCCCGTCGACGGCGCGCCGTATGCGGCGGGCGCTGCTGGCACTGGCCGGTGGCCTGCTCGCCTGGGCCCTGACACCCGCGCTGGCCGAGGACGCCTGCCCGCCCGTCAAGGAGATGATCGAAGGCGCCGACCGCGTGCCGGCGATGCAGGAGACGCCGTTCCTTGCCGCGAAGGTCAAGGCCGGCGATCTGCCGCCGGTCAGCCAGCGCATCCCGCGCCAGCCGCTGGTCATCGACCGGTTTGCCGGTAGCGACGGCCCCGGCCGCTCGGGCGGCGACCTCGTCACGCTGATGGCCATCCCGCGCGAAGTGCGCATGATGGTGGTCTACGGCTACGCCCGGCTGGTCGGTTTCGACGACCGGCGCCAGATGGTGGCCGACCTGCTGCAGGACGTCGACGTCGAGGACGGCCGCATCTTCACGCTCAAGCTGCGCGCCGGCCACAAATGGTCGGACGGCAAGCCGTTCACCACCGAGGACTTCCGCTATTTCTGGGAAGACGTCGCCAACAACGCCGAACTGACGCCCAGCGGACCGCCGCTGGAGATGCTGGTCGACGGCAAGCCGCCCAAGGTCGAGATCATCGACGAGACCACGATCCGCTACAGCTGGGACAAGCCCAACCCCTACTTCCTGCCGGCCCAGGCGCGGCCCTCGCCGCTGTTCATCTACCGCCCGGCGCATTACCTGAAGCAATTCCACCACAAATACGCCGATGCGGCCGAGCTGAAGAAGAAGATCGAGTACACGCGCCAGCGCACCTGGGCCTCGCTGCACAACCGCATGGACGACATGTATCGCAACGAGAATCCGGACCTGCCCTCGCTGCATCCGTGGATTCTGGAGTCGCGACCGCCCTACCAGCAGCGCATCGTGTTCGTGCGCAACCCGTACTATCACCGCGTCGACGGCAAGGGCGTGCAGCTGCCCTATGTCGACCGGGTGATCATGAACCTCGTGACCTCCAGCCTCATTCCGCTCAAGGCGGGCTCGGCCGAGGCTGATCTGCAGGCGCGCTATCTGCGGTTCGACAACTACACGTTCCTGCGCCAGGGCGCCAAGCAGTTCGGCTTCGACGTACGGCTGTGGGACACCGGCCTGGGCGCGCATCTGGCACTCTACCCCAACCTGAACTATGCCGAGCCGGTCTGGCAGGCGGTGTTGCGCGAACCCAACGTGCGACGCGCTCTGTCGATGGGCATCGACCGCGACGAGATCAACGAGATCCTCTATATCGGCCTGGCGTCGCCGTCGAACAACACGGTACGGCCGGCCTCGCCGCTCTATCGCGAGGACTATGCCACCAAGTACGCCCGCTTTGACGCCAAGGAAGCCAACCGGGTGCTCGACAAGGTTGTCTTCACCATGCCCGACGGCAAGAAGGGCGACCTGCGCAAGCGCAACAACCGCGGCGTTCGGTTGCTGCCCGACGGCCGGCCGATGGTGATCGTGCTCGAGACGGCCGGCGAGAGCACGGAGGAGACCGACGTGCTGCGCCTGATCGCCGACAGCTGGAAAAAGATCGGCGTCGAGCTGGTGACCCGGCCGCAGACCCGCGAAATCCTGCGCGGCCGCATCTACAGCGGCGAGGCGATGATGACGATCTGGGGCGGCATGGAGAACGGCGTGCCCGACGCGCGGTCGAGTCCGGCCGAGCTCGCCTGCCTGTCGCAGTCCGTGCTGTGGTGCCCCAAGTTCGGCCAATACCGCGAGACGGGCGGCAAGTCGGGCGAGCCGATTCCCGACAGTCTCGCGGTGGTGCACGAGCTGTCGGAGCTGGCGGAGCGCTGGGGCCAAACGGCCGACTGCCGCGAACAGGAGCGCATCTGGCATCGTATGCTGCAGATCCACGCCGACTTCCAGTACACGATCGGCATCGTCGCCGGCGTCAAGCAGCCGGTCGTGGTGTCGAAGGCGCTCAGGAACGTGCCGCGCACCGGGGTATACAGCTGGGAACCGTACGCTTTTTTCGGCGCCTACCGGCCCGACACGTTCTGGCTCGAGGGCAAGAAGTGATGCCGCCGGTGCCGCGCCCCTGGGATCCCGCGCCGCCCTCGCGCCCGGGCTTCGCGGTGCGACGGCTCGACGAGCTGGTTCCGCGGCGACCGCGGCGCGATTGGGACGTCCGCTTCGTCAGCGCGACGCTGCTATTCTACGGCCTGATGGGCGCCGCGTTCTTCCTCGTTGACTGGCTCAACCCGACGCCCGACGAGCCGGTGCCGATCGCGGCGTCGCATGACGCGACCGGCGAAGGCGCGCGGCAGCCCTATCTCGTGCGTCTGCCCGGGCTGCTCAAGGAGCGCGCCGCCGTCGCCGCACCGCCGGAGTCGCGCTAGTGCTGCGCTATATCGCCAAACGCCTGCTGATCATGGTGCCGACACTGGCCGTCATCAGCCTGGTCGTGTTCTTCATCATCACGCTGCCACCCGGCAACTGCGTGACGGCGCAGATCGACGAGATCCTGTCCAGCGGCGGCCCCAATGCCATCGAGAAGGTGCGCCAGCTCGAGCAGCTCTACGACCTCGACAAGCCGTGGCTGTACCGCTACCTGATCTGGGCTGGCGGGGCGCTGACCTGGGATTTCGGCCTGTCGTGCCAGGACAACCAGCCGGTGGCGCAGCTGATCGGCGAGCGCATCGCCCTCACGATGGTGATGGAGATCTCGACCATCATCTTCATCTGGGTGGTCTCGTTCATCATCGGCGTCTACGCGGCCACCCACCAGTACCGGCCGGGCGACTACATCGCCTCGTTCATCGGCTTCGTCGGCCTGGCGACGCCCAACTTCCTGCTGGCGCTGGTGCTGCTCTACGTCGGCAAGCGCTATTTCGGCGTCTCGGTTGGCGGCCTGATGGACCCGCAATATATCGACGCGCCATGGAGCTGGGCCAAGCTGCAGTCAATCCTC
>JAHCJT010000144.1 GCA_026126245.1 Alphaproteobacteria bacterium
ATTCCGCGTCGCCTGGGATGCAGGCGACTGGCCTTCGTCGGCACAGGGCGCCGAAGGTTCATCGAGCGTCGCCGCCGTCGCGGCGACCGGCCAGCCGCCGCGGCCGCCGGACCGGCCGTCGATCGTGGTCCTGCCGTTCCAGAACATGAGCGGCGATCCGGAGCAGGACTACTTCGCCGACGGCATGGTGGAGGAAATCACCACGGCGCTCAGCCGCATGCGCTGGCTGACCGTGATCGCCCGCAACTCGGCCTTCCTCTACAAGGGCAGGACTGTCGACGTGCGTCAGGTCGGCCGCGAGCTCGGCGCGCGCTACGTGCTGGAAGGCTCGGTGCGCAAGGCGGCCGGCCGGGTGCGCATCACGGGCCAGCTGATCGACGCGGCGTCCGGGGCGCACCTGTGGGCCGAAAAGTTCGACGGGTCGCTGGACGACATCTTCGCGCTGCACGACCGGATCGCGATGGAAGTGACAGGCGCCATCGAGCCGGCCGTGCGCGACGCGGAGACGGTACGGGCGCGGCGCAAGCCGACAGAAAATCTCGACGCCTACGATCTCTACATGCGGGCAGTGTCCGAGCTCAAGGACCCGTCGCGCGAGGGCATGAACGCCGCGATCGACTATGCGCGCCAGGCCACGGCGCTGGATCCGCGTTTCGCCGCCGCTTTGTCTGTGCATGCCACCGCGTTGCAGATGCTTGCAGTTTCGGGCTGGGCAGGGATGGAGGTTCAATCCGAGGCGTTGAGGCTGGCGCGAGCCGCGCTCGACAACGCGGGAGACGACGCGAATGTCCTCTCGCAGGGAGCCCTCGTCTTCGCCTATATGCTCGGCGACATCGAGATTTCCTTGTCGGCGGTGAACCGAGCGCTGCAGCTCAATCCAAATTCGTTGGAGGTGCTTCGCCATGCTGGCTGGATCAATCTGTGGGCCGGCCTTACCGAAACGGGCATCGGCCATTTCGCCCACGCCTTGCATCTGAGCCCGAACGAACCATGGCGTGGCTATAATGAACACGGCTTGGCGGCCGGCTATCGTACTGTCGGCCGGCCGGACGAAGCGCTGGTTTGGGCGCGGCGGGCGGTTGTGTCCCTGCCGAACAACTTCGCCTGCTATCGGACGCTGGCGGCGGCGCTGGTCGATCTTGGCCGGATCGAGGAAGCGCGCGAAGTGGTTCGCCAGGCGTTACAGCGCCTGCCGCAGGGCCGAATTGATGCCGAGCACCACTTGCGCGTGTGGCGAGACGAGTCGCAGGCAAGAAGTTCGGTCGCCGTGCTGCGCGCCGCCGGCGTGCCGGACTAACGCGCTGACGAATCAGCGCATCCACTGGTGACGCAGCGAGCCCGGCCAAGGTGTACCCGGTCGCGGTGACTTGTGGCGACGACGGACGAGCAGCGGTCAGCCGAAGAAGTCGGTGATCGCGCCGGCGGCGCGATCGGGCGCCTCGTAGTGCACGAAGTGGCCGGCGAACTCGGCGATTTCCAGCCGGTAGTCGGTGAAGAATTCGTGCAGGCGGTCGGCCCAGTCGGCGCGCACCACCGGATCGCGGCGGCCCCACAGGAACCGGCTGCGGATCGCGATGGGCGGCGGCTTGGGGGCGGTGCCGGCCATGATTGCCAGCCGGGCGCGGTTGATGCTGCGGTACCAGTTGAAGCCGCCTTGCAAGTTGCCGGGCTTGAGGAAGTTGTCGACCCAGGCGTCGAGTTCGGCGTCGAACACATGCGGATCGCCGGCCCAGTGGCGCAGGAAATGGCCGATGTAGAGACGGCATGCCTGGCGCGATGAGCCGACCAGGTCGGCGGCCCAGGGCTGCTGGTTGAAGCTCTGGTACCAGATCTCGTTGATGCTGGTGGGCTCGGTCCAGCGCGCGCCGATACCGGGATAGGGGCAATTGAAAAAGAACAGGCCTTCGACGGCATCGGGCCAGCGCCGCGTATAGGCCTGGGCGGCGAAGGCGCCGATGTCGTGCGACACCAGCGCGACGCGCTCGAGCTTCAGCGCCGCCAGCAGCGCCCGAAGATCCTCGGCCAGGATGTCGGGCGTGCAGTCCTCGGCCGGACCGGCGGACGTCTTGTCGCTGTCGCCGAAGCCGCGCCATTCCGGGGCGTAGAGGGTGAAGCGGTCACCCAGGCGCTGCATGAGCGGCCGCCAGGTGCGCCAGAATTCGGGCCAGCCGTGCAGCAGCACCAGCGGCTTGCCGCGGCCGCACGACACGACGTGATGGCGCACGCCGTTGGCGGTGATGAAATCGTCGCGGAAGACGTCGGTCATGAGGGGCGGTCGGGCGGCACGATCAGCGTGACGCGGAAATCGTTGACGTTGGTGCGCGTCGGGCCGGTGACGATCGAATCGCCCAGCGCCTCGAAGAAGCCGTGGCCATCGTTGTCGGCCAGCCGCGCCGCGGCGTCGATGCTGGCAGTACGGGCACGAGGCAGGGTGTCGGGCCCGATCAGGGCGCCGGCGATCTCCTCGATGCCGTCGACGCCGTCGGTGTCGGCCGCCAGCGACCAGGCGCCGGGCAGGCCGTCGAGATCCAGCGCCAGCGCCAGCAGGTATTCGACATTGCGGCCGCCGCGGCCCTTGCCCTTGACCTCGACCGTCGTCTCGCCACCGGAAATGATCGCGACGCGGCGACCCTCGCCGAGCCGCCGGCGGATCAGCGCGGCGTGTGCGGCGGCCAGATCGCGCGACAGTCCTTCCAGCCGGTCGCCGAGAATCTCGGGCGCGAAACCGCGCTCGCGGGCCAGAGCGGCGGCCGCTTCCAGCGCCCTCATCGGCGTCACTGTCATGACGGTCGTGACATCGGCCAGTCGCGGATCGCCCGGCTTGGGCGTTTCTGCAATGCGGCCGGCCAGCCCGGCCTCGAGGTGGTGGCGGATGGAGTCGGGCGGCGTGATGTCGTGCTTGCGCAGCACGGCCAGCGCGTCGGCGAAAGTCGAGGCATCGGGCACCGTCGGGCCCGACGCAATGACGCTGGGATCGTCACCCGGCACGTCGGAGATCAGATAGCTGGCGATGCGCGCCGGCCGCGCCGCCAGCGCCAGGCGGCCGCCCTTGATGGCCGAGATGTGCTTGCGCACGGTGTTGATCTCGCCGATCGGCACGCTCTTGCGCAGCAGATCGCGGGTCAGGGCCTGTTTGTCCTGCATGCTGATGCCGTCGGCCGGCCAGGTCAGCAACGCCGACCCGCCGCCCGAGATCAGGCAGATCACGAGGTCGTCGGCGGTCAGGCCCTGAACCATCTCGAGGATGCGGCCGGCGGCGGCGCGGCCGCGCTCGTCCGGCACGGGATGGCGTGCCTCAATGCATTCGATGCGGTCCAGCGGCAGACCGTGGCGTTCGCGCGTGACGACCAGTCCCGAGAGCGGCCCCTGCCACGTCTGCTCCACGGTCCGGGCCATCGCCGCCGCGGCCTTGCCGGCGCCGACCACCACGGTGCGGCCCTTGGGCGGTGCCAGCTGCGCCAGATGCGGTGCCAGGCACTGGCCCGGGCTGGCGGCGCCGACCGCGGCATCGAACAGTGCGCGCAACAGGGAGAAGGCAGCGTTGCGGTCCATGAGGCTCGACAGGTAGGAGAGTCGCGACCGAGAATGCCACAGGCCACGCCGCCTGTCCCTCGACGCGTCGAGGCTGTCGCATGTGATGAAAGCCTGCTGCTTTCGTCACCCCGAGCGACGCGAAGGACGACGCAACGGAGCTTTGGCGACAACCATGGAAGCTGCGGGGCAGCAGCGGGCAACGAACGGAGTGAACGCCATGAAGATGAGAGCCGCCATCCTGACCACCACCTCGGCGCCGCAGCCGTTCGCCAAGAGCAAGCCGCTCAGCATCGAGGAGATCGAGCTCGATCCGCCGGGCGAGGGCGAGGTTCTGGTCAAGGTCGGCGGCGCCGGCTTGTGCCACTCCGACCTGTCGATCATCAATGGCGACCGGCCGCGGCCAGTACCGATGGTGCCGGGCCACGAGGGAGCGGGTGAAATCGTCGAGGTTGGCCCCGGCGTGCACGACGTCAAGGCCGGCGACCACATCTGCTTCACGTTCAACGTCAGCTGCGGTCGCTGCCGGCGCTGCCTGGAAGGCCGGCCGTATATCTGCGAACGCTCCGCCGCGCCGCGCGCCGTGGGCGCGCTGCTGTCGGGCGCCAAGCGCCTGCGCCGCAACGGCCAGGAACTGAATCATGCCTCCGGCGTATCGTGCTTCGCCGAATATGCCGTGGTCGACCGCGGCTCGGTGGTGGTCATCGACCGTACATTGCCGCTGGACGTGGCGGCGCTGTTCGGCTGCGCCGTCGTCACCGGCGTCGGCGCCGTGGTGAACACCGCCCGCATCGAGCCGGGCTGCACGGTGGCGATCGTCGGCCTGGGCGGCGTCGGGCTGAGCGGCCTGCTGGGCGCGGTGCTGGGCGGCGCCGGCCGCATCATCGCCATCGACTTGTCGGACGACAAGCTCGGCCTGGCACGGCAGCTGGGCGCGACCGACACCGTCAACGCGCGTGACGCCGATCACGTCGAACGGGTGCGCGACATGACCAACGGCGGCGTCGACTATGCCTTCGACCTGGCCGGCACCATCAAGGCAATCGAGACTGCCTATGCCGTGACGCGCTGGGGCGGCACGACGGTCAGCGCCGGCCTGTCGCCGGCCAGCGCCAGCTTCTCGATCAAGCAGGGCCTGATGGTGACCGAGGAAAAGACCATCAAGGGCAGCTACATGGGAAGCTGCGTGCCGGTGCGCGACATTCCGCGCTACATCGCGCTCTACCAGCAGGGCCGCCTGCCGGTCGATCGCATGGTCAGCCGGCGCGTGAGCCTCGACGAGCTGAACGAAGGCTTCGACCGCCTGCAGGCCGTGGCCACGGTGCGCCAGCTGCTGGTGCCGCATATGCGCCACTGAGCCAGCCGTGCCGCCCCGGCGTTTCGGGATTGGAATTTTGCAACGATGGAGTAGCATTGGGCCGAGATCATAGGGAACGGCCCGATGCGATTGATTCTCCTGATCTTTGCCATGGTTCTGCTGGGCGCGCCGGCGACTGCGCAGAGCCCGCGCGACTGCCCGCAATGCCCGGAGATGGTCACCATTCCACCGGGTACGTTCATGATGGGTAGCCCGCCCGGCGAGGAGGAGCGCGAGGGCGTGCCGCAGCGCTATCGCGGCCGCAGCGAGCCGCAACGGCGGGTCACGATCGGCTACGCCTTTTCGATGGGCAAGTATGAGGTGACGCGCGGCGAGTTCGCGGCCTTCGTCAAGGCGACCGGCTATCAGCCCGGCCCGCCCTGTTTCGCCGTCGGGCCCGAGGGAACGGCGGTCGAGCGCGACGGCCTGTCGTGGCGCGATCCCGGCTTCCGCCAGACCGACCGCGACCCGGTGGTCTGCGTCAACTGGGTCGACGCCAAAGTCTACGCCGAGTGGCTGCAGAGCATCACGGGCAAGCCCTACCGGTTGCCGACGGAGGCGGAATGGGAATACGCCGCGCGCGCCGGCTCGGAGCAGGCGCGCTACTGGGGTGATGGCCGCGACGACACCTGCCACTACGCCAACGTGGCCGACCAGACCGCGGCCAACGCACTCAACTGGCCGCCGTCGACCGACACGATCTTTTCCTGCGCCGACAAGTTCGTGCACACCGCACCGGTCGGTCGCTTCAAGCCCAATGCGTTCGGGCTGTACGACATGCTGGGCAACGTCTGGGAGTGGATCGGCGATTGCTGGAACGCCAGCTACGCCAAGGCGACCAACAATCCCGATTACCGCCGCGACGGCGATTGCACCAAACGCGTCGCGCGCGGCGGCGGCTGGAGCAATCCACCGCGCACCATCCGCGCGGCCACCCGCAGCGCCGACGATATCGGCACGCGCAACCAGCTGCTAGGCTTCCGCGTGGCGCGCACCAACTAGGACTGACGGGTGGTCACCAGATCGCAGGCCGCGAGGACGGCAGGCTGCCGGCGGCAACCGGATTGCGCATCCGACAATATTGTCGTCGCGATCCGCGTCGCGGCTGGATCGTTCCGCCGATGAAATCTCCGTTGCTGTCGGCGGACGATCCGCCGCCGTTCTCGACGCGCAACGAGGCCGGCCGCTTTCCGCTGCTGCTGCTGTGCGATCACGCCGGCAAGGCGGTGCCCAGGGCGCTGGGCGATCTCGGCATTGCCGACGCCGAGCTGTCGCGCCACATCGGCTGGGATATCGGCGCGCTCGACGTTGCCACCGAGCTGTCGGCGCTGCTCGATGCGCCGCTGGTCGCGTCGAGCTACTCGCGGCTGGTGATCGACTGCAACCGCTGGCCCGGCGGCGAAGGCTCGATTCCCGAGGTCAGCGACGGCACCCGTATCCCGGCCAACGCCGGCCTTGCCGCCGACGCCATCGATGCCCGCGCCAACGGCTGCTTCTGGCCGTATCACAACGAGGTCGAGCGCCTGCTGGGCGGTTTCGCCACGCGCGGCGTCAAGCCGGCGCTGTTTGTGGTGCACAGCTTCACGCCGGCGATGAACGGCGTGCGGCGGCCGTGGCATCTGGGCGTGCTGTGGCGCACCGACGAGCGGCTGCCGCTGCCGCTGCTGGCTGAGTTGCGCGAGCTCGACGGCGTGCTGACCGGCGACAACGAACCGTATTCGGCGCGGGCGGCCTACGAATACACGCTGACGGCGCACGCCGACGCGCACGGCCTGCCGCACTGCTCGCTGGAAATCCGCCAGGACCTGATCGGCACGCGCGACGCGGCGATCGCCTGGGCGCGGCGCCTGGCGCCGGCCGTGCGCGCGGCCGTACAGGCCGCGACGCGAACAGCCGATAGGCCCGCGATCTGACCGCCGCGCTCGATTTGCGCCGCCACGTCATCATCATCCTGGCGCCGGTCACCCAATGGCAGACCAGCCCGAACCTGCCCAGAGGGGCGGGAGCGGTGACGTCCGATCTGCGGGTCGCGCCGCAGTTGCGCGAGTGCGATGCCGGCCCGCACCGCGACCGACGGTGGCCGGGATAGGCCGGTCCTCGCATCGCGCGCCTTGACGGCGTTCGGGCCAGCCTCTATCGCTGATCCATCGACGGTCCCCGTGAGGGGTCAAAGGGAACGCCGTGCGGTCCGCGCTTTCGGGTGAGCGGATCTAATCGGCGGCTGTGCCCGCAGCTGTGAGCGGCGAGCGCAGGTCCATCGTGCCACTGGGCTTCGGCCTGGGAAGGCGGACCTGACGCGGCGACCCGCAAGCCAGAAGACCTGCCGCCGAGAGCGTCGTCTTCCCCCGGACGGGAACATCCGATGGGACGGTCATCCGCACGATGACGCGCCAGTGCGTGTCTCTTGCTGCGGAGGTCCGTCCATGACGCCCGATTCTGTCCCCCTTGTCAGGTCCCATCGCGCGGCGCTGGCGCCGCTATGCGCCGTCGCGGCCGCTCTCGCCGCGCCCGGCCTGCGGGCCCAGCAGGCGACGCCGGCGACGTTGCCGGAAACCGTCGTCACCGCCGATCGCACTGCCGTGCCGGCCGAGCAGGTCAACGCCTCGGTGACGGTGATCACTGCCGAGGAAATCGAGCGCCGCCAGTTGCGCACGCTCAATGACGCGCTACGCGATGCGCCGGGCGTGGCGGTGATCCAGTCCGGCGGGCCGGGCAAGAGCACCAGCGTCTTCCTGCGCGGCGCCAACGCCAACCATACGCTGGTGCTGATCGACGGGGTGCGGGTCGGCGATCCCAGCCAGGTCAACGGCGCGCCCAACCTCGCGCATTTCCTGCTCGACAACGTCGAGCGCATCGAGATCGTGCGCGGGCCGATGAGCACGCTGTGGGGCTCCGACGCGATCGGCGGCGTCATCAACCTGGTGACCCGCAAGGGCAGCGGTGCGCTGAAGGCGACGGCGTTCGGCGAGCTGGGCAGTTTCGGCACGTTCAACGCCGGCGGCGGCGTGCAGGGTGCCGAAGGGCGCTTCAACTACAACCTCGCGCTTCTGGCGACCACGACGCAGGGGTTCTCGACGGTGCCGCGGCGCTACTCGCCGGGGATCAAGAACGAACCCGATGGCTACTGGAACGTCTCGTTCAACGGCCGCGTCGGCTTTGACGTGTCGGACAACTTCCAGCTCTCGCTGTTTTCGCGCTACGGCATGACCCGCACCGACTACGATGCGTTCCTGAGCGAGGATCCCAACCTGCGCGAGCGCACCTGGCAGACCTCGCAGCGGCTGCAGGCCGACTGGTCGCTGTTTGACGGCAGGTGGAAGCAGACCCTGGGCTTGTCGTTCGTGCAGGTGAAGCGGCGCGACATCGACGGCTTCGACCCGATCAACTTCGATCCGTTCTCGCCCGATTCGCGCAACCGCGGCCGGCGCTGGCAGCTCGACTGGAAGAACGAGGTGCGGCTGCATGAGACGTTCGGCCTGGTGTTCGGTGTCGATGCCTACCGCGATTCGCTGCACGCGCGCAGCACCTACAATTTCGGCTTCCCCGACAACAAGGTGGACCGCTCGACCCGCACCGCCGGAGCGTACCTGAACGCGCGCTGGACGCCGTTCGAGGCGCTGTCGCTGACCGCCGGCGGGCGGCTGGAGGACCACGACGCCTTCGGTACCGCCGCCACCTTCCGGCTGGGCGGCACCTACACCTTCAGCGACACCGGCACGCGCCTGCGCGCCGCCTTCGGCACTGCCTTCAAGGCCCCCAGCCTCGACCAGCTCTACCTCGATTTCCCGGCGTTCGGCTTCTTTGCCAATCCGAACCTCAAGCCCGAGCGTAGCGTCGGCGGCGAGGTCGGCGTCGATCAGAGCCTGTGGGGCGGACGGGCGAGGATCGGCGTGACCTTGTTCCGCAGCGACATCCGCAAGCTGATCGCCAGCACGGCCTGCGGCGTCGGCTGCACAACGCTGACCAATGTCGGCAAGGCGCGCAGCCAGGGCGTCGAAGCGTCACTGGAAGTGCGGCCATGGGAGACGATGTCGTTTCGCATCGACTATACCTTTACCGATGCGCGCGATCGCGTGACCGACGAACCGCTGATCCGCCGGCCGCGGCATGCCCTCGACCTGACGGCGAACTGGACGCCGCTGCCGGGCTGGACCCTCGGCGCCGAGCTGGCGCACCGCAGCGGCCGCACCGACCGGGACTTCTCGCAGTTCCCGTCGCCGATCACCCACCTGGAGGCCTATCGCACCATCCGGTTCACGACCAGTTACGATGTCAGCAAGGGCGTGCGCCTCTTCGGCCGGGTCGAGAACCTGACCAACAGGCGCTACGATGAGCCACTGGGCTTTCAGGCGCCCAGGCTCGGCGCCTACGCCGGCGTGCGCATATCGTTGTAGGGGAGGCGGCAACGCGGTTCGCACGAATCCTGCCGGCGCTGGCGCTCCTCGCCGCCCTTTGCGCGGGCGTCGTCGCCAACGCCCGCGCCGGCGAGCCACCGGCCCGGGTCGTTTCCCTCAATTTGTGCTTCGACCAGCTGGCGCTGACGCTGGCCGCCCCCGGTCAGCTGGTCGGGGTCAGCGACGTGGCGCGCGATCCGCTGCTCTCGCCGCGCTGGCGCGAGGCCCGCGCGCTGCCCGCGGTGCGCATGCGCATCGAGGAGATCCTCGGCCTGCGGCCCGATCTGGTGCTGCTGGATGCGCAGGCGCCGGCACATGTGGCGGCCTTGCTGCGGCGCGCCGGTGTCGCCGTCGTGGCGCTGCGCGAGGCCGCGACGTTCGCCGAGGGACTGGCGCGGCTGCGCGACGTGGCGCAGGCGCTGGGACGCGGCGATGCCGGCCGCACGCTGGCCGACGACCTTGAGCGCCAGCGCGCGGCGATCGTCGGCGAGCCGACCGCGCGCCGGCCGCTGGCAGCCGTGTGGCAGGCGAACGGCTTCACGGTCGGCGCCGGCACCATGCCGGACGACCTGCTGCGCCTGGCCGGCTGGCGCAACCTCGCCGCCGAGCGCGGCATGGGCGCGTTCGCGCCGCTGCCGCTGGAGACGCTGCTGCGTGCCGCGCCGGATCTTCTCATTCTCGACGGCGCCAGCAGCGAGCGGCCGTCGCTCGCCGAGGCGCTGCTGGCGCATCGCGCGCTGCGCCGGGAATTCCCCGGCGGGCGCACCTTGGTGCTGCCGCCCGGCCAGTGGCTATGCGCCGGGCCGCAAAATCTCGACGCCTTGCGCCAGCTCGTGGCGGCACGGCGCCGGATCGGGGGCGTGCCATGAGCGGTGCCGGCCGGTGGTGGTGGCTGATGCTGGTCGTGGCGGCGCTGCTGGCGCTCTCGATCGTGGTCGGACCGGCCGGCCTGTCGTGGCGTGCCGCGATCGCCGATGTGCTGACGGGGCACGACAGCGTGCCGGCGCTGGTGGTGCTGGAAATCCGCCTGCCGCGCGCGCTGCTGGGGGCCGTTGTCGGCGCCGCGCTGGGCATGGCCGGCGCCGCCATGCAGGGACTGTTGCGCAACCCGCTCGCCGAGCCCGGCGTGCTGGGCGTCTCGGCCTGCGCCGCGCTGGGCGCCGTGATCGCTTTCTACAGCGGCCTGGTGCAGCTGCTGCCCGCGGTGTTGCCGGTGGCGGCCATGCTCGGCGCCTTGCTGGGCACGGTCGCGCTGTTCGTCTGGGCGGGCCGGGGCGCCACGGTGACGACATTGCTGCTGGTCGGCGTGGCGATCAATGCGCTGGCCGGCGCCGCCACGGCCTTCGGCCTGGCGCTGTCGCCCAACCCCTATGCGTTCTACGAGGTGATGTTCTGGCTGATGGGGTCGCTAGCCGACCGCAGCCTTGACCATGTCGCACTGGCGCTGCCCTGCGTCGTGCTGGGCGCGATCCCGCTGCTGGCGATGCGACGCGGCCTGGACGCGCTGTCGCTGGGCGAGGAGACGGCGCTCGCGCTGGGCATCGTGCCGTCGCGCGTCGCGCGCTGGGTGGGGCTGGGCACCGCGCTGGCGGTGGGCGGCGCCGTGGCGGTGTCGGGCGTGATCGGGTTCGTCGGCCTGATGGCGCCGCATGCGGTGCGGCCGTTCGTCGGCTATCGCCCGGGCGCGACCATGCTGGCCTCGGCCGGTGCCGGCGCGGCACTGACCCTGGCGGCGGACGTCGCCGTGCGGCTGCTGCCCACGGGCCGCGAACTTCAGCTTGGCGTCATGACGGCGTTGCTCGGCGCGCCGTTCCTGGGCTGGCTGGCGTTGCGCCATCGGGCCGGTCGTGCCGGAGGTGCGGCATGGCTGTAGTGGCGCGCGGCCTGCGACTTGTCCTGGGCCGTCGCGTCGTCCTGGATGGCGTCGACGTCGCGGTCGCGGATGGCGCGGTCACAGCATTGGTCGGTGCCAATGGCGCCGGCAAGTCGACATTGCTGCGGCTGCTGGCCGGCATCGACGCGCCCGACGGTGGCGACGTGACGCTCGACGACGCGCCGCTGCGGCAGTTCGAGCCAGCGGCGCGCGCCCGGCAAATCGCCTTCCTGCCGCAACAGGCGCAGCCGCAATGGCCGATCTGCGGTCGCGACGTGGTGAGCCTGGGGCGCCTGCCGCACGGCGCCGGCTTCGACCGTGAGTCGCCGGCCGACACGCTGGCCATCGACCGCGCCATGACCCGCACCGGCACCGCCGCCTTCGCGCAACGGCGCATCGACCGGCTTTCCGCCGGCGAGCGGGCGCGCCTGCTGCTGGCGCGGGCGCTGGCGACCGAAGCCAAGGTGCTGTTGGCGGATGAGCCGACGGCGGCGCTCGATCCTGGCTATCAGCTCGACGCCATGACGGCGCTGCGCGACGAAGCCGGCCGCGGTGTGGCGGTCGCGGTGGCGCTGCATGACTTGGCGCTGGCGGCACGGTTCTGCGATCGGCTGGTGCTGATGGCGGCCGGCCGTGTGGTGACAGCCGGAACACCGGCCGAAGTGCTGCAGGTGGACGCCTTGCGGGCCGCCTACGGCGTGGCCTTCGAGCTGGTGGCGTTTGGCGATCTCCGCCTACCGGTGCCGGTATCGCGCACCGCGCGGCCCGGCGGCGGAGCGCCACCATGACGGTGCGTGGCCTGCGCGCCGTATCGTCGGGTTCCAGCAGCGTCGGCTGGGCGTTCGGCGCGTCGCTGCTGGTCCACGGCGTGGCACTGGCGGGCATCGTCTGGGGCTGGGGTATGGCGTCGCCGCTGCCCGAGGGCGTGCCGGTCATGGACGTCGAGCTGGTGGTGGCGCTGGCCGAACCGGGACAAGCCGGTACCGCGCCGACGCCGCCGGCGGCGACGACCGCGCCTGCCGCTGCACCTGCACCACCAGCGTCGGTCGAGCCGCGCGACGCCCGCACTAACGCGAGCGCGACCGCGACGCACGCGGCACCGACACCCGAGCCGGCGCGGCCGCCAGCGACGACCGAGGATCAGCATCCGGCCGAGCGCGCGACC
>JAHCJT010000145.1 GCA_026126245.1 Alphaproteobacteria bacterium
ACCCGACCGCGCCCGCCAATGCCCGCTGCCGCAAGAACGTCGTGGTCCGGTCCTACGTCTTCTTCTAGCGATCGGCGCGCGCCACCAACAAGAACCAACGGCTGCGGCACGCGGCTCGGTCCGCCGGGAGCCCGCGGCTCAAGCCGCGCGGCTCGGTTTTTCCGGCGCATGACGCGTCGCCGGGGCGACGCGCCGCCGGCAGGTCACTAGCGCCCGTACGCACAGACCGCATGGCTCGGCTGCAGCTTCGTCGCCAAGGCGCCCCCTTTCGCGATCCGGCCATCAATGCAAAGTTTCGCGGCTGGTAATCAACCGGTCACGCGGGAGGAAACATGAGTGAAATCGACGGCGCCACCCTGCTTGCGCGCAGCCTCAAGCAGCAGGGCATCGATCATTTGTTCGGGGTCGTCGGGTTTCCGATCACCGCGATCGCGGCCGCGGCGCAGAAGGAGGGCATCGCCTATCTCGGCATGCGCAACGAGCAGAGCGCGGCCTACGCGGCGGGCGCTTACGGCTATCTCACCGGCCGCCCCGGCGCCTGCGTCGTCGTCACCGGCCCCGGCGTGGTGCACGGCCTGGCGGGCCTCGCCAACGCCCAGCAGAACTGCTGGCCCATGATCCTGATCGGCGGCGCGTCGGAGACCTATCGCGGCGGCATGGGCGCCTTCCAGGAAGAGCGGCAGGTGCTGATCGCCTCGCCGTTCAGCAAGTTCGCGCACGGCATCGAGACCGTGCGGCGCATTCCCTACTATGTCGAGATGGCGACACGGCATGCGATCTACGGCCGCCCCGGCGCCACCTATCTCGACATGCCCGACGACATCATCCAGGGCAAATGCGAACTGGACAATGTGGTGGAGGTCGAGCGCGTGCCCGAGCCGCCGCGCATGGTCGCACCGGGCGAGAATGTCGAGGCGGCGCTGAACCTGCTGGAAAAGGCGCAGCGGCCGCTGGTGCTGGTCGGCAAGGGCATGGCGTGGTCGCGCGCCGAGGACGAGGTGCGCGGCTTCATCGAGCGCACGCAGGTCCCGTTCGTGCGCTCGCCGATGGGCAAGGGCGTGATGCCGGACGACCATCCGCTGTCGGCCGGCGCGGCGCGCACGCTGGCGCTGCAGCAGGCCGACGTCATCTTCCTGATGGGCGCGCGGTTCAACTGGATCTTCCATTTCGGCCTGCCGCCGCGGTTCTCGAAGGACGTCAAGGTCATCCAGCTCGACATCGCGCCCGAGGAAATCGGCCACAACAAGTCGACCGAGGTGGCGCTGGTCGGCGACGGCAAGGCGATCGTCGCTCAGCTCAACAAGGCGCTGGTCGATCGCCAGTGGTTCCATCCCAAGGACTCGCCGTGGCGGCAGGCGCTCACCAAGAAGGCGGCCGAGAACGCGGCCCAGATCAAGCCGCAGATCGACGACGATGCGGCGCCGGCCGGCTACTACCGGGCGCTGCGCGATGTCGCCGCCTGGATGCCGAAGAACGCCATCCTCAGCGCCGAGGGCGCCGGCACCATGGATATCGGCCTGACGCAGCTGCACAGCAGCAACGCCCGTTCGGTGCTGAACGCCGGCACCTACGGCACCATGGGCGTCGGGCTGGGCCAGGCCATTGCCGCCTGCGTGGCGCATCCCGACCGGCCGGTCGTGCACCTTTCGGGCGACTCGGCGATCGGCTTCTCCGGCATGGAGATGGAGACCCTGGTCCGCTACAACCTGCCGGCCAAGATCGTGGTGTTGAACAACGGCGGCATCGGCCCCGGCATGCCGGAGATCCCGAACGACCCGATGTTCAACATGAAGCCCAACGCGCTGATCTACGGCGCGCGCTACGACAAGGTGCTGGAGGCCTTCGGCGGCAAGGGTTTCTTCGTGCAGGACCCCAAGGACCTGCGCGGCGCGCTGGACGCGGCGATGGCCGCGCCCGGGCCCGCGCTGGTCAACGTCGTGCTCTCGCAGGGCTCCGCCCGCAAGCCGCAGGCGTTCGCCTGGCACAGCTGACCCTGGTGACCGGTGCGGCTCCGCTCGCATGACCAAAATCCGTCATCCCGAGCGAAGCCGCACGCGGTGCGGCGCGATCGAGGGACCTCCTCTCCACGATCTCCGTCGCGGTTGTTGCCGCAAGGTCCCTCCACGCGGCCCTTCGGGCCTTGGTCGGGACGACGGAAGTTCGGCGGCGACAGGCAGGCAACCAGGTAGCTGATGCAGTGACATATCGAAGCACCGCGCATTGAAGGCGCGGCCTCCAGTGGGAGTGATCGCCATGCAGGACCAGGTAGTGCAGCCGCAGACCGCGAGCGAGACCCAGCCGGCGCTCAAGGGCATCAGGGTGCTCGACCTCACCCAGTTCGAGGCAGGACCGTCCTGTACCGAGGCGCTGGCCTGGCTGGGCGCCGACGTCGTCAAGGTCGAGGAACCCAGCCGCGGCGAGCCGGGGCGCTGGGGCTTCAGCGACCGCCCCGACGCCGATTCGCACTACTTCATCTACTACAACCTCAACAAGCGCAGCGTGACCTGCAACCTCAAGAGCGAGGAGGGCAAGGCGCTGCTGACGCGCATGATCGCCAAGGCCGATGTGCTGATCGAGAACATGGCGCCGGGCACCTTCGCGCGCCTGGGCTTCGACTGGAAGCGGCTGAGCGCACTCAATCCGCGGCTGATCTTCGCCCAGGTCAAGGGCTTCGCGCCGGAGAGCCCGCACGCCAACTATCTGTCGTTCGACATGATCGCCCAGGCGATGGGCGGCACCATGGGGGTGAACGGCCATCCCGACCAGCCGCCGGTGCGGCCGGGTCCGACCATCGGCGACACCGGCACCGGCATGCTGTGCGCCATGGGCATCGTGGCGGCGTTGTTCCAGCGCGTGACCACCGGCCGCGGCCAGCACATCCAGATCGCCATGCGCGATGCGATGCTGAACTACTGCCGCACGCCCATGAGCCGCCAGGCGATGCGCAGCGACCAGTTGCCACGCGGCGGCAACACGGTGCCCGGCACCGCACCGGGCGGCCTCTACAAGTGCGCGCCGGGCGGGCTCAACGACTGGTGCTACATTTTCGCCTCGCGCGGCAACGAGGAGCACTGGCGTCGCCTGGTGAAGGCAATCGGCCGCGAGGATCTGCTCAGTGATCCGCGCATGGCCGACGGCACCATCCGCGCCGAGCACCGTGACATCGTCGACGCGGCGATCACCGAATGGACGTCCAGGCGCAGCAAGCAGGAAGTGACTCGCGTCATCGCCGGCGCCGGCGTGCCGTGCGGCGCGGTGATGACCACGCTCGAGCTGATGCACGATCCCGACCTGCATGCGCGCGGCATGATGCAGACGATCCAGCATCCGATCCGCGGGCCGGTTACCGTGCCGGGCTGGCCGCTGCGCCTGTCGGACAGCCCGGTGACGCTGAAAAGCGCGCCGGTTCTGGGCGCCGATTGCGAGGCGATCTACGGCGAGTGGCTCGGCTGCTCGGCCGACGAAGTCAGGCAGATGCGCCAGGCCAAGGTGATCTGAGGAGCCGCGACCTGCAGACACGCCGGGACTCTGCTGCGCGCGCATGTTGCACGCGCACTTCGGCTTGGTGCCTCGGCAATGGACACAGGGCGACGTCGACGCGGCGAGGTAAACCGGCCGCGCGGCGAGCGGAACGACCGCTGATGCGGACGTCGCCATCGCCCCATTGCCCTGCCGCAACGGTCAGCTACCATATCGCCGACAACGGCAATGCGGCGTGGGGTGCGCGATGGGCGAGACGACCTACATGAAAGTCGATGGTCTCGAAGGCGATGCCCGCGAGCCGCGCGACTTTGTCGGCTGGTTCAAGGTCGACACATTCAACTGGGTGCGCGGCGACTCCATCGTGTACGGCGAGGGTGCCGACGTCGATGCCGTGATCACCATCGCCGGGGGCAAGTACGCCTCGCCGTTCTACAAGTTCCGGACATCCGGCGAGCCGATCGAGCGCATCGAGTTGCGCGTGCTGGAGCGCGGCGCGGATCAGCAGAAGATCGAATTGCGCGAGGTCTATGTGAACGACTACGCTCGCGCCGGCGAGGACAAGCTCAAGACGCAGCTCATCCGGCTGACGCTCAATGCGACGCGGGTGACGATCACCGGCGTCTGAAGGGACGGTTCTCCCCACGCCTTGGCATGGGAGGTGCCCCTTCAAGCCACCTTTCCCACTTCGCGGGTAAGGCCTCAGACGACGTCGTAGGTGATCTCCACCTCCTCGCCGAAGGCATGGCCCTGGCAAGTGAGGATCCAGCCGCTGGCGAGGTCCTCCTCGGTGTAGATGTCGTTGTTGGCCAGGACGATCTTGCCCTTGATCTTCTTGGCGGCGCAGGAAGCGCAGAAGCCCTCCTCACAGGCCGAGTTGGGCGACAGGCCGGCCTCGCGGGCGGCGTTGAGGATCGACAGGCCCTTGCGATAGGGCACCTTGTGCGTCTTGCCCTCGAAATGAATGGTGATGAACGCCGGCACGACATCGCCCTCGTCGGGCGCCACCGGCACGGCGTCGTTGCCCGAGGCCTCGAAGCGCTCGATCAGCACCCGGTTGCGCGGCATGCCGGCCTTCAGCAACGTGTCCTCGACCAGGGTCATGAAGGGGCCTGGGCCGCAGAGATAGGCCTCGGCAGCTTCGAAACCGGCCAGCGCCTGCTGCACCTCGGCCGCCGTGGTCAGGCCCTGCTGGTCATCAAGATGGTGGCGCACCTCCAGCCGGTCGGGATGGGCGCGCTGCAGGGCGTCGAACTCGGCGCGGAAGATCACCGAGGCCGCGTCGCGGTTGGCATAGAACAGGCGGATCTTGCGGCCGGTGGTCTTGAGCGCCGACTTGATCAGCGACATCACCGGCGTGATGCCGCTGCCGCCGGCGAACATCAGCAGCGGCGCCTCGCCGGCACCCAGCACGAAGCGGCCGGCCGGCGCCATGACGTCAAGCGTCGCGCCTTCCTTCAGCGCGTCGTGGAACCAGTTCGAGCCCCTGCCGCCGGCCACGCGCTTGACCGTCACCTTGGTTTCGCCGTCGGTCTCGGGCGAGCTGGACAGCGAATAGCAGCGCGCCACCGCGCCGTCGGGATGCGGCACGCGGAAGGTCAGGAACTGGCCGGCGCGGTATTTGAAGCGCGCCGCCAGGTCGGGTGGCACCGCCAGCACGAAGGACCGCGCATCGGGCGTCTCCTGAACGATGCGCTGGACGCGCAGGGGGTGATACGACATCGGCACTCTCGCTGGCGGTCGCACGTCTAGGGTCAGACCTTCCCTTGGCGGGGCGAGGTCGGCGAAGGCGGGCCGCACCCATTTCAGGCAGCGGCGCGGCCCGCCTTATGCGGAATCGCGGCTGACTCTGCCAGCGGAACATGATAGCGTCCGACAAGAAATATGAACGGAGCGTCATAAATATCCGTTCAGTACAGAGAGAGGAAGCGGCGGGCCGGGCCGGCGATGGTCTATGCTCGGGCGTCGCGTTAACGTCGTGACCCAGGAGGCCTGCCGCATGACGACCAGCAAGATCTACGAGCTTCCCGTCGACATCACGCAGTGGACGTTCGACGGCCAGACCCAGATGATGTTCAACTGGGAATATGAGGACGGCTCGGCCGAGCTGCTGGATCTCTACGAGAAGGGCAAGAAGCAGCAGTGGAATGCCTCCGACCGGCTCGACTGGTCGCAGGAGCTGCAGGAAGACAACCCGATGGGGATGAGCGACGAGACCATCCCGATCTACGGCTCGCCCTTCTGGGACAAGATGACGGAGAAGGAGAAGGTCTGGCTGCGCTGGAACCTGCAGGCGCACACGATCTGCCAGTTCATGCACGGCGAGCAAGGCGCGCTGATCGCGACCGCCAAGATCGTCAACACCGTGCCCGACATGAACGCCAAATTCTACGCCGCCACGCAGGTGATGGACGAGGCCCGCCACGTCGAGACCTACAAGCGGCTGATCCACGAGAAGTTCAAGATGGCGTATCCGATCACGGATTCGCTGAAGAACCTGCTCGAGCAGACGCTGACCGACCGGCGCTGGGACATGACCTATCTCGGCATGCAGGTGCTGATCGAGGGTCTGGCGCTGGCCGCCTTCCAGCGCATCCGCGATACCGCCAAGAACAACCTGGCCGCCTCGGTCAACGCCTACGTCATGCAGGACGAGGCGCGCCACGTCACGTTCGGCCGCATGTCGCTGCGCGACTACTATCCGCAGCTCAGCGACGCCGAGCGCGGCGAGCGCGAGGAGTTCTGCGTCGAGGCGCTGTACTTCATGCGCGACCGCTTCAACCAGGCCGAGGTCTGGATGCGTTCGGGCCTGCCGGTCGACAAGCTGATGGAATACGCCTTCAACTCGGGCGTCATGCAGGCGTTCCGCACCCGGCTGTTCACCCGCATCGTGCCGATCCTCAAGGATATCGGCCTGTTCGGCCCCAAGGTGCAGAAGGCGCTGGGCGACATGGGCGTGCTGGAGTACGCCAAGATCGACGCCAAGGCGATCCTCGACAACGACCTGAAAGTCGCCGAGGACTTCGACAAGAAGCGCTTCGTCAAGGAGTCGATCGCCGCCGAGTAGGCGCGATCCGATTCGGAATCGAGTGGCCGCCGGCGTGCCTCGCGCGCCGGCGGTTTTCATGTGTGGGATGCAACAGCCGCGTTCGCTGCCACCTGGGCAGCACGCGATCCTGAGCACCGTCGGCGCGTCGGCCGCCCGTGATCGAACACCCCTGATCCACGTCAATGCATCAAGGCGCGGCGCGTGCTCTTGGTGGCATCGATGGCGTCCTTGCGCGACGCCGAGGGGACGCAGCCCATGACATCGAATCGCATTTATCAGCTGCCGGTCGAGACGACGGGCTGGCATTTCGACGGCAAGACGGAAATCCACTTCACCTGGGAATACGAAGACGGCAACGCCGAGCTGCTCGACCTCTACGAGAAGGGCAAGCAGCAGCAATGGAACGGCAGCACGCGGCTGGACTGGTCGCAGGAGCTGGGCGAGGACAATCCGATGGGACTCAGCGACGAGACCATCGCGATCTACGGTTCGCCCTTCTGGGACAAGATGACAGAAAAGGAGAAGGTCTGGCTGCGCTGGAACCTGCAGGCGCACACCATCTCGCAGTTCATGCACGGCGAACAGGGCGCGCTGATCGCGACCGCCAAGATCGTCAGCACCGTTCCCGACATGAACGCCAAGTTCTACGGCGCCACGCAGGTGATGGACGAGGCGCGCCACGTCGAGGTCTACAAGCGCCTGCTGCACGACAAGTTCAGGATGGCCTACCCGATCACACCGTCGCTGAAGATGCTGCTGGAGCAGACGCTGACGGACCGGCGCTGGGATATTGGCTATCTCGGCATGCAGATCCTGATCGAAGGCCTGGCGCTGGCGGCCTTCCAGCGCATCCGCGATTCGGCAAAGAACAACCTGGCGGCGGCGTGCAACGCCTACGTCATGCAGGACGAGGCGCGTCACGTCGCCTACGGTCGCGTCGCGCTGCGCGACTACTACCCGCAGCTCACGGACAAGGAGCGCGACGAGCGCGAGGAGTTTGCGGTCGAGGGGCTCTACTTCATGCGCGACCGCTTCAACCAGGGCGAGGTCTGGGAACGCGCCGGGCTGCCGGTCAAGGACCTGATGGAATACGCCTACAACTCCGGCGTGATGCAGGCCTTTCGCACGCGGCTGTTCACCCGCATCGTGCCGACCCTGAAGGACATCGGCCTGTTCGGGCCGCGCGTGCAGAAGGCGCTGATCGACATGGGCGTGATGCAGTACGCCGACATCGACGCCAAGACCCTGCTCGACAACGACGCGCGCGTCGCCGATGAATTCGACAAGAAGCGCTTCGTGCAGCAGGCGGTGGCGGCCGAGTAGACCGTATCCGCCGCAGGACCCACAAGGACGGCCGGCTCGCTCCGGCCGCTTCTTCGATGGACATCCGTTCCGCGGCGCTGGCGCCCGTCTGCCGCAAGACCTCGTACCGCTCGAGCGGCGTCATGCGTCCCGGAAACGCGAGGAACTCGCTCCGTCGTGCGCCGGCCGGCGATCTCTTTCTGGCCGGTGTTGCGGGGCCGGGAACCGCTTCAGTTGCAGGTCTCGACCTTGGGCGGGGCGTCGAGGATGGTGGCGATCTTGGTGATATCCAGGCAGCGCTCGCCGATCCACGCCCTGCCGTTCACGAACAGGCCGAAATAGCCCAGCATCGCCGCCTGACGCGCCGCATCAGGCTGTTCGCGGGCCAGCAGCCAGCCCAGCGCGTAGATGTTCGAGATCGCGAAGTCGGCCGCCGCCTCGTCCTTGTCCTTGGCCCACAGGGCGGCGTTCTTCTTCGCCGACTCGGTGCCGGGTCCGCTCAGGCCGTTGAGCCAGGCGAACGAAGCGTCGACCATGGCGTAGGCGTCGGCGTAGCGCGCCTTCTCGGCCTTCACCTCGGCGGCGCGGGCGGCGATCGTGCGGCCGGCCACCAGGTCCTTGGCGCAACCCGACCAGCGGCACAGCGTCACCATCGCCAGATATTCGGCCATGACGATCTCGGTGTTGCGGTTGTTGTGCAGGCGCCACTTGCGCGCCAGCGTCCAACCGAGCCGGGCTTCGTCCTTGAACGGCCGCTCGGCGAAGCTCGAGCCCTTTTCCAGCTCGCCCAGCACGGCTTTCGCGGCACCCGGCCACTCCGGCGGCATCTGCGCCGGCGCCGGCGTCGCCTGCAGCAGCGTCAGCATGAAAACCGCGGCCAACGTTGCCGCCACCCGCCGTCGCATCGAGCCCACTCCGTGCCGGTTGAACCGCCATCATAGGTGCGGGACGGCACGGCGTTTGTCCATCGTCAACGGCGCGACGTTGTGACTCGCCTGGGGCGATGCGCGGCCCTCATTGTCCGGCACGCGGCGTGCCTGGCGGCGGCTGGCGATGCCGTTCGATCCACTGTGCCCAGCTTTCGGCGCGCACGCGGGCGATCAACCTGAACTTGCCGTCGCCCTCTGGCCTGACGATCATCGCCTCGGCCTCGCGCAGGAATTCGTCGCCGATCATGCCACCAGCCGAGCCGTGGCCGACCAGCACGCGGTTGGTTCCGGCCGGCGGCGGCGTCGCGAACAGCGCCCGCAAATGCCCGCTCTTGTCCTTGTCGCCGCGCACTGCCTCATCGATGGCGACACGGCCGAAGGCGATGCGCGCGGTGTCGGTGCAACGGCAGAATGGACTGGCCAGAACCTCGCCGATGGGAATGCCCAGTTCGCGGAACGCCTCGCCGATGGCGAACGCCTGGGCGCGGCCCAGCGCGTTGAGGTTGCGTTGCGCATCGCAGCGGGAGAAATCGACCGGACCGGGTTCCTGGTAGTCCGGCGTTGTGCCGTGGCGGAAGAAGATGACATAGCCGCCGCCCTTGAGCATGTCGCGCAGCACCGGCGCCTGCGGCGGCTCGATCTTGGTGTTGGTGACCGGATGTTCCTGCGCGGCGAGCGGCGGCGCGGCGATCAACAGCAACGTCGCCGCCAGCGCCAGCAGTCTTGCCGTTCCTCGCATGGCCCGCACCCCCGGTTGGTGCGGACACGCTAACGGACGGCGCGGATACGACCGATCACAAGCCCGCGACGGGCGGCAGCATGAAGCGACGTTGGGCGCGGCTCAGTGGGCGCGGATATGGCGCGGCTCATAATGCGAGCCGTTGAAGTCGGCGAACAGTTCGTTGATCTGGGGGTGGCCCACCGGCTTGCCGCTGCGATCGGGCAACAGGTTCTGTTCCGACACGTAGGCGACGTAGGTGGTCTGCGCGTTCTCGGCCAGCAGGTGATAGAAGGGCTGGTCGCGCCGCGGCCGGACTTCCTCGGGGATCGACATCAGCCACTCCTCGGTGTTGGCGAACACCGGGTCGATGTCGAAGATCACGCCCCGGAACGGGTAGATCCGGTGTCTGACCAGCTGACCGATCCCGAACTTGGCGGTTCTCATAGTCACGTCCCCGCGGTACCGTGCGCCGTCGGTATGCGTCCACCCCGGGGAGCCATCGGCAAGGGGCGCCAGCGGGGCGTTCGGACCTTGTGCGCGCATTTATATTGCTCCCAATCAAGGGGTGAATGCAACGGATCCCGAGGCAATCGACCTCATTGTCGACCCAAGTCCGGTCCGGAACGGAGCAAGGACCATGCCGCGTAACCTTGAGAACAGGCGTGTCGTTCTGGCCGCGCGACCGGTGGGCATCCCGCAGGCGGCGCATTTCGCGCTCGATACCGCGCCGGTTCCGGATCCCGCCGACGGTCAGATACTTGTTCGTAACCGGTATCTGTCGGTCGACCCGGCGATGCGCGGCTGGGTCAACGCGGCGGCCAACTATGCACCACCGGTGCCGGTCGGCGATGTCATGCGCGCCTTTGCGGCCGGCGAGGTTGTGGCTTCGGCCAGTGATCGGTTCCGCGTCGGCGATCTTGTGACCGGCATGTTCGGCTGGCAGCGCTATGCGGTGGTCGACGAGCAGTCCGCCCGCGCGGTCGCCGACCGCGACCTGCCGCTGTCCACGTCGTTGGGCATCCTTGGCCTCAACGGCGTCACGGCCTACTGGGGCCTGCTGGGCGTCGGCATGCCGAAGGCCGGCGACACGGTGGTGGTTTCGACCGCGGCCGGCGCGGTCGGCTCGGCCGTCGGCCAGATCGCCAGGCTCAAAGGTTGCCGCACGGTCGGCATTGCCGGCGGTGCCGACAAGGTGAGGCAGTGCCGCGACGATTTCGCCTTCGACGTGGCCATCGACTACAAGGCGGGTGACGTCGGTGCAGCGCTGGATGCCGCCTGCCCGCGAGGTGTTGACGTCTATTTTGACAACACCAGCGGCCCGATCAGCGACGCAGTGCTGGCGCGGCTGGCGCTCCGGGCGCGGGTCGTCGTCTGCGGCACCGCGTCAGTGGCGAGCTGGGATCCCTGGCCCACCGGTCCACGCATCGAGCGGCATCTGCTGGTCAAGCGGGCTCGCGTCGAGGGCTTCCTGCTGTTCGACTGGATGGCGCGCTATGACGAGGCCGTGCGTGACTTGGCCGGCTGGGTGCGCAGCGGCCAGCTGCGCTATCGCGAGCACATCCTGCAGGGGTTTGCGGCGGCGCCCGACGCTATCGCCATGCTGTATCGCGGCGAAAACAGCGGAAAGTTGCTCATAGAGACAGATTAGCGCAACGTTAAATCCGCGCCCGACAGCGGCTGCGCAGTCTGCGGACGGGTGTCGCGGCCAGTCGCGCCCAAAGCGGGCGCGCATTTCTACCTGACTTGATGACGGTCGAGATTCTACTATGCGACAAACCGGGCTGGCGGGCGGCGAGGCTGGCGCGGGAGGGAGACCCGCTTGGCGAGCGATTTCTCGGTGAAGTTCTGGGGCGTGCGGGGATCAATCGCCTGCGCCGGGCCTGAGTACGTACGCTACGGTGGCAACACGTCGTGCCTGGAAGTCACCGCAGGGTCGCGGCGACTCATTTTCGATGCCGGTACCGGGTTGCGACCATTGGGCGAAACGCTGTGCACGGCCGACAGACTCGAACTCGACATCTTCTTTACGCACACGCATTTCGACCACATCTGCGGACTGACCTTCTTCAAGCCGCTGTTCACGCGCGACAACACCGTGCGGGTATGGGCCGGCCACCTGGCGCCGATCCTGCGACTGGTCGACGTCGTCAAGCAGCTGATGATGGCGCCGCTCTATCCGGTGACGCTCGACATCTTCGCCGCCAAGGTCGAGTTCCACGACTTCCGCAGCGGCGAGACTCTGCGTCCGGCCGAAGGCGTGCGCCTGCGCACCGCGCCGCTGAACCATCCCAACGGTGCCACCGGCTACCGCGTCGAGCACGGCGGCAAGTCGATCTGCTACATCACCGACACCGAGCACCATGGCGGACCGCCCGATCCGGTCGTGGTCGAACTGTGTCGCGACGCCGACGTCATGATCTACGACGCCACCTATACCGACGCCGAGTATCCCAGCTATCGCGGCTGGGGCCATTCGACGTGGCAGGAGGGCGTGCGCATCGCCGACGCCGCCAACGTCGGCACTTTGGTGATCTTCCATCACGACCCGTCGCACGACGATGATTTCATGGACGGCGTCGAGCGCGAGGCCAAGACGGCACGACCGGGCCTGGCCAGAAACGGCCAGCCGCGCGTCGTCGTGGCGCGCGAGGGCATGGTGATCGCACCGTGACGTCATGACGGCGGCACGCCGCGGATATGGCCGATGACGCCGCGCGAAATCTGGCGGCGCCTGCGT